>NZ_CP163421.1:1200000-1570000 GCF_041429775.1 Glycocaulis abyssi | reverse complement strand
GCGTTCTGTAGGCCTGTGAAGGGTTGCCGCGAGGCAGCCTGGAGGTATCAGAAGTGAGAATGCTGACATGAGTAGCGATAAAGGGAGTGAGAGACTCCCTCGCCGAAAGTCCAAGGGTTCCTGCGCAATGCTAATCAGCGCAGGGTAAGCCGGCCCCTAAGGCGAGGCCGAAAGGCGTAGTCGATGGGAATCAGGTTAATATTCCTGAGCCAGCGGAAAGTGACGGATACTGGAAATTGTCTACCCTTACTGGATTGGGTGGGCAGTGAAGGTGTTCCTGGAAATAGCTTCCGCATTGAGACCGTACCCCAAACCGACACAGGTGGACTGGTAGAGCATACCAAGGCGCTTGAGAGAACTCTGTTGAAGGAACTCGGCAAATTACTCCCGTAAGTTCGCGAGAAGGGAGCCTGGCATTGGGCAACCAGTGTCCAGGGGCACAGACCAGGGGGTGGCGACTGTTTACTAAAAACACAGGGCTCTGCGAAGTCGCAAGACGACGTATAGGGTCTGACGCCTGCCCGGTGCCGGAAGGTTAAAAGGAGGGGTGCAAGCTCCGAATTGAAGCCCCGGTAAACGGCGGCCGTAACTATAACGGTCCTAAGGTAGCGAAATTCCTTGTCGGGTAAGTTCCGACCTGCACGAATGGCGTAACGACTTCCCCACTGTCTCCAACAGAGACTCAGCGAAATTGAATTCCCCGTGAAGATGCGGGGTTCCCGCGGTCAGACGGAAAGACCCCGTGCACCTTTACTACAACTTCACAGTGGCGTTAGTGATGATATGTGTAGGATAGGCGGGAGGCTTTGAAGCGTGGGCGCCAGTCCATGTGGAGCCATCCTTGAAATACCGCCCTTATCCTTATTGACGTCTAACCGCGGCCCGTTATCCGGGTCCGGGACCCTGTGTGGTGGGTAGTTTGACTGGGGCGGTCGCCTCCCAAAGTGTAACGGAGGCGCGCGAAGGTAGGCTCAGAGCGGTCGGACATCGCTCGTTGAGTGCAATGGCATAAGCCTGCCTGACTGCGAGACTGACAGGTCGAGCAGAGTCGAAAGACGGCCATAGTGATCCGGTGGTCCCGAGTGGAAGGGCCATCGCTCAACGGATAAAAGGTACGCCGGGGATAACAGGCTGATGATGCCCAAGAGTCCATATCGACGGCATTGTTTGGCACCTCGATGTCGGCTCATCGCATCCTGGGGCTGGAGCAGGTCCCAAGGGTTTGGCTGTTCGCCAATTAAAGCGGTACGTGAGCTGGGTTTAGAACGTCGTGAGACAGTTCGGTCCCTATCTGCCGTGGGTGTCGGATACTTGAGAGGAGCTGTCCCTAGTACGAGAGGACCGGGATGGACGCACCTCTGGTGGACCTGTTGTTGCGCCAGCAGCATAGCAGGGTAGCTAAGTGCGGACGGGATAACCGCTGAAAGCATCTAAGCGGGAAGCCCCCCTCAAAACCAGGTATCCCTTGAGAGCCGTGGAAGACCACCACGTTGATAGGCTGGAAGTGGAAGCGCAGTGATGCGTGGAGCGGACCAGTACTAATTGCTCGATAGGCTTGATTTGCGTGGCTCATGAATGGCGATCGCCTCGTCCATCATGATGCCCGTCATATGTCAGGATAAAATGTCTCTGTGAAACCGCGTCAAACGCGCCGACCGGGTGGTTATAGCGAGGGGACCCCACCCGTTCCCATCCCGAACACGGCCGTTAAGACCCTCAGCGCCGATGGTACTATGTCTTAAGGCATGGGAGAGTAGGTCGCCGCCCGGTCCGCCCGTTTGACGCCAGTTGTCCTTTTTCTGATCAATTCAAATTGAAACCCCCGCTTCGGCGGGGGTTTTTTGTTTGCCTGGAACGCTGCCCTGCCCGGAGCTGTCAGCGCATTGCGTGTCAGCTAGTGCGCTCGGCTATCCCGGCCGCGCCGGGGGCCTGTTCGCGTACCCACAGGCTGGCCAGCGCCTTCCAGCCGGCGGTCACCGGCAATCCCTGGTGAAGGCTCAACGGATCAGGGGTCCCGTCACGGGTTACATTCTCAAAGCTCAGCATATCGCCCTTTTCGCCGCGCCAGCTCAGATCGAGCCTCGGAAACCGCGTTTCTCCACCCTCATACCCGCTATTGAGCGCAGCCAAGGTGGTGGCCCGGCGCTGGCCCTGCGCCGTCAGTTCGGCACCTGCCCAGCCTTCGTCGGACGTGAAGCAGTCAAGGTGCGGCTTGTACTCATCTCCCGGATAATACAGCAGAATTGCAAGGTTCTCTGCAAAAGCAGTGGTGGTGCCGGTGCAAGCGGCCATGTCAGCCACAATGCGGGCGACAACGAGATCCTGGAAGGAGCGCGGAATACTGGCTGAGTAGGCTTTTCTGTGTGCATCCTGACTGGAGCGCCCGGTGACGGGATCGAAAACCTCCGCCCGTCTGAGGGTGGGCCAGGCGGCCGCCAGAAGGTAGTCGCACAATGCGTGACCGACCGCGGCGCTGTGGGACTGTATGCGGGGCGTCTCGCCGAGCTGTGCCGGTGAAGCCTTTGCCGCTCGCGAAGCGGGGTCGAGGTGTTCCAGCCCGTCTGTGTCCGCCGGCAAGACCGGCGCATGTGACGTGCGCGCCATGTTCGCCATTGCGGTCTTCAACGGGCCTGCCAGTGGATAGCCCGCGCTCATCAGCGCGTTTAGCCAGTCCTCCAGCTCTGGCCAGAGCCCTTCGTGGTTTTTGGCGTGATGAAGCAGGGCTGCTGCTGCGAGACCCGCCCCCTGCCGGGCTGCGCCCTGTAGCAGCTCAAGAGACTGGGCCGGGTGGCTGTCCAATAGCAGCACGCCCATCTGTACCGCTGCATCGCGATCGCCTGCACGCGCATGTTCCAGCCGTCTGCGGACGGCATCTGGAAATCCGCCGGGGCGCAGCGCCATCGCCGTTGTCAGCATGCGCCGGGCAATGGCATTGCCGGGCTCTGCCGGTTCAAGCACTTCTATGGCCCCGTCAGGGTCGATAGGGCCATCACGGCCATCAAGCAGCATGCCCGCCAGTGGCAGGCGTGCCCGCTCATCGCCAGAGCGTAGAGCGGCCTGCAGGAGCTGACGTGATGCGCGCGTGTCGTCCATTCTGCCAGCTTCTATAGCCTTGCTTGAGAGCGAAGGCATGGAGGATGTTTGCGTAAGGTCTCTGAGCCGGCAGACTAGCTGGCTGCGCTGTGAATTCCAGTGCTGTTCAAGACCGGATACATCCGGTTGACTGCTCCGGCTGTGTTGGTTAGTTACACCGCTCCCCATCGCCGGGGGTCAAACCGGCATTGACGCGGGGTGGAGCAGCCCGGTAGCTCGTCAGGCTCATAACCTGAAGGTCGCAGGTTCAAATCCTGCCCCCGCAACCAACAAAATATCTTCTAAGATATTGAAATATAATAGAAAATAGCCCCCGCCATTTTTATCTTTTCCCGCAGAATCACCCCGTGATACCCTTACACATGTCTTACACACTTCGGCCAAGCCCGAGTGCGTTCAAATCCGAAGCCTGAAAATCAGGTTCTGTCACAGACCGTGCGCACAAAAATGAAACTGTGAAACAACAGCGCCCAGTGTGTAAGTCAAAAATGTTGTTATTTCAGCTAGTTAGGCTGTGTGACACTGTGTAACTTACATCGCGGTAGGTGGTTTTATGGACAAGGACACGATCTTAGACGGAAAGGTAAATCTCTATAAGCGACCGAGCTCACGCTTCTGGCAGTGCTCGGCCTATTTGGACGGCAAGAACAGGCGCGCCAGCACCGGACAAGAAAGCCTCTTTGAGGCCAAGCTCTTCGCCGAGGAATGGTATCTGACCCTTCGCGGCAAGATGAAAGACGGCACGCTCAAGAATGCCGAGAAGACCTTCCGCCAGGCAGCGCTCCAGTTTCAGATCGAATATGAAACCATCACTCAAGGCCAGCGCAGCCCCGCTTGGGTGCGCGGGCACAAAGACCGGCTGAGGCTTCACCTACTGCCGTTTCTGGGTGATCTCGGATTGTCCGAGGTGACGTCCGGAAAGGTGCAGGAGTACAGGCTTCATCGCATTGAGACAGCGCGAGGCGGCAAGCCGCCAGCGCGCAACACCCTCCACAACGAGATCGTCACGCTCCGGCAGGTGCTGAAGACGGCTATCCGGCATGGCTGGCTCGACCGTCTGCCCGATCTGTCCATGCCCTATAAGACGCAAGGCAAGATATCGCATCGGCCTTGGTTCAGTCCGAAGGAGTACAAACAGCTCTATCAGGCCACGCGTGAGAACGCGCAGAACCCCTCGCGTCCTCAGGATAAGAAGCACGCCGAGGATCTGCACGATTTTGTGCTCTTCATGGCCAATACCGGCCTTCGACCGGATGAGGCCTCCAATCTTGAGCATCGCGATATCGACATCGTGGAAGACGCGGCTACCGATGAGGTCATTCTTGAGATCGAGGTGCGCGGCAAGCGCGGCATGGGCTATTGCAAATCCATGCCTGGCGCGGTCATGCCCTATCGGCGATTGGTGCAACGGCACAAGCCCGAGCCACAAGACAAGGTGTTTCCGGTCAACCACATCCGGATGTTCAACACGATCCTGCGCAATACCGGCTTAAAGACGACGCGGGACGGCAAGCGCCGCACGGCCTACAGCCTGCGGCACACCTATATCTGTCTGCGCCTGATGGAGGGCGCTGACATCTATCAGGTGGCCAAAAATTGCCGCACCAGCGTGGAGATGATCGAGAGATTCTACGCCGCCCATATCAAGGACACGATTGATACGGCGGCGGTAAACGTCCGGCGCGATCCCAAGAAGAGGAACCGCTCTATCGCGGCGGAAATTCTGGACGAGGACGCCGAACGGGAACCGGCTGAATAGCTAGATCACAGCGTTAAAATCAGAAAACTGAATCTGACGAATGCGTATGACGCACTACTTTGTTCGAGCGGCATTAAGCGCAATAACTACAACAATGATGAAAGTTGATGCAATTAAAATTGTTAATCCATGCTCCACAAGAAATGACAATATATTGAATATTGCCCAAAATAAAATGATAACAATAATGGCAACAAAGGCGGTTATCATTACGTATTTTAGGGCGCTATTGTTTTGATCGCTCATCCTCGACCCTCTGTATTTATTGCCGCTCCCGCAAACAGCACGTACCCACATAATGATATAGAAGTGGCTATTGCCAATGATAGCCACAGCTCCAGCTTAAATAAATTAATCGCAACTGGTATTGATACAAAAGTTAGAAACGGGATCGCCAATAAGCCTACCGAAAATATCAATATTGAGAATTGACCGCATTTTCCTGACGTTATTCGCTCTATGGCTATTGTTGAATTCAGTATTGTGGCATCGAGCCAGGTGCTAAAAACAACATTCACGCTAATCTGATCCGCCGTGGTTGATGTAGTGTCGATAATAGTTATTGACAAATAAGCTATTTTCAATATTATGCTAAATATTAATAAGCTCGGATAAACAAAAATATATTTTGCCTTGGTGGAGATCATTTAATTTACACTTTGCATTTTTTAGGAGATTTCATTGTTTAAACGTTTTTCAAAATCTGATGTTGTTGGTTGTTTGTCAATGTCTGGAATTTTTAGCTTTGGGATGGCTTTTTCGCATGCATACGTTATGGGGCCAGCCATGTTCCTCAACATTTTCTGGATTTTTCCCGTACTGTTTGTCGGCTCTTTAGCGATGTTCGCCCTCGCCAATCGTATATCGAAGTCCGAACTCAAGACACCGAAACCAAAAGTGCCATCCGCTGATTTACGCTAGGCATCAAGCTTTTTGGGGTCAAGCCAAGCTTAGTGATCCGTTGTTGCCACTGTGTGGTGTGAAGGGCAAACTCTCCTTTGCTGATTGAACGGATAGTGAGGGGGCATGCTTTGGCGGGTGCTCGTCTCTGATGGTCATGTCCGCGCGGCGAAGCTTCGCACGGTCATGCCATGGTGGTTAGCGGTCGCAACCCTTGCGTCCGCCCTGGGTCTGGTGGGGCTGCTTGCCATTGCCCCACCCACTTCACGCGAAGTCAGCACTGAACGAAGCCTCACTTACGACCAGCGCCGATCAATGCCTGAACAGGCAACGGCGCAGGCGGTGACGCGCTTTTTCCGCGCTTTGCCGCCGGTGGAGCTGGACGCCGAGACGGGAACCCGACTGGCTCCGGCCTATGAGATCAACCGCATATTGCCGCTTATCACTGAGAGCCTGAACGAAACCGGCAGGCTCCCCGAACATATCGACTTCACGGACGTGAACCGTGAGGGATTCTGGCGTGAGCCATGGGATGTCACCAGCCTTCGCGCCTATAGGCGCGGCAATCTCTATCTGATCGGCGCAATCGTCTCCGATGAGCGCGAGATGCGCGCCCAGCGCATCGCTCGTCCGCCCGTGCGCTGGATTGGCGTGTTTCGGCGAGTGGACGGCCAGTGGCATGGCTACACGCTGCGCTTTGATAGCTCCTATGTGCCGCCTTCGCCTTTGGTAGCGATTGATCCGGCCAGCGTGCCTGTGACCATGGAGCGGCTCTTGCCGCGCCGCGCTTTGGCGGAGCATCGCAATGGAAGGTGAGCTGATGACAGGCGGCGCCGGTGCCGCCGCGCTAATCCCGATTGTGTTGAGCGTTCTCGCGCTGGCCGCAGGCCTGTTCGTGGTGCTGCGCATCAAGTTCTTGCGCCAGATCGCGCTCAGCCTGATCGGCGTTATTCCCGCCATCGTGCTGGCGCTTCTCTCCCTTGTCGCCCTGGTGTTTTGGAGACCCGCCCTGTGGCTCGTCTCCAAATCCCCGATCCTGCGATTCCTCGCTAGATGGTTCGTCTATGCCGTGCATTATGCGGGCGAGAAAGCCGAGCCCGAGATCAAGGACGCTGATCGCGGCAAGGATGAGGACAAGGACAAGCGCGCCGAGGAAAACCGGCTGGAGGCGATGTTCGCCCGCCGCAGCGCCGAGCTGGCGCGCTCCATTTGGCCAGAGGCAGATTATCCGTTCCTCTATGAAGACGTACCCGAGGATATTCGCCGCCCCGTCTGGGAAGATGGCAGGCTGATCGGCGGCTTGCCCGTCACATGGCTGGCGGATCGCCATCTTACTGCGCCCTTGCTCACCCATGCGGCCATGGCAGGGCTGACCGCCGCCTTTCTGCTCAGCATCCTGCCCATTCTGGCATTTGTGCTGGGCGGGCTTGGCGCTCTGGTCGCGCCCTACTGGTCAGCCTTCACCGCAGAGCCGCGCATATTGGAGAGCTGGCCGGACGGCTCGCAGATCACCGCCTCGCGGCTCACCTATCTGTGGCAGGCCACCGGCATGACACTGGCCACTGTGGTTGAGCTGGCCATTCGCCTGATCCTGTTCTCGCTGGCCTGGCTGCTATTCGCAGCCGGTGCCGGTCTGCTGGTCGCCTTCGCCGTCATCGAGACCGTTAGACGCGAGAAGGCCAAGCCCTATCAGCTTATCACCAAAGACGGCCTTGTGCGCTGGCCGTATCGCGCCGAAGCGCGCGCCATCGCCCACATCACCTATTGCAAGCAGGTCGAGATGAGTGCGGGCTATCTCAAAGCCACGCCCTTGTTTCAGATCGGCAAGACCACGGGCGCTATGCGCTTGCGGGGAGATTTCAACGCGCCGATGCGCGATCAGACACTCTGCCTTGATGGAGATTCCGTCTTTCAGCACACGCTGGTCATGGGCGGTACGGGTGAGGGTAAAACGACCGCGATCCTCAAACCGCTTTTGCGCCAGTTCATCGCGCGCAAGAGTTTCGGGCTCTATGTCTGCGATGCCAAAGGCGTGCTGTGGAATGACGCGCTGGCAATCGCCAAATCCATGAAACGCACCAAGGATGTGGTCATCATCGGCACGGGTGAGGATCAGCTTGGCGTGGACGTTGTGTCTGGTCTGACACCGACCCAGACCGCAGGCGTGCTGCGCTCTGTCATGACCCAGCTTGGCGGCGCGTCCAGCGATAGTTTCTGGCCGGACATGGCCGCCACCGTCATGCGCCATGCCCTGACCATCGGACAGGCCTATGCCCGCACCGAAGCCGGCAAACGGCTTGCAACAGGTGCGGACGGGGACGATCCCCTCAATCCCTATTCGCTCTGGTGGGCGTATCAGGCGCTTCTCGCCCCCGAGACGCTCAGTAACGCGCTTGAGACGATCAAGGCGGCCTTGCAAGAGGAGCTGGAGCTTGCACGCGAGGGCAAGACCGGCCTGTCTCCGGCCGATTACGCGATCCTCACCTCCGATGAGGTGCGCGCCAGCCGCGATTATCTCTCCGGCGCATGGAAGGACATGGCCGAACGCACGCAAAGCGGCATTCTCGCCAGTGTCAGCCAGCTCATGGACGGGTTTTCTGGTGCGCCGGTTCTGCGCAAGCGCTTTGTCTCCGGCCTGTCTGAAGACACAATACCCCTCACGAGTGCGCTTGAGGGCAAGATTGTCCTGAGCGCCCTGTCCAATGTCGAGGACGGGCTGCCCGCCCGCCTGGTCAACATCCTGCTCAAGACGTGCCTTTATCGCGAGGCGCGCCTTCGCGAAGCCGCCTTCAAGGCCGAAGGCAAGCGGCCTCAGGACAGCCCCTGTGTCGTCATGATGGACGAGGTACAGGAGATCGTCACGGTTGATCCGACCTCAGGTCTAAGTGACGCGACCTTCTGGAATGTCGCTCGCTCGACGGGGCTGATCGGCATATTCGCCACTCAGACCGTCGCCGCCCTGGAGCAAGCCATGGGCGAGGCCGCCGCCAAGAACTTTCTCCAACAGGCGCGCTCCAAGATATTCCTGCGCTCTGAAGACCGCGCCACCATCGACTATGCCTGCTGGTGCGCGGGCAAGTTCGAGCGCAATCGCGTCTTTGAAGAAGGCCAGAGCGAGAGCATCGAGCATCGCGTGCTCGTGGATCAGTGGGATCCACTCGCCACCCCTGATCCTGATGAGGAGTTTCCGATCAAGAACGGCTTCATGCTGATGCTCAAAGCCGCTCTGATGCTGGTCAATCCGGCCAGCCGCCAGATGAGCCAGCCCAGCGTGCGCCCTGTCTATGCGCCCGATCTGCGCTTTATCCCGCAAGGGGGCGGTTTGTTCGGCGGTGGCGATGCCCAATCGCTGGCCATCGCCCAGACCTCAGCCCGTCAGGCCGCTCATTGGCGTGCGGAAGATTTAGAGCGCAAATACCGCGCCGAGGGCAACCAGTCCCAAGACGCCCTCACGCCGGCCGATATGATCGGCATGGGGCGCTGGCATGCCTATGCCCTTGTGCAACGCGCAGGCGCGATGCGTCAGGATATCATCCGGCTGGAGCATGATTATGATTGAGAGGCGCGCGCTCATCATATCTGTCTCGCTTGTCCTGACGCCGAGCGGCATGGTTATAGCGGCGGTGAGCGACACTCAGCCGCCCAGCGGTTCCTTCCTGACACGGTTCTGCGCCGCCCATCCCGATGATGAGTTTTGCGCGCGGCTTGCCGCGATGCGGCGCAGCGGCGAGGATCGTACCTCTGGTCAGCCCGAGGCCGAGCAGGCAAGCTCTCCGGACGTGGAAGGAATCGGGGTCTATGTGGTGACGACCAATGGCGTGATCCGCTCAGAGCCTTCAACCGCACGCGGGCGTGCCACCGTTATCGGCAATGTCGCGCGTGGCCAGCGGGTCACCGCCTATCGCCGCTTCAACAATGAAGGTCGCACATGGTTGGAAGTCAGACTCCAAAGCGGACAACCCGCCTATATGGCCGAGAGCTTGGCGCAGAGAGAATAAACCTTCACCTATCGCTTTAGCTCATAATGAAATGGTAATGCTAAGATGCGGATGTAGTTATAGGGCAAGAGGCTTCAAGCGCTTTGAAGCAGGCCGTTATTGTAAATATCGTCCAAGGCCTTACGAATAATCTGGGCAGCCTCGTCCACGTCACTGTCACTAGTGTTTTTGCCAAGGCTAAGCCGAACCGAAGCAGCAGCGCTTTGTTCGCTTAATCCGATTGCTCTGAGGACATGAGAAGGCTCGGGTATGCCGCTTGTGCATGCTGATCCAGTAGAAGCGGCGAGCATGGGCTGCACGCGCGCTAACAAATCCTCGGCGACAACGCCTTGAATTCTGACATTGATGTTACCCGGATGACGATGTGCCGAATCTGAGGAACCATTCGATGCAACGTGATACGGCATTTTGAGCAGGTGATTGAGCAGGCGGTCTCTGCGCCGTGCGAGGGATTCGCGATTGGCGCGCGCCTTTTCCAACGTCATCTGAAATGATGCATGGCCAAGTCCCACACAAAGAGCTGTGGGCAGCGTGCCGGACCGCAGTCCATTTTGCTGGCCACCGCCATAAACCAATGGCTCAACGTCTTGCTGTAGGTCGCGTCGGATAAAGAGCGCTCCGATTCCCATCGGTCCATACATCTTGTGCCCAGAAAGACTCATCATGTCGACATGCCGACCGAGCTCCAACATGTCGATAGCGCAAGGTGCCTGCGCCGCATCACAATGAAGGATGCAGCCATAGTGTGATATCTTCCCTTTTATTGTCTCTATATCCTGGATTGTACCAATTTCATTATTTACTGCCATGATTGAGACCAGCAGCACGTCAACTCCGAGTTCAGAGTCAAGCCTGTCCATATCAATCCGCCCCGCAGCATCCACGGGAATATGGCTCACTCGATAACCCAAGTCCCTTTCCACGACGCGGCCAACTTCTAGGACGCATTTGTGCTCGGTGGCACCGAGTAGAATGCGGTTACGATTGCCCCCAGCTGCGCGCTTTGCAACGCCAAGCAGTGCAGCGTTGTTGGCCTCAGTAGCGCCAGATGTGAAGAACACCTCGTCGGCGTCCGCCCCGATCATTGCGGCAATCTGCCCGGCTGCCATTTCCACGGCAGCTGCCGCACGCCAGCCTATAGCGTGATCCGCCGAATGTGGGTTGCCGAACAACTCGCCAAAATATGGCTTCATCACTTCGAAAACCTCCGAATCGAGTGGTGTGGTTGCCTGATGGTCAAGATAGATAGTCCCGTCTATTTTCATTTTATAATTCATGCCCTTGGTTTGATGTTAGGCTCTACATTGCCCGCTGACAGCGCGTTAGAGACTTTCTGGACGAAACCTCCAGAAATAAGTTTGACCATACCATATTTTGTAGGTTAAAGTCGAGCTGGACAATATATCCAGGAAGAAGGTGGCATGCCACGAGGACCAATTTTTCAGGACGCTTACAAACCCCAATTTTCGGGTCACGAGACCTTTCCGCTTCGCTATGGATGGCTGAAGAAGGCGTATGACGCCGTTGCGGAACGCACCGGTGACCCTGACAGCAAGGCGGCTTTCACACGTGACGATGCCATCGCGCGTTTAGGCGTCGGAAAAAACATGGTGTCTTCGATGCGCCATTGGGCCACCTGCTGCGGTATAATTGCAGAGGGTGAGAGGCCAAACGAGCTTTGCGCCACGGGCCTTGGAGCGCGCCTCTTCGGTGCGGAGGGTCTCGATCCGTTTATGGAGCACCCTGCGAGTCTATGGCTGATCCATTGGCATCTCGCCGGGCGGCCTGACAAGACCACATGGTATTGGTGTTTCAATAATTTTTCCGGCCTGACCTTCGAGCGTGAGCGTCTCGTCAAGGGGCTCGAAAAGGTTGCAAAAGAACGGAATTGGCCGCGGGTGTCCGAGAGTACAATCAAGCGGGATGTTGATTGTTTTCTACGAACTTATGTCGCGCGGCCTGCAGCGTCGAGCGCATCGCCCGAAGATACACTTGAGTCACCGCTTGCCGAGCTCGGTCTGATCAAGGCGCTCGGACGCCGCGACGGTTTCCGCTTTGTCCGGGGTCCCAAGTCGACTTTGGGGGATGGTGTTTTTCTCTACGCATTGATCGATTTTTGGCGATCATATACGAGTGCAAAAACCCTTTCTTTTGAGGCTATTGCCCACGAGGCCGGCTCGCCCGGCAGAGTGTTCCTGCTTGACGAGGGCGAGGTTGCTGATCGGCTGATAGCCATTGAGGACTTTTCGGCCGGTTCATTCCGCTGGTCTGAAACGGCGGGCCTCAAGCAAGTCATACGGGGGGTGTCCCTGGGCACCGATGCTGCGCTCAGATACGCAAGCCTCGACTATCAACCTAAGAAATCCGAAGAGGCGGCGTGATGGTGCTTGCCGATACCGTACATATTGCCCGACGCTTTCAACGCTCAATCCGAATTGATGCCGATTACGACGACATTGCCGCACTTGAGGGCTATGTCTGCCCTAAGTCTTCCGCAGATGTCTTGCTTGCCGTTGGTCAACACGTTGCTGAAACTGGTCATGCCGCATTTACCTGGACGGGACCTTACGGCAGCGGCAAGTCGAGTCTGGTTGTAGCTCTTAGCGCCCTCTTGGACGGGAATAACGAGCTTCAAGAAGCGGTGGAAGTTGCAGTTGGCAGGGACGTTGCCAGCAAAGTTCGCGCGGCGCTGCCGTTGCGGACAAGGGGATGGATTACAATTCCTGTGGTCGGCCGTCGCGACGATGCTGCACGTGTTATTGGCGAAGCGCTTGAAGGGAGGGGCCTTGCCAGTGCCTCGAAGCGCAAAGGCTGGACGGATGATGCAGTCGTTTCCACGCTAATGGAGCTGTCACAAAGGCATCCGCGAAGCGAAGGCGGTATCGTTCTCTTTATTGACGAAATGGGAAAGTTCCTTGAATCGGCCGCTCAAGAGGGAACTGACGTCTACCTTTTCCAGCTTCTTGCCGAAGCCGCCTCGCGCAGCAACGGGCGCCTCATTGTCATTGGCATTTTGCACCAGGCGTTCGAAGAATACGCAAATAGGCTATCCCGGGAAATGCGGGACGAGTGGTCGAAGATTCAAGGCCGTTACATCGATCTTCCGGTAAACGCCGCCGGAGAAGAGCAGATCGAGCTTATATCTCGCGCCATTGAAAATGGCCGCGGCTCCGTCAAGGCGGGCAAGCTCGCATCCTTGGTGGCAGCAGAGGTTAAGCGTCAACGCCCTACGGCCTCTGAACACCTGCCTCAGGCGCTTGAGAGTTGCTGGCCTCTCCATCCGGTTGTCGCTTGTCTGTTGGGTCCGATCTCGAGGCGACGCTTCGGACAAAACCAACGCAGCATATTCGGCTTCCTGAACTCGGCTGAACCTTCCGGCTTTCAGGATTTCATTCGTAATCACGACGAGGATACCCTCTACGAGCCAGATCGCCTGTGGGACTATCTGCGTGTCAACCTCGAACCTTCAATTCTCGCATCCCCTGATGGGCATCGATGGGCAATGGCGGCCGAAGCTATCGAACGATGCGAGGCCCTCGGGGGTGACGCGCTTCACATCCAGCTCCTCAAGTCCATCGCACTGATAGACTTGTTCAAAGAGCGTTCCGGTTTGCTTCCGACTGTCGAGCTTCTAGGTGCCTGCGTAGGTGGTGTGTCATCGAAGAGGATCACGGCTGCGCTTGACCAGTTGAAAGCCTGGTCGCTCGTAATCTTCCGCAGATTTGCCGACGCCTACGCAATCTATGCCGGTAGCGATTTTGACATCGACCGCGCTGTTGAAGAAGCCATGCATCATGTGCAGGAGGTCGATCTATCCATGATGCAGCGGCTGGCGGGACTGCAGCCGGTTCTTGCAAAAAGGCACTATCATGAAACTGGCGCATTGCGCTGGTTCGACGTCGAGATCGCTTCGTTAAGCAGTCTGATCGATCATGCACGGTCGTACTCTCCGAAGAGCGGTACAATCGGCGAGTTCCTTCTTGCCGTTCCGACAGAAGGTGAAACCGCCGATACGGCGCAGAAGATCTGTCGTGAGGCTGCGCGGGAGTCTCGCGATTGGGACATTGTGACTGGCCTGTCGCAACGGGCCTGGGCCATAACTGACCTTGCGCGGGAACTCATTGCGCTTGCTGAGGTGCAAGAGGAGCATCCTGATCTTGCAGGCGATGCTGTCGCGCAACGTGAGGTGCAGGCACGTTATGCCGCGCTACAGGGGCAACTTGAAGAAGAAATCCGTCGCGCCTTCGACAATGCGACCTGGTATCAGAAAAACCGACAGCCCCAGCAATGGCTTCATGCCGAGCTCAATAATGTCGCCTCAGAACTTGCAGGACGCAGATTCCCGCAATCACCGCGCCTCAACAACGAGCTGCTCAATCGGGTAAAACCATCAAGCAACGCCGTTGCGGCTCAGAACGCTTTGTTACGGGCGATGGTGTTGCATGAGGGTCGTGCCCGGCTAGGCATTGAGGGCTTCCCCGCTGAAGGCGGTCTGTACGCTTCGCTTTTGGAGGCAACAGGCTTGCATGTTTGTCAAAACGGCATTTGGCGTTTTTGCGAACCGCCCCAAAATGATGAATTCGGCCTTTCGCCGCTGTGGCAAGCGACTGTCCGCTTTTTGCGGGACGCAGAGGACCGCACGGTGAGTGTATCCGAGATATACGATCTCTGGTCTGCTCCGCCTTTCGGAATCAAAGACGGTGTGATGCCCGTGCTTGTGGTCGCTTTCATTCTCTCTCGACGTGAAGAAGTTGCCCTCTACCGTGAAGGCGTGTTCCAGGCTCGTTTCAAAGACATCGATGTCGAAATCCTGGCGAAAGCCCCTGGAGACATCCAGCTTCGCTGGATGGATTTGTCTGCTTTGTCGAGGCGTTTGTTGTCGAGCATGGCCGAGGTTGTTCGCGAATTAGATGCAGAGAACAGTCTAGCCCACCTAGCGCCCATCGATGTCGCCCGCGGGCTGATTGCGATCTATGACCGGCTTCAACCGTGGACAAAACGTACGTCGCAGTTGTCCGCCAATGCAATCCGCGTCCGTGATCTGTTCAAGCTTGCAAATGACCCTAATAAGTTTCTTTTTGACGACATACCTGCTGCGTTCGGCGAGCGAGGTGTGCTTGATAATGAAAAGGCGATTACTTCCCTAGTAGACGATGTTCGCGATGGCCTCGAAGAGCTTATGACGTCATATCCGTCAATGCTACGGCGATTGACGGAGCTGATGCTAGGTGAGCTGCAAGTTCCCAATATGTCCCCGCAAGCACTCGCCGAACTGAGGGCGCGGGCAGAAAACGTCATGCAGGTCAGTGGCGACTTTCGGCTAAATGCCTTCGTCAGCCGCTTGGCTTCGTTCGAGGCGAAGGCGGCAGACGTTGAGGGCATTGCAAGCTTGGCCGCGAACAAGCCGCCGCGGGACTGGACTGATCCAGACCTTGATAGTGCCGCTGTAGAGCTAACGGACCTCGCGCAGAAGTTCATTCGATCCGAGAACTTCGCGCGCGTTAAAGGTCGTGTGGACAAGCGGCATGCCATGGCCGTCGTGATCGGCGTCAACGGAAGACCTGCGCCGGTCCATGCAGAATTCGAGGTAACGGAGGGTGACCGAAAAGAAATCGACGATATCATTTCCCGTCTTGAAAGCGTCATTGACGCCGGAGACGAGAAGAACCGCCGTCTGCTGCTAGCCGCCCTTGCTGAACTCAGTGCTCGCTACATGCCGGAGAACTTGGAGGACGAGGCAGAAAGGGCTGTGTCGTGACGAACGCATTGGAAAAGCACGTTCTCGGCATTTCAGGAGGCAAAGATAGTGCCGCCTTGGCTGTTTACATGCGTCAGCACCGCCCTGAACTGGATATCGAATATTTTTTTACGGATACTGGCAAGGAGCTTCCCGAGGTTTACGAATTTCTTGGACGTCTCGAAGGATTCCTGGGCAAAGCCATTTTGCGCCTCAATCCGGACAGGGACTTTGATTTTTGGCTCAAGCAGTACAATAACTTCTTGCCGTCGCCTCAAACCCGATGGTGTACCCGGCAGCTTAAGCTCAGGCCCTTTGAGCTCTGGCTGAAGCCAATTCTGGAGGAAGGCAATACCGTCTACAGCTATGTCGCGATACGTTCGGACGAAGAGTATCGGGAAGGCTACAGCTCGAAGAACGAACGGCTCAAGATCGTGTTGCCGTTCAAGGATGCCGGGATCGACAAGCCGGGCGTTCACGACATTCTGGAATCGGCGGGGCTTGGGCTGCCTAGATACTACGACTGGCGCTCGCGGAGCGGCTGCACCTTTTGCTTCTACCAGCAAAAAATTGAGTGGGTACGACTGAAAGAGCAGCACCCTGAGGCATTCGAGGAAGCGAAGTCATACGAAAAGGACGCCGTCGAACAGGGCTCTCCGTTCACCTGGTCGCAGGGGGAGTCACTGGACGAGTTGACGCGGCCAGAGCGGGTAAAGCAGATCAAGGAAGACTACGAGAAGCGACTTGAGCGCGTGAAGGCCAAGCGCCAAACCAATCCATTACGAAGCGTTGGCGAGGACATCGATATCGATGAGCTATTCGGGCAGTCAAAAGGCTGCCTTGCATGCCACAAATAATTCTAGAATGAAAAATGCCGATAGATTTTGACCAAATTGATGATTTTGTAGACAGCGCAGCGAATGCGATAGCTAAGTACCATATTCAGTTCACACTTTCGCCAAATCAAATCTCCAAATTTCCATCTCCGGAGAACGATCTCCATTGGGAATCAATTCCGTACGGCGACGAACATATTGAAAATGTGCCAAGTGATCGCCGAGGGATTTACGCATTCGCAATCTGCTCGGAAGTCGCGTCTCTTCCGCCGCACTGCTACGTTCTCTACATCGGCATCGCGGGGCGAAAATCCCAAAGATCACTGAGAGAGCGGTACCGTGACTATCTCAACATGAAAAAAGTCGCGAAAAGGGCACGCATTGCCAGAATGATAAGCTCTTGGCGCGCTGTGCTCAGATTTTACTACGCACCAGTATCGCCCGAGACTACATCCGATCAACTCGAAGAAATCGAGAAGCAGCTTAATGGTGCGCTATTGCCGCCAATGGCTGAAGGAGATGTTGAAGCGACAATAAAAGCACAAAGGAGGGCGTTTAGATGACAACCAAGAAAAAGAACCAAGAGATCGTCCTTCCAGCTCTCCGTGGGGTCATGGGTAGTTGGGTCTACTATTCATGTCTGATGCCACTAGACGAGATTGCGCAGCGCGTCAGTTATGCAGACGAAATTCATAAAAATAAGAAGTTGTCAGATATGATACAGCGAAGTTTAAAAAATGTACGCAGCAAGCAAATAGCTGACTATATTCAGAATCAAGACGAACGATTCTTCAACTCCTTGGTAGTTGCGACGTACGGCGGAAGGCCGAATTGGAGTTCAATTGATACACTTAGTAGCAAAGGCCAAGCTGACTTCGTTCAAAAGGTATCAGAAGAAACGATCAGTTCGGTTGGCTTCCTGACCTTGAATGGTGAGGAGAGGCTCTTCGCACTTGATGGACAACACCGCCTCTCCGGTATCAAGAAGGCTATCAAAGATGGGCTGGAGCAGGACCCACTCGATGAAGTGTCGGTCATATTTGTTGCTCATAAGTCCGATGCAAAAGGACTGGAGAGAACGAGGCGTCTTTTCACGACACTTAATAAGACGGCAAAGCCTGTATCTAAGGGAGACATTATCGCTCTTGACGAAGATGATGTGATAGCCATCAGTGTTAGAAGGCTTATCGAAGAGACTAAATATTTTCATGGAGATCGCGTTGCATTCGTGGCAAGTAATAACTTGTCTTCAAAAAATACAAAAAGCCTTACAACTATCGGTGCATTATATGACGTTTTGGAGGTTCTTTTCTCGTCTGCAAACACCGACCTAAAAAAGTCAAAAGCGGATTTAAAGCGTGCCCGTCCGGTGGATGAAGAACTTCAACGCTATTTCGATTTTGCGAAGCGTTACTTCGAAGGCATCTCAAAGCAGTTCAAGCCTCTCGACGATTTTTTCCGTGCCAAGGATACTGAAGCTGTTGTTCTCACGCATCGTGGAGGCCACGGTGGCCACGTCCTTTTCCGGCCGATTGGGTTAAAGATCATGACGGAAGTTGTTGCCCGCCTCACCAAGAATATGTCGCTTAATGATGCGATGAAGGTCTGCGGGAAGCTTCCTGGCAATCTCACCGAAGCCCCATATGAGGGTTTGATGTGGAATTCATCCAGTCAGCGAATATCAAATAGTAGTTCGGTGACCTTGAGAGAGCTTCTCTTATATATGCTCGGCTCGTCAACAATGCCGGAAAAGACTCTGCTCGAAAGATACAGGAAGGAAACAGGCGATGAAAATATCGAACTACCTGACCCTGTTGAATAGGAATCGTCTTTAGACCATATGTTCGAGATCATAGGCCCGCAACACGGGAGCAAGCGTATGGTAGGCTTCTGAGCGGTTCTCGGATAGGGAAGAGAACTCAGCAACGCGGCCAAGCTCGGATTTGATCAGGCGCTTGGCATAGTCCGACCCTGTTTCATAGCCATCCGGCAATACTACAATGAAATCATGAATTAGTGCCCGTTCCTTTCCTGGCGAGCGGCGCAGGATGCGGCCACGGCGCTTGACCCAGCCCCGTGAATTCCGGCCATTGAATGGTAGAGTCCATCGAAAAGAGGATGGACCATGCGCAAGAGCCGTTATTCGGAGGAGCAGATCATCGGCATGCTCAGGGAGCACGATGCTGGTGTGAGCACGAAGGAGGTCTGCCGCAAGTACGGCATCTCCGACGCGACGTTTTACAAATACAAGGCGAAGTTCGGCGGCATGACAGTATCCGATGCCCAGCGCCTAAAGTCGCTGGAGCTGGAGAACAACCGGCTGAAGCGGCTTCTGGCCGATGCGATGCTGGACAATGCGGCCCTGAAGGACCTCGCCTCAAAAAACTTCTGACGCCCGACGTCAAGCGCCAGGCCGTGCACCACATGGTGACCAGGCACGGGCTGAGCGAGCGTCGGGCGTGTGCCCTTGCAGAACTTGATCGCTCCACGTTCCAGTATCAGAAGCGTTCTGGTGGTGATGACGCCTTGCGAGCTCGCTTGCGCGATCTGGCAGGCGAGCGCCGCCGGTTCGGCTATCGTCGGCTTGGCATCCTGCTGGAACGGGAGGGTCTTTATGCGAACCACAAGAAGGTCTACCGGCTCTACCGGGAAGAAGGGCTGGCGGTCCGTCGGCGGCGTGGCCGCAAGCGGTCGGTTGGAACCCGTCGCCCGATACTGTTGCCTGCGGCGGCGAACCATCGCTGGAGCCTCGACTTCGTCTCCGACGCTCTAATCGACGGGCGGCGCTTCCGGACGCTATGCGTGGTCGACAACTTCACGCGAGAGGCCTTAGCCGTCGTGGTCGATACCTCGCTGTCAGGCGTGCGCGTGGCCCGTGAGCTTGATCGTCTGATCGAGCGGCGAGGAAAGCCGCGCATGATCGTCAGCGACAATGGCACCGAACTGACCAGTCACGCGATCCTGCGATGGCAGAAGGACAGCGGTGTGGAGTGGCATTACATCGCACCCGGAAAGCCCACCCAGAACGCGTTCGTGGAAAGCTTCAATGGCCGGTTCAGGGACGAGTGCCTGAACGAACACCTGTTCTCCTCGCTCGGCGAAGCGCGCGACCTGATCGAGGCATGGAGGATCGACTACAACACCGAGAGACCGCACACCGCACTCGGCGGGCTCGCACCTTGTGTCTACGCCGAGCGAACACGTCACCCCCGGCCCGGTTCGCTTGAGCTACGCGCAAGCGCCGCTCACCGGGCCTTGACCAACCACATCAACCCAGAAAGAAAGGCGAACAGACTCTACTAACTCACGGCCCGGATCACGGGGCTGGGTCACGCTGGACGAACTGGCGTGGGTCGCGCGAGCTTGCAAGAATGTAAGCCGTGCTACAGGCTGGGACATCAATACCTTCATCGAGGCAACGGATCGCCACCATTGCATCAATGATGCCGAGCCTAAAATTCTCTAGAATGTTGTCACGGTCTTTCCGGGACTCGCGCGATGTGAATCGGGAAACGTCCCAAGACATCCCGTGGAGCAACGCGCTTACGGCCTCAACTTGCCTTCTGCCCTCATTGACGCTGTCTACTGCCCCAGTCTGCTCTTCATCGGACTCGACTGTTCCATCGCCGCAATAAAACAGTGTGTGTTGTGTCGGTTTCCCGCCCGTCAGCACTGCCTGAAGCGTAGGTAGCTTGTTCGCTGCCGAGCCGACAAGGCGTGCCCTTCTCATTAGCAGCCCTGTGAGCTGCGGCGACATCTCGCTCGCCTTGCCATTCTGCCGCGCCATGATGCGGCCTATTTGTTCCGACAAGTCGACAAACTCGTCAGCTTCAGCCTCGGTGAATTCCACAATGTGCGGATAATATACGTAAGGTGTGAGTACCTTATCCATGATGGCCTGCTTGAGCGTATAGCTCGACACGATATTGCCGTAGAACTCGTTCAGGCGCTCGTTGCGTTCTTCGTCAAGATAGTGCTCCGGCGTTGCGGACAGGCCGATCCGGTAGCGGGCATGCGTCGGTAGAAAACCCTCATACGCTTTTGAAGTATGGTGGTGACACTCGTCACCGATCCAAAGAAGGCGATTGCCACTGATTTTTGAAAGACATTCTTGAAATTCAGGGCTTTTGAGCGTCCGGTTGACCACAACGATAGCCCCAAACTTGCGGCTCCCCATGGTCAGCTCGTGGACCATGTTTCGCAGCCTGTCTTCCCATTGCGCGCGGGAAACGTAGCATTTCACAGGGTAAATGTTGAAGTTCGAGAGGATATCGACCCATTGATCGGCGAGGTTTTGATAGGGCGCGGCAATAACGCAGGCAAGACCATCAATCGCTTCGGAGAGTTTCACGATGGCGTGGATCGCCGTAATAGTCTTTCCTGCGCCCGTGGCGAGGTCGAAAGTTCCCTGAAAGTCACCCTTGGCCTTCCAAGCAGCGAGGGCAGCGATCTGATGGTCGCGCATCTTGAAAGGCTGGCCGTTGATCGTCGCCGGTTCGCGCGGCTTGCCCGAAGTTGAGCTAACGACGCTCCCGGTGCGTGAAAGAACGCGCGCCGCTATTGCTGCTTCGATTTCGGGGTCGGGGGTGTATTCGAGAGAACGGGCAACCGAAATGAGTTTGTCGCGGACGGCCGTCGGCATGTCGATGACCGCGGTTCCTTGGCTTTCGTCCTTCCAGAGTCGCTCAAAGCTCTCGATATGCGGGTCATAAAACTCAGCATGCTCTGGAACCCACGTCCGAAAGACATTGATCAACTCGTAATTATGTGTCGGAAGCAGGGCATGCGTGCTTTCGTTTGCCGAGCCAGCAAAGACTACCTGATCGCCTACCTCATCGGTAATAATTCCGACCTTGTCGTGGTACATCCCTCTCTCGCGCAAGGCGATTTTCACATCGAGTCGGCCATGGGCAACAAGCCAGGACAGGGTTTCGAAGCGGTTCTGAAATAGCTCGTCGCTTACGTTCGAGATCGTCGACAGCAGCTCGGTGCCGATTTTGTCGGCGATTTCCTTCTCCCGATAACCTTGCTTCACGGCTTCAAGATCACCGCGTTCTGAGAATGCGCCCAAGATCAGTCTGATTTGTCCGCCACGCTTGACGAACACCGAGAGCGCCTGTGCAGCATAGCTGATCGTCGATGCGGAGAAGAATCCGACAGCCCGGTCATATTTTGTCGCAACTGAGAGAGTCGGGAAGTAAAAATCTTCCAATATGTGATCCTGATCGGACTTGTATACGCCCTTGTATGTTAGCCCCCTCAGCATTCGAAGGTGATCCCTGAGATATCAGGCTCCTGATCATCAATGTTCAAAAATCCCCGGTCTTTGAGCAGCTCCAGTATATCGCGGTCGGGATACTCGCCGCCTCCGCGTAGCATTGCCTCGCGGATGATCTGGAGGCCGCCATTGGCGTATTCCTCGAAGATTTCTGCGCAACGACTTTCTTCCCCGTCCTTAAGCACTTCGGCGTCTTTCGTCTCCGCAAGAGCAATCAGGAAGATAAGGTCTTCGGCATCGCCACGCTCGAATTGCTGGTAGGAGACATCTTCGACACCCTTGTCCTTGTCGAGCGGTAGGCGGCGGTTCTCAGAGTAACCGAGCAGGGCGGCAAAACAGAGCAGCTCCCGAATTGTCGGAAAGAGCGTCCGGTCGGTGCCAGGAAGCTTCTGCATGGCAAGCCGCTGGACCATGTCTTCATGAATTTTGCTTCTATTGATGTTCGGGGCGCGACTGCTCATGGGCCTGTAATCTCCACAATCTCGGTCCCGTCATACTCTGCATCGAATATGGCGGTCCTGAATTCCTTGCCCTTGAAATACCGGCTTTCTGGCTTGCGGTCGCCTTGCGGCTCCTTGTTGTGGCGGACGAGCAGATACTCTGCACCAAGATGATCCCTGACCGCATTCAGTACATCTTCGTACCCTTGTGATTTCGAGACGAGTAGTACGACCTGTCGAGCCATCTTCGGGATGAATTCGGCAGTGGTCGCGCGGTAGGCGTCGTCGAGTTGGCCAAAGGGAAAGTCGAGCACAAGTGGCGCGACAGTTCCAGGCAACAGTCGGTAGTCCTGGGCGTTCTGGCGTAGCTTTGCGAACTCAACCAGCGCGGCCGTGAAGGCGAGGCCGAGCAGCTGGTTTTCACCGCTCGATTTTGGAAGGGTTGTACCATCCGCGTTCACGAGGCTGATGACATAGTCGTCCGTCATGCGCAGATTCAAGGCCTTGCGCGTCGTGGCTTGAAGAATGCGACGGATGCCCGAGCGCAGCACTTTGCGGGCCTGCTCTTCTTCGCTGACAAGCTGGACTTCAAGCTCCCCCTTGATCTTCTCGCAGAGATTTCGACGCCGTCCGTAGATGGCGGTTTGCTTGTCTTGCTTGGCGAGCTCGGTGATCTCGTGGTCGATCTTTGTTTGCTCGCGTTCCGCCACGCTAATGTTGGTGCTGAGGGACCCGATCTTACGATCAATTTCCCGCAGCTCTTCCCGCAGCTCGCCGCGTCTCTGTTCGCGTTCGGCAATGTCGTCGAAATTTATACCCTTGAGCTTTTCACTTATCTCCGCGAGCTGCGCTTCGGTCGTTGAGAACTCGTCATTGGCTTCTGCGAGACGGCGCTTGGCGTTTGTCAGGCGTCCCGGCGCTTTGGCGCGTTCCCCTTTCAAGCTTGCAAGTCGTGCCCGTACCTTGGACACACGGTCACGCATGACCTGGTTCGCCGCTTTCTCAAGAAGGCTTGCTACCTTCTTGCTCTCGCGACTTCCCGGCTCCAGCTTTGCACCGCAAATACACTCTTCAGCTTCTAGAATGTCTTTGACGAACTCCTCGTTGTAAGGTGAGGGTATCCGGCCACGGTGCTGCTTTTCATCTAGGAAAGTGAACGTTTCCTCGGCGATCCTCTTGGAGACGATGAAGCGACCATTCTCGCCTAGCCATTTATATACTTCGTCGGCATATTCTTTCTGGCGCTTCTGTGCGCGGGCTAGTTGGCCGTTCAAGCGGTCACGGCTTGATTGTAGCTCTTTAGCAGCGCTTGTGTTTCGAAGCTTTGTATCAATGTCTTTGATCTGTTGATCAGTCTGCTCGCGCTTGCGTTCGAGCTCGGCTATGCTGGTCTTAGCTGCCTCGATCTGTGTGGTCAGATCGTCAAGTTTACTACTGAGATCTTCGATCCGCTTAGTGGCCGCCGTCGAAGGAATCTGCTTTCGGAACTGATTTGAGACAGCCTGAAGGTCTTCTATAGCTGTCTCAATAAGTGAGCAGCCGAGAATATCACGAACTGCGCTTCTGATCGAACCACGATTGTTCTCACCAAGAAAGACTTCCGCATGCTCGCCATCAAACAGGAAATGCGATGCCATATCGCGTGGGATCACAGTGTTGATAAATGTGTCCGGCGAGTCGAGCATAATATGGCTACCATCATCAATCCGCGCCACGACGAATTCTCGGCCTGAGGATGCATTAATATTAGAAAATCGTTTTGCGATGTAGTTCTTGTCATTGTGTTCGAATAAAACTTCTACGGAAGCCACTGTGCGCCCCGCCTTCTTGGCGTCGTAATTGAGAATATCTTCGCGTTTTTCAAACCGCGCTGTAGTTTCTCCGTAGAAGCACCAAAGCAGGGCGTTCAGGAGTGTTGTTTTGCCAACGCCGTTCTCTGCGTAAATTATTGTGACGTTTTTCTCGGGGTCTTCTGAAAAACTAATAGACGTCTCGCCGTAAAAACACCTGAAGTCTTTCAGTCTAATTTCATCAAGAATCATTCGAGTCCGCCCCCATCTTTGTATGGCGTTCGATGGTTTCGCGTAGCTTTCTTTGGCGTTCAGTTTTCACGTTGCGCTTTTCAAAGAAATAGCTGCGCTCAAGTTCAATGATTTCACGAACTATCAGATCATTCTTCGTGTGGGCTGCCTCCGTGTCACTCGGCATCGAAAATCCTTTCATATCCAAATTACAGAATTACAGACCGTCAACAAAAATGCAAGCCTCAGAAGGGAAATTAACTCTTTGAAAAAATTATGTTAATTGTCCTTTTTGGTATTGTTTTCGACCGCTGAGGCTCCTATCCCTAGCTAGTCATATTTCCAGATTCGCCGTTGACTTTGAACGGAGGGCCCTAGGTCATAGTTTGATCGAGCCTTCCCCTCCCGATTTTGCTGAGCGTAACGTCGCCGTGCCTCAGTTCATGGGGTTATCGACCAGTCCCGTCGGGCTTCAACGCGGCTCGCTTCCGCCGCATCGCTTCGCTCGTTCCTCACTCCGTTTGCTCTGTGCAGCTCCGCCCCCGCATGCGCGGGCTAAAGGCGTTTGATCCCCGACCGATAGTCCTGGTCGCTCTTTTCCCCATGAGGCCGGCGGATGGTCCGCTGGCAAATCTCAAAAGGAGAAGAAACATGTCTGATCAATCCAACCCTTCACGGCCTACCCACAGGCTCTTCACCGTCTCAGGCGATGGCGACACTGCCCGCTGGACAGAAATCGGTGCCGCCTGGTCCAACAAGGACGCCAAAGGCTTCACCCTTCAGCTAGAGGCTTTGCCCGTTTCCGGCCGCATCGTGATGCGCCTGATCGAGCCCAAGGAAGTATCCGCTTCCGCTCCCGCGAAATCCTCTTCGAAAGGAGGCCGCAAATGAGCCGCTCGACCAATATTCGCTTCGAGCATCGCAGCGCGTTCAACGCGCTGCTTTCCGGAGCCTTCGCAAACTTCGCCCTTGTCTCCTGCTTTGTGAACGGAGAACCAGCCTCCGCCATCGCAGTCGTCGAAGAAACCGACGGCGAGGTCATCATCCGCCCGCTCTTCGTGAGCATCACCGACGAGATGCAACTCGCCGATCACGACGGGAGGCTCGCATGAGCCCCCGTCACGTCGAGACCCATATTATCGAATGGGAAGGTCGCCGTATCGAGGTGCGCTATGAGCCCGATTGGCTGAACCGTCAGAAATATGTCGATAGCGAGTATCAGGTCGGCCATCTCGAAATACGGACTGTTGCGCCCGAGAGCGCGCCGATCCCGATCACCGAGACCGGCTATCGCTCGCACTTCATTCACCCGTCCATCATCGAAGAAGCTGGCGGGCCGGAGGCCTACATTCTGGCCTGGATCAAGCGCGAGGCCTACGCGCCTCACTGGCTGAAGATCCAGACCGAATTCGAACAGCCCTCGCTGTTCGACGCGCTGTGATGCAGATCACGGCGCGTTTTTTCCGGACGTGAAAGCCGCTTGCGGTTTGAGCGTCCGGAAAGCCCCACGGAGCAACGGCTCGGGTGGGTCGGCACATAACATTGTATGAGCCTGTGCGGGGTTTGCGGTTCGGATGGCAACACGAACGCCCCCGCCGCGCCGCGTGGCGCGGTCTGAGCGCATACATATGTATGCGCTTTAAACGGTCACTGCCTACCCGTCCGGACTCTCGTCACGGTAATCCGCCGAGGCAGAAGCGAAGGCATTACGCACATCGCTATTCAGCTCGAACAGCGCACGGTCGCGCCCTTTGAGCACCTCACTCAGCAGATTGAAGAGAGTCTTGGCGAAGGCTTCATCGCGGGCGGCGTGCCTGAGCACGACCTCGCCAGCGACGAGGAAGCGCCGTAACTCGCGCTTTCGCCTCGTCTCCCATTGCCGGGAAGTATGCCGTGAAATCTGCGCATCGATGCGGGCTCTCTCTTCGATCAAACGTCGAATCCGTCCATCACCGAAGCCACCGATTTTCATGGGTACCTCCTTGTAAATCCGGCTCCGCCTAGCTCTTAACCACTATTGTACCCGATCTGTGCTATAATTTCCATAAAAGTAGGTAATGGCGCACTTATACAAACCGTTTCGGTTTGTGTGCGTCTCTCAGTCGCCGAGAGGGCTTCCTCGGGTCTTGTTTCAAGCTGAAGCTCTTCACGGCGACCCGACCAGTCAGGGGGTGGCGTGGCGATATATTCTTTTCGGGTATCGGTCATAAAACGCTCGGCAGGGCGCAGCTCTGTCGCGGCGGCTGCCTATCGCGCCGGCGAGGCGCTCAATGATGAGCGCACCGGCACGACGCATGACTATTCCCGAAAAGGCGGGGTGCTCCATAGTGAGATCATCGCCCCCGAACACGCCCCTGACTGGTGCCGCGACCGCGAAGAATTGTGGAACGCGGTCGAGGCCCGTGAGACGCGGGTGAACTCGCAGACAGCGCGCGAGATCACCATGGCGTTGCCGCACGAGCTGACCGATAGCCAGCGCGAACAGCTCGTGCGGGAATTCCTCGAAAAGGAATGCGTCTCACGCGGCATGGTGGCCGATTTTGCAATCCATCTGCCTGATCGCGATGGCGACCAGCGCAACCACCATGCCCATGCCATGCTGACCTTACGTGAGGTCGGTTCCGAAGGCTTTACCCGTAAAGCCCGTGAATGGAATGATCGGAGCCTTCTCGACCACTGGCGGTCATCATGGGCGGATCATTGTAACGCCGCCCTTGATCGGGCTGGCCGTCCTGAGCGCGTCGATCACCGGACACTGGAAGCTCAGGGTCAGGATCGGGAGCCTACCCAGCATGAAGGCCCCGACGTCACCTCAATGATCCGAGAAGGCGTTGTCCTGGACGCAGCCAATGCCAACGAAGAAAAGCGGCGGCGCAACGCCGAGCGAAGCCAGCTCGAAGAAAGGCGCGCAGAGCTGGACGTTCTGATCGAACGTCCCGAGCTGATCAAATCCCTCGGCGAGGCCAAGCCGGATAAAGCCGCCCTCAAACAGGCGATGAAAGCTCTCAAGCGTGCCGATCAAAGCCATGGCGAGTTGAACGCCATTCGTCATGAGATCGCCAAGGAACGCCGGACGATCTACGCCCATGACAAGCGCTCCCAACATCTCGACAGGCTCGATATGGCCGTCGAAGGCGGGTTCGCCAGCGTGTTCAAAAACCCCGAACAGGCCAAGGCGCTGTTCAAGAAGCGCTGTGCCGAGGGCAAGAAATCCCCCGCGCAGATCGCGCGCGAGATGATGCGCAAGCCTGCCCATTTTGGCGCGTTACGAGGACGGCGTATCGCCATTTTGTGGAAGAGCGCCGAGCGCAAAGAGGCGTTGCTCTCTCTGCCCATTCTCGCGGAGAAAGCCCGCAAGGGCGAATATCTGCGCCGCAAGCTGGCGCGGCAAAAGCCGAAGGTCGAACAAGCCAAGCAGCGACTGCGCCAACTCGCCGAGCGGCGCACCGATCTGGAAAAAACACCCAGCCCCGAACGGCTGATCGCCCAGCGCCAGCTTCAGCAGGCTGCGCGCGGCCTGTCCAATGACGATTGGAACGCTCTGTCATGGGATGAGAAAAAGACCATCGCCGATGCGCGCCGCCTCATGCGCGACGAACAAACCCGTCATTTTGCCGACCGGCAAATCGCCCTGATGCGCCAGCAATCCCTTGAGCGTGACCAGCAGCGCCAACAGAGCCTTAAAGAAGAGCGCGAGCGCGAACGCGAGCGTGAGATCGAACGCCAGAATGAGCGCAATCGTGGCAACCCTGGCCGCTAGGCAATCTAATCGCCAATTCTTAAAGCGGAGAATTAAGCATCTATATTTGCCTTCATAAGTAAAAAATAATTTGTTAATCAATATAATATGAGTAATAAAAATTTACAGACGCAAATTGATTTTATTAAAGATAGAGCTTTTTTAATTATGGGAGCCTCTGTTACAGAACGTGATCCTCAAGACCCTCGTGCTTTGTCCGGAATTGATGACGCCACGCGGTTTTTACGCAGCCTGCCTGCGGATTGTTCGGAGCCTTGGATATCTGGCGGAATAACGACGAACCCAGAGCCGATATTGACATTCAATTGGTTGTTACCAGGGTCAGGTAAAACTGGGAATAACATTGACCACTACGTGGTTACTATTTATGGCTATGGCCGGTGGAGCGTCGGATGTGATAAAAATGGTAAAAGAATAACAAGAACTGGAAATTCTATAGAGGATTTGTTGACCTTGAATGTGGGGCGTGAAATAAAATTAGGGAAAAAAGGTCACGCTTCTAAATGCTATAAAAAGTATAAATTATAATTCACAATTGTAAGATTTCCAATATCCTGCAAATTCATCCGATGGAAGGTTTCCGTCGTTGTGTCTCATAATGGCGCGTAGCGTGTTGCAAATACATTGTGTTGCGCGCAGTTCGGCTTTTTCTTTATCGAGATTGGTTTTTGATTTTCTTCTGTCTTTGATATAAGAATCTTCGCAAGCCTTGGCCTCTTCTTCGAGTTGCTTAAGTAGTTTTGGTGAAATTACCAACAGCCCAGAAATAGAGTCGCGAAATTTGGCGTCTTGCAAAAGCGCGTTTTGTTTAGGTGTCGCTTTCTTTCCGAAAATCCTAAGAGCCTGTGTGAAATCCACACGACTGTCGCTCATAATCTGCTTAATCGACGCCGCAATGCTGATAGCTGATGCAATGATAGAAAGAGCGCTCACAGGTTCCAACGGCATGATACTCCCCTTGGGTTCAGGCATCGCTTGCGAATCTGATCCATTATCAACCATGGCGTCAGACTAGGTGGCGTGTCTGATGTTTGCAACGTCCGCTCTATTGATCGGTGCCTGACCACTCGGCCATTCCCCCCCATTTGCTGGTGTAAGCCCAAGACAGTCGAATTGCGTCCCGCCTGTCGCGGTCTGTCCTGATCCTTGCCTGTTTAAGGCAGCCGTCCGGCCAAGGGCGGCAACGCGGGGCAGGGCAGTTTCTTCCCCGACGCTTTGCGTCTTCCTCGCGCCTCAACAAACTCCCCCACCCATCGCGTCCTGCGCTTCGCTGCGGCGCTTCGCCTTCTTGTGAAGGCTTCGCCAGTGCGCCCGCCGTGTCGCCCGCCTCTCTCCCAACAGTCAACGGACAGCCCGCTGGCAGGTTCGCAGGTGCGAGCCGCGGTTTGTCCCGAAACCACAAAAGAGGAGAGACCGATATGGCCAGACCATCACGCAAATCCGCGAGCACGCGGCCGGATATTCACACCCAGATCACCAACCAGATTATCGAAGCCATCGAGCAAGGCGCTGGCGATTGGCAAATGCCCTGGCACCGCACCGGCGAGGGGCTCAACCGTCCCCTGAATGCCGATACCGGCAACGCCTATCGCGGCATCAATGTTCTCTCGCTCTGGGTCGCCGCCGAAGTGCGCGGATTCTCAACCGGCCTGTGGGGCACCTATCGCCAGTGGCAAGCCAAGGGTGCTCAGGTTCGCAAGGGCGAGAAAGCCTCACTCGTCATATTCTACAAGGAATATGACGCTGAAGACGTTGATACCGAGACCGGTGAGACCACCGATGGCAAGCGCCGCTTTGCCCGTGCCTCCTACGTCTTCAATGCCGACCAGGTGGACGGCTATGAACGTCCCGAACCGCCCGTGGCCATCAATCCCGTCGAAGCGATTGACCAAGCCGATGCCTTTATCCGCTCGACCGGCGCGAAGATCTCCCATGGCGGAGATCGCGCTTATTACCGCCCGTCATCCGACAGCATCCAGATGCCCGAACCGTCTCGTTTCTTGGGCACGCCGACAAGTTCTGCGACCGAGTGCTATTACTCGACGCTCCTGCATGAGCTGACCCATTGGACAGGCCATGCCAAGCGCTGTGATCGCCAGTTTGGAGAACGGTTCGGCGATGAGGCCTATGCGATGGAAGAGCTTGTGGCCGAGCTGGGAGCGGCATTCCTGTGTGCTGATCTGGGGATCGCGCTAACGCCGCGTCCCGATCACGCCGCCTATATCGATCATTGGCTCAAAGTGCTCAAAGCCGACAACCGCGCTATCTTCACCGCCGCCGCGCAAGCCGCGAAAGCGGGCGAATTTTTGGAGAAGCTTCAAAGCGTTACCAAGGCGGCCTGAGGCCGCCTTTTTTCGCTGTTTTAGCGTTAAATGTGTAATTTCGCGGAGATGTTTTTTATAATTTCGCGGGAAAACTTTTGTAATTTCGCAGGTAAGTTTTTTATAATTTCGCAGGGGCATGGCTATATAAATCAATAGTTTAGCGCTAGGCATCGCTCTAAGCGATCATCTGCGCCATATCATCTATCGCTCCTGATCCTGACGCTGTTGTGCCTGACGCTCATTAAGCTCTTGGAGCAGTTCTTTGTGGCGGGGCAGGCTGTTGCACTCTGCGGCACGATTCAGGCCGAGCAGGCCTCAGCTCTAAAGGCCAAGTTGCCAGAAAAAATACATTAAAACAACATATTGAATTTTTCGTGACATTAAAACCGAAAAATGATACAACATTAAATACGAAATTAGGCGCGGCGCTAAGTCCGAAAATGCGTGCGCCCTGAAACCCGAAAACAGGTATATCGATATGGCGACGCCACAGGAAAAACTAGCCAGCTCCCTTGAAGCCCTCAAGGCGCTTCAAGACCGTCAAGGCATGGTGGTGCGTTCAGCCGATCTCTCTCGCACGCACAGGGAGCGCCTCGTCGCGAATGGTTTTCTGATCGAAGTGATGCGCGGCTGGTATATCGCCGCGAGTCCGAATGATCGCCCAGGCGACACGACCGCTTGGTATGCAACCTTCTGGGAATTTGTTGCTCGCTATCTAACAGACCGATTTAAGAATGACTGGTGTCTGACACCAGAGAGTTCGCTCCTGCTTCATGCAGGCAATTGGACGGTGCCTCAGCAACTGGTGATCCGCGCGCCCGGCGGAGGCAATAACCCCACCGAACTTATGCATCAGACTTCCCTCTATGATATGCGGGTTGCGCTGCCACCCGCCTCCGATATCGAAACCGAAAACGGTATCCGCTTCTACTCCTTGCCAGCGGCACTTGTTGCGGCTTCTCCTGCCGTGTTTGAACAGCGTGCGACTGACCTGCGCATTGCCCTCGCTCAGATACGCGATTCATCAGAAATTCTTTCGCGTCTGCTGGCTGGTGGTCACAGCGTGATCGCAGGACGGCTCGCCGGAGCACTCCGAAATATCGGCCGTGGACGCCTCGCCGATGACATCATCGCCACCATGGAGAAGGCTGGCTACGCCGTCCGCGAAACAGATCCCTTCATCTCACGGCTCGATTTCGACATTCCAAGACGGGAAGTCTCTCCTGCGGCTACCCGCATCAGGCTGTTATGGCAGAAGCTACGCAGCCCAATAGTTGATCTTTTTCCAGATAGCCCTGGCACACCCAATGATGTCGAGGCCTATCTTGAACGTGTTGAAGATGCCTTCATCACAGATGCCTATCACTCACTTTCCATTGAGGGATACCGTGTAAGCCCCGACCTGATCGAACGCGTCAGATCAGGTGATTGGAATCCCGACGCCATCGCCAAAGACCGAGAGCATCAAGATGCCCTTGCCGCTCGCGGCTATTGGCAAGCCTTCGAAGCGGTCAAAAAAAGCGTGCGCGCCGTTCTCACTAATGCGACACCCGGCGATGTTGTGGAGGCAGACCATAGTCAATGGTACCGAGAACTTTTCGGGCCTAGTGTCACGGCTGGCATTATCGAGGCGGCTGACCTGGCCGGTTATCGGAGCGAGCGGGTCTTTATCCGCAACTCCATGCATACGCCGCTCGCCCCGCGCGCGGTCTCCGATGCCATGGCAGTCTTTTTTGAGCTCTTAAGCGCCGAGGACAGCCCAGCCGTGCGCGTCGTGCTTGGCCATTTTATCTTCGTCTATATCCACCCTTACATGGACGGAAACGGTCGCATGGGGCGGTTCTTGATGAATGTCATGCTGGCGGGGGGCGGCTACCCTTGGACTGTCATCCCTGTCGGCCGCCGCAATGAGTATATGGCAGCGCTAGAACAAGCCAGCGTGCATGAGAATATCGAACCCTTCAGCCGCTTCATCGCTGAACTCGTGCAATCACAGCTCAACGGGGAGGCGCTTCCCGCAATTCCAGAAGCCAAGTGATCGGTGATTTTTTGCCAAATTCATAAAATTAACAATTAAATGCACAGTAACAATGCTGATGTTATTGTGCAGAAACGACGTTATCGTCAGGCGGTTTTGGATTTTTATTGGCTCTCCGACGGCCTTGCCGTCGGGTCGGTTCACTTGTCGTTACAGGGGCGCGGCTAAACGATATGCAATAGCATATCTATATCTGGGAATGATACATAAAAACATATAATTCTTGATGGCGGGCGGCTTATGTGATATGCTTTAACGTATCATATCGATCAACTGATATGAGAAAGCAGATCAAAATGTCGTATCTACTGGAAAAAATCGCTGGGCGCTTGAAGCAAGCGCGTGAGGATAAGGGGCTTAGCCAGAGGGCGTTGGCTCAATTAACAGGCGTTCCTCAAAGCCACATCTCGAAGATCGAGAGCGGCGCGGTGGATATCCGCCTCTCGAGCCTTGTTGCGATTTCACGCACGTTGGAACTAGAGCTAGAGCTTGTGCCCAAACAGGCCTTGCCTGCGGTGCAGGCGCTCATTCGCTCGGTAGAAAAGCCAGCCAAGAACGGTGACCAGCCACGCAATGTGATGTGGAGTGCCAAGTCCGCCTATCAGCTAGAGGGGGACGATGATGACTAAGGCTCGCACACTCCCCTCAATCCTCAGCGTCAGCCTGCATGGCAAGCAGATCGGTACATTGACCCATCTGGGCGGTGACCGGATCCTCTTTGCCTTCGATGAGGCTTATATTGAGGACGCTGAGCGAGCGACATTGAGCCTTGGCTTCAAGGATGAATATGGCGCATTGGCCACCGAGTTTCCGGTGACCCAGACGCGGGCGCTTCCCTTCTTCTCGAATCTCCTGCCCGAAGGGCATTTGCGCGCCTATCTGGCCGAACGCGCCAACGTCAATCCGGTGCGCGAATTTGCGCTCCTTGAAGCTCTTGGTGCTGATCTGCCCGGCGCAATCAGTATCGCCCCAGCCATTGGTGATCCTGTTCGCGTTGAGGATCAGCCCGCCGATGTGACGGCGGGGGCTGCCGCACAGCCTTTCGGTTTTTCGCTGGCAGGGGTTCAACTCAAATTCTCTGCCCTTTTGGAGGCGCGCGGTGGGCTGACCATACCGGCGCGCGGGCTTGGCGGTGACTGGATCGTCAAACTGCCTTCACGCGAGTTTGAGGGCGTGCCCGAAAACGAGTTTTCCATGATGACGTTGGCAGGGCTGATCGGTATCGACGTGCCCCCCATCGAGCTGGTGAATCTTGCTGATATCGGGAATTTGCCGGACGGTATTGGCCTTGGTGATAGCCGCCTGAAAGGAAAGGCATTCGCCATTGCCCGCTTTGATCGGGGCGCTGACGGCGCGCGTGTTCATATCGAGGATTTCGCGCAGATATTCGGCGTTTACCCAGAAGAGAAATACAAGCGCGCCTCCATCCGGCAGATCGCGCGCGTGATCGGGATTGAGGCGGGCAATGCGGATGTGGCCGAGTTTATTCGCCGCCTGACCTTCAATGTGCTGATCGGTAATGCCGACATGCACATTAAAAACTGGTCGCTGATCTATCCCGATCAGAAGAGGGCGGCTCTCGCCCCCGCCTATGATTTCGTGTCAACGATCCCCTATATCCGCGATGAGAGTTTCGCGCTCAAATTCAGCCGCACCAAACGCTTTGACGAATTTGGCAAGGACGAGCTGGCTCATTTGGCCGCAAAGGCCGAACTGCCAGAGAAGCTCATCCTCGACACGGCCACAGAAACCGCCGCGCGCTTTCATGAGGTCTGGGCACAGGAAAAAGCCCATCTGCCGATGAGCGCCCAGGTGCGAACAGCCATTGAGGCACATCTTCAATCCCTGCGCGGGTTTTGATTGAAAGCGATCTGGTCAGCCAGTTAGCTGTGGCGCGTAGTTATACGCTCTAGGCGATAAATCCAATTTATACGCTATAACGCATATTGACGAAATATACGCTGTGACGTATAATGCTCAAAACAATTGGGGATTATACCATGGCGGAACTCGTCAGATCACCGAAGCAATTGGGCGTCGCATTGCGGCGTTTTCGCCGTGCGAGCAATCTTACCCAGACCGATCTGGCCAAGCGCGCCGGGGTGCGGCAGGGCACGGTTTCTCAGGTGGAAAACGGCCTCGAAACCGTCAAGCTCAGCACCGTAATGGACTTGCTGCGCGCCTTGGACCTCGAGGCCGTCATTCAGCCGCGCACCAAAGGGTCTCACAGCGACATTGAGGATATCTTCTAATGGCGCGCGCGCGTAAGAGTGCTCGCCTTTCGGTCGCCCTCAACGGGCGGCATGTTGGCGTTCTTGATCGCGCTGCCAATGGAGCCATTTCGTTTGCCTATGGCAAGGAGTGGCTCGCAGACGAGCGGCGCGCTATTCCGGTTTCGCTTTCGCTACCGCTGCGGGAAGAGCGCTATTCGGGTGCCGAGGTTTCAGCTTTCTTTGATAACCTTCTTCCTGACAATGACCAAATCCGGCGCAAGGTCGCCGAGAAAGTCGGGGCAGAAGGAACCGATGCCTTCAGCCTACTCAACAAGATTGGCCGCGACTGCGTTGGCGCATTACAATTTGTGCCTGATGGTGGGGACATCGCGCCTCCAGCCGCACCTGAATATACGCCGCTCAGCGATGCAGATATTGCGGACATTATTCGCAACCTCGCCACATCTCCTTTGGGCATTCGGCCCGATGGTGAACGCGAGTTTCGTATCTCGATTGCTGGTGCGCAGGAGAAAACCGCGCTTTTCTGGGATAATGGCTGGGGTCTGCCAAAGGGCGCGACACCGACCACCCATATCCTGAAACCGGAACTCGGTAAGCTGCCCAACGGGCTCGATATGACCCTCAGCGTTGAAAACGAGCATTTCTGTCTCACGCTGTGTCGGGAATTGGGTTTAGAGGTCGCACAGAGCCAGATTCTCACCTTTGACAAGGTGCGTGTTCTAGCGGTTGAGCGGTTCGACCGGTTGAAAGCCAGTGACGGCCGCTTGCTTCGCGTGCCGCAGGAGGACTTCTGTCAGGCCCTCTCTGTGCCGCCGACCATCAAATACAATAGTGATGGCGGTCCAGGCATTCGAGAATGCCTCAACCTTCTCAACGGGAGTGACTACGCCGACGAAGATCGCTTGGCCTTCCTTAAAGCACAAATCGTCTTCTGGCTGATTGGCGCGCCCGACGGCCACGCCAAGAATTTCAGTCTCTTCCTTACGCCAGGTGGTCGTTACCGCATGACCCCGCTCTACGACATCATGTCCACGCAGCCGAACTATGCGGCTAAGCAGCTTCAGCGGAAGGAGTTTCGCCTCGCTATGGCTGTAGGCGACAATCGCTATTATCGCTTCGACAAAATCACCCCGCGCCATTTTTTGCAGAATGCCAAGGCCGCAGGCGTAGCGGAGGAAAAGGTGGAAGAGGTCTTCGCCAATTTGGCCAAACACTCGGATGCCGCATTGGAGCGTGCCATCAAAGCTATGCCAGAAAACTTCCCAGCCGAAATTGTTGAGCCGATTGGTGACGCCATGCGGACAAGGATAACAAGGGCAACTCAGTAAGAGGGCGCGAGGCGCGAGCCATAGTTGTCTCTGCGGATTACCCCTTGGACTCAGCTGGGCCTTCACCCCGATATTCTGCCGCTTTCATGTCCGCTTCTATGTCCGCTTTTGAATCGCTAATATCGCTATATATATCATAGACTTGATAAATTTGGCGCTAGGCCCTCGGCTGGCATCATGTCCGGTAAAAAGTCCGAGTGAGTTATGGGCTTGGACACCTAGCGCGGACAAAGCCCTGCAAGCAGTCTTCGAGCCTGAGGCCGTTGAGGTGCGGGTTCATCACGAACTGCGAAACCTCTGGCGAACGGAATGGAAACTTGTTATGATTCCGTTAACCTCTTCTCAATTCATGGCGAGGTACAATTATAAAAAGATAATAAAGTGTGAATAAATGTCTAATTCTAAACATATACTAGCGATGCTGAATAGCAAAGCTGAGGGGGATGACGAGCAATTTTACTCAATTGCTCTGCAAATTGCTGCGTCCGAAGCTAGGCAAGGCCGCCGAACATCTGCGGATGCGCTTAGAAAAGCCGTTGACGCCGCACGTTCCCGTCTGGGTGCGCCTGTCCCCATTCAATTCGCTCAGCCTCGCGGTGATCTTGAAGGCCTAATTGAGCTCAAAGAGCCACGCTATATCCTGAAGGATGTCGTTCTAGATGCTCAGCTCCGCCTTCGCCTTGACGATGTGGTCAAGGAGCAAGCCAAAAGGGATTGGCTTCGCGAGCACGGCAAGCGTCCGGCTCGACGTGTCTTGTTTGTCGGCCCTCCTGGCTCTGGAAAAACAATGACGGCCGAAGCGCTGGCCGGTCAGCTAAAATTACCGCTATTCGTGATCCGGCTTGAGGCACTCATTACGCGTTTCATGGGCGAAACAGCCGCAAAATTGCGGCTGGTATTCGACGAAACCCAGAAACGGCGCGGCGTGTACCTTTTTGATGAATTCGACGCAGTTGGCGGAAAGCGCAATGCCACGAATGATGTTGCCGAGATGCGGCGCGTCTTGAATTCCTTTCTCCAATATATGGAAGAGGAAAGCGTCACTGACAGCTTGATCGTTGGCGCAACCAACCACCCTGAACTGCTCGACCGCGCGTTAATCCGGCGCTTTGATACGATCCTCTCATTCCAATTGCCTTCGGATGAGGAGGTTAAGCGCGTTCTTTTGGCTGGCATGAGGCCGTTAAAGCATGGCCGCCTGTCTTGGACAAAAGTACTTGAAGCCGCCCAAGGCCTTAGCCAGGCCGAGCTTTCCAAAGCTGCTGAGGATGCGGTCAAGTCTGCCATTCTTGATGAGCGTGACACGATCACCACGGATCAGCTTCTGCGTCGCTTATCTGAACGACGCTCTATGCAGGAGGCGTTCAAAAACCCTGAATCAAGGTAAGAGAATTGAATGCCTCAGGATTTTGACCGCCCGCACATCGATCTATCCAATAATGTTTCTGTGAATGTTTACTCCCGGCCAGATCGGCGCATGGCTGGTGGTGCAACGCCCCCTGCGCGAGAAGAACACGGGCGTTTCCTCAGACAGCAAATTCAAGCAGCTTTTCGCCAGGCACCTCAATCCGTCGAAATTCAAGGTGAGGAGCAACGGACGTCTGGTGCATTTTACGAGGTGACACTCCATCCCGGTAGCAAGCCGACAATCATGGAGCGTAAATCGAACCGGATGCATATCGGCGCTGTGCGGATTGATCCTGAGACTGGCACAGTTCGGGTTGTTGTCTTTATCCCCCACGCAAGCGTTCAAGCGGTTGAGGAAATTTTCGAGGAGTACGCAACCGGCGATCTCACGGAAAAGGGTCAAAAGCCGCCAAAGAGCGATTTTGTGGCACCAATCAATTCCATTCGTTTGGCGCGCTTAGAAGATTTCTGGACAGATGATCCCGCTGCATTGCCACGCGCAGCAAACGACCAATTATGGTGGGAAGTTTGGTGTGCTCCAGAACGCGTCGGCGAAGTCGCTCAAATCTTCCAGCGCTTGAACTGTTTTGTTGCCGACGATCACCAATGGCTCCAGTTTCCTGAGGCTATGGTGCTCCCTGTCTTCGCGCGCCGCGTGGATATGGAACTGGCCACCATTATCTCCTCTGGCATCCAAGAACTACGGCGCGGTTCTGACACGCCGGCATTTTTTGTTGAGGATGAGCGCGAACGACAACGCGAATGGGTTGAGAACCTCGCTGAACGGGTGACTTGGCCAGGCACTGATGTGCCGCGCGTTTGCCTGCTAGACACTGGCGTAAATCGAGCGCACCCCCTCATTGAACCGGCGCTGGATGCAGCCTCATTGTTGACTGTCCGGCCAGAGTGGAACACCACCGACAATCTGGCTGACGCGCCACATGGAACGGGCATGGCCGGTTTGGCATTGTTTGGCGACTTGTTCCCAGCTCTACAAGATCAGAGGGAGATTGAGTTAAGCCACCGGCTGGAAAGTGTGAGGATTATTCCCGATGGCGGCTTCCCGCCAAACGAACCTAGCCGTTACGGCGTTATCACACTCGACGGAATAGCGACTGCCGAAGCAGCGAATCCGGAGCACAGCCGGGTTTTCTCCCTCGCAATCACCAATGAAGACCGCTCCGGCGACAGGAACACGACCTGGAGTGCCTGCATTGATCGCGCAGCTTACGGCGGCCTTGCAGGGGATGAGGCAGACCGCCCTCGGCGGTTGGTCTTTGTATCAGCCGGGAACATTCGGACGATGGATCCAGCAGCGCTGGATGACATCAGTCAGTTCCCTATCGAAGACCCTGCTCAGGCATGGAATGCGATCACCGTTGGCGGATATACCGAGAAAACCGTTATCGATCCCACTGAAACTTATTTCGCCAATCACCGCGCTTACGCAGCGGTGGGCGAGGTTAGCCCCTTCTCAAGAACCTCGCTCGGCTGGAACTCAAGCAAGACGCCAATTAAGCCGGAGATCGTGTTTGAAGCTGGCAATCGCGTTATTTCCGACAGCGGAAGAGAAATTATCAATTGCGACTCGTTAGAGCTACTGACGACCGGCGCTGATGTCGATCAGAGGCCGCTAGAAACGTTTGCTGCAACGAGTGCCGCCACCGCCCAAGCCGCGAGATTTGCTGCCCGCCTTAGCGCAGAGCATTCGGATTTATGGCCCGAGACATTGAGGGCATTGATGGTGCATAGCGCCGAGTGGACGCCTGCGATGCTTGCTGAGCTTGGAAGCTCCAACCGTTTATCAGACCACAAGGCACTACTTCGAAAGTTTGGCTACGGTGTTCCATCGTTTGAACGTGCGCGAGCATCTGCGGCCAACAACTTAGCACTCATCGCTCAACGGGAAATCCAGCCTTTCGAGAAACACGAAAAAGGTCGGCTGATGAAGGAATGCCATTATTTCGACCTTCCTTGGCCATCAGCGATCCTGGAGAGCGAGGAGTATTACGATAAAGAGTTTTCGCTCAAAATCGCGCTTTCATATTTTGTTGAACCCAATCCGGGTAAGTCGGCTGCTATTGATCCATCCAATTACCAGTCGTTTGGCCTTCGGTTCGATCTTAAGCGTTCAAGCGAGACGGTCGGGCAGTTCAAATGGAGGATCAACAAATCGGAGCGAACAGGCATCGAGTCTGTTCCGAAGTCAGGCGAGTCCGGGCAGTGGTTGTTTGGCCCCAACAGCATCTCCGCCGGTTCTCTTCATTGCGATGTTTGGAAAGGCACTGGAGCCCACCTCGCGGCTCGCAACGTTCTTTGTGTGAAGCCGATATCCGGTTGGTGGAAGGAGCGCACTAATCCAGCGATATGCGAGCGCAGAGCTCGCTATGCCTTAGTCCTCACGCTCGATTCATGTGGACAAGAGATCGACCTGCATACCCCGATCAGCAACACCATCGCGCAGCTCGTAGAGATCGATTTTTAGGCGCAACAACTGTGCCCAGCCTAAAGGCTGGGCGAGAAGTGACGCGTCCGGCGCTTGGCAAAAATCATGTTGCGGATACGGTTCAGAAGCGCATGGGCATCTGATCTGGCTGGCGAGCCCTCAGGCATCGCCAGCATCTCCGCGTAGATGATTTCGTAAAGAGCTCGCAGCTCGGCTTCGTCCAGTGCGTAGAGCGATTGAGTGTCGATATATGATGGCATGATACCCTCCCTTGTTTGTCCGGCCCCGCCAATCGAGGCCTTTGATGGGAAGGCGATCCGCTCCAATGGCTGGCTCGCCATGCATCCGTTTGTTCTCGGACCGAAACGCTAGAGAAGGACGACCGCGTGCGGTCGTTGCGTGGTTGAGCTGATTGGAGCCAGCTTGCTCAATTGAAAAGGCGTCGAAGGCGGGAAGGCCAGGGGAGGGCATCCCGTCACGAATTCGGCTATCGATTAAGCTTTGGGAAAGGCGGCACCGGCATCGTTATCTGACGATTAGATGACATGAGGAGTTGCGTCCGAAAGCCTTGGTGGATATAGCTTTGCGAGCTTATGCGGGGTGGAGCAGCCCGGTAGCTCGACAGGCTCATAACCTGTAGGTCGTCGGTTCAAATCCGACCCCCGCACCCAAGCCTTTTTTCGGTTCCCATAATTCAAAACCTGAAACGGGCATTCGCCTAAAATCGCTGAAAAGCCCTGTGTTATAAGGCGCGAATCAGGGGGCGAAAGTGGGTATAGTCTTACACACTTTCTTACACACTTTTCCATAATGGGCTAAGAAAAATAATAGAAACAACAGGATAGCATGCGCACGTTTAGTCTCATAACCTGAAGGTCGCAGGTTCAAATCCTGCCCCCGCACCCAAAAACTGCAGTGTACGACCCGGAGACATAGGTAACGGATTGTACCTAAGACATGGGTGACACCCGCGTGCCGAACGGGTTGTCGATAGTCTGCAGGGTTTTCTGTTCCAGGTCGATATATCCCAGATCGTAGGTCATGAAGCTGACGAGCCAGATGCCGTCGTCGACTTCCTTGATTCCGAGTTTCTGGCCGGCGAGCACGGTTGAGATGTTGATCTTCTTGCGGTGCATGCAGATGCGCCCGCATGCGGTGACCAGAATGTCCTTGTCGTGGAGGGGGTAGTCGATCTCCTGCAGTCCCTGCCATGGCCTTGAGGCGGGCGTGTAGAGTTCGCCCGGCGTCTTCATGGCGATGGCTTCGTGCGGGCGTTCTGTATTGAACTCGCTGACGAATGCGTCGAACCGGGCCTGCTGCTGAAGGGCGTTCATGCCCGGCGGGCGGGCAGTTTCCTGCTTCAGGGTCCGGTGCATGCGCTCGTGGCGGCCGTTCTGCTGGGGATGGCCGGGCCTGATGCGCTCGATGGCGATGCCGAGCCTGAGCCAGAGCACGGACAGCCGCGACAGGTTGTAGAGCCCGTTGGGGCTGGCGAAGGGCAGGCCGTTATCGCTTCTGATGGCGGCTGGCAGGCCGCGCTCCCTGAACACGCTCACGAAGGTCTCGATGACGGGCCGCTCCTTGGTACTCTCAAGGGCTTCGCAAACCAGGATCATGCGCGAGGCCTGGTCGGTGACGGTCAGGGGGTAACAATAGCGCCCGTCGCCCAGCTTGAACTCACCCTTGAAGTCGGCGCACCACAGATCGTTGGGCTCAAAGGCCTGCGACAGCGCCGTGCCCACGGCCTTGTTGGCCGTGCGCCGCTTGCGCGACCGGCTGACCAGGCCGTGCCGGTCAAGCACCGCATGGACGGTGCTCCTGGCCGGGATGCGCACATCACCGGCCAGCTTGCGCACCAGCAACTCGCGGATCTTCCTGGCGCCCCAGTGAGGCTTCTCGCGCTTGGCTTCCACGATCAGCCGCTCGATCTGGTCAGGCAGCTGGTTGGCGTAGCGCACCGGGCGGCGCGAGCGGTCGCACAGCGCCTCCAGACCCTCTTGCCTGTAGCGGCCCCATATCTTGTAGCCGGTCTTGCGCGAGATGCCGAACTGGCGGCAGACCTCGCTCATGCTCTCGCCATCCAGAAGACGGCCGACAAACCGAACACGCTCATCCATTACCGAACACTCCTTCCACGGCATCTCCACCTCCAGCCCAAAGCCAAAAGTGTGACCCATGTGTCCGGTACGTTCCGTCACCTATCTCTCAGGTCGCTCACAGGCCATGCCAACGGCTTGCGCAAACGCCCCGGACCCTCGTCCGGGGCGTTTGCGTTCACCTCAGCAATGCCTTATTTTTGGGTAAGGTCGAATGGCTCTGCCCTATACGCAGTTATTGGCCTCGAGCACGCAAGTTATTGCTCTCTAACGGGATTTTTATGTGTTCCTGAGCTAACCGCCGCCGCGGCAGAGCGCCTTCTGGCTGTTCCCCGTGCGTCAGGCCGTATTACTGCCGGGCCATATTCTGGCCACGACGCGGTTGGCAATGCAGCGTCGACACAGCGGCACAATGGCACTAAGGAACAGGAAGGCTGCTGGCAGGAGCCTTGCTTGAACACGATCTGCGCCGATGTCCCGGAGGCCGCTGAAAAATGAAGCTATCCCTTCTTTCCGGGGACAGGATCCGCTTGCTGGCTGGCTTTGCGCAGCGCGAATTGTCGCGCAGCAAGGGTGTGGTTGCTGTTCTTCTGGTGTTTAGCGTGCTGTCATCAGCGTCGCAGATCGGGCTGGCTGCGGCCCTTATCGCAGCCGTGCAAGGCGGCGGAGGCCGGCTGCAACAGCTGGGTATCACCGGCGACTGGATATTCGGCTTTCTGATTGTGTTTGCTATTGCGAGTGCGCTGCTGCCGTTTCTTGCAGACCGCTATATTACTGGCCGTACCGTTGCGTACTTTAAATTGGGTGTGAAGCAGCTCGGCCGGGCGGCGACAAATCCCGTCGCGCGCCATCGTCTGCTGCTTGCCAACTACTCCAGCCAGTCGATCGTGGCCGCTCTAGGTTCGGGTGCCCGGTATGCCAGCCTAGCGTATGCGGGCCTCCTTGGCGTGGTGTTGCCTTTGGTAACGATGACCCAGCCCCGTGATCCGGGCCGTGAGTTAGTAGAGTCTGTTCGCCTTTCTTTCTGGGTTGATGTGGTTGGTCAAGGCCCGGTGAGCGGCGCTTGCGCGTAGCTCAAGCGAACCGGGCCGGGGGTGACGTGTTCGCTCGGCGTAGACACAAGGTGCGAGCCCGCCGAGTGCGGTGTGCGGTCTCTCGGTGTTGTAGTCGATCCTCCATGCCTCGATCAGGTCGCGCGCTTCGCCGAGCGAGGAGAACAGGTGTTCGTTCAGGCACTCGTCCCTGAACCGGCCATTGAAGCTTTCCACGAACGCGTTCTGGGTGGGCTTTCCGGGTGCGATGTAATGCCACTCCACACCGCTGTCCTTCTGCCATCGCAGGATCGCGTGACTGGTCAGTTCGGTGCCATTGTCGCTGACGATCATGCGCGGCTTTCCTCGCCGCTCGATCAGACGATCAAGCTCACGGGCCACGCGCACGCCTGACAGCGAGGTATCGACCACGACGGCTAAGGCCTCTCGCGTGAAGTCGTCGACCACGCATAGCGTCCGGAAGCGCCGCCCGTCGATTAGAGCGTCGGAGACGAAGTCGAGGCTCCAGCGATGGTTCGCCGCCGCAGGCAACAGTATCGGGCGACGGGTTCCAACCGACCGCTTGCGGCCACGCCGCCGACGGACCGCCAGCCCTTCTTCCCGGTAGAGCCGGTAGACCTTCTTGTGGTTCGCATAAAGACCCTCCCGTTCCAGCAGGATGCCAAGCCGACGATAGCCGAACCGGCGGCGCTCGCCTGCCAGATCGCGCAAGCGAGCTCGCAAGGCGTCATCACCACCAGAACGCTTCTGATACTGGAACGTGGAGCGATCAAGTTCTGCAAGGGCACACGCCCGACGCTCGCTCAGCCCGTGCCTGGTCACCATGTGGTGCACGGCCTGGCGCTTGACGTCGGGCGTCAGAAGTTTTTTGAGGCGAGGTCCTTCAGGGCCGCATTGTCCAGCATCGCATCGGCCAGAAGCCGCTTCAGCCGGTTGTTCTCCAGCTCCAGCGACTTTAGGCGCTGGGCATCGGATACTGTCATGCCGCCGAACTTCGCCTTGTATTTGTAAAACGTCGCGTCGGAGATGCCGTACTTGCGGCAGACCTCCTTCGTGCTCACACCAGCATCGTGCTCCCTGAGCATGCCGATGATCTGCTCCTCCGAATAACGGCTCTTGCGCATGGTCCATCCTCTTTTCGATGGACTCTACCATTCAATGGCCGGAATTCACGGGGCTGGGTCAACGAGTATCGCAATCGGTGTCGCGCTGTTCGTGATCGAGCCCCTCTGGGCAGCTATTGTCGTCGGCGTCACCCTGCCCTTTTTCGTTGGCCAGATGCTGATGGTGATGAGCGGAGTAGCACTTAATGAGAGGCTCAGAGCCAGCGCCGCGTCCCATCGCAAGGCAGCGGCGGCGGCGGTCGCGGATGTGGAGCTATGCAGCGATCCGGCGGAGATATGGCGCTCTCAACCTGACTACGTATCGCTGAAAATAGGGCCCGATTTCCCGGTCACTTATGGCCACCGGCGTATGCTGGGCGCCCGCACAGGTCTGATCGGAGATCTGGCTACCGTTATTCTCGTGCTGTTGGCGGCCCTGGGCATAATCCTGTACGAACTCACACCGGAAGTCGTCGCGAAAGCGATCGTCTTCATCCTGCTGGGCCGGATATTTCTCGGTTCCATTACCCGGATTGCGTCGGAAACCATCATTACGGTGGCTCAGCTTCCGTTCTACGAGAGCTTGCTGAATATCAACCGCGTCATCCGCGATGCGGAAAAAGAGTCACACTCTGTAGCCCCCGATGAAGCGCTGCCAATCAAAAGGCGCGTTGCTGTAGGGCTGAGCGCCGAGACATTGGGATGGAGTCTCGTAAGCCGGTATCTGATGGCGGCCTGTAGAGCGCTGAGGTCCGCCAAACCAGATGCCGTGAGGGGATTTATGGATTGTTGCCGACACCAATCTCTATCCGTTTGCGAGCGTGTATGGCGTGGTGGCAGAGCGCCTCTTCGCTGCTCACCTCAGGCTAGTTGCGTCAGCTACGGCTCAGAAGCCGTCCGACGGTAATTCTACTCAACCTCAGCAATGACCGCATTTTACGCCGGTAGATGTGTGGACGTAGAAGGCTGGTGGCTGTTTGATGGCCAGCCGCACGTTCCAGGATGTGTTCGTATACCCGCTCAATGGCGCGCCCGTCGCGGATGCGGTCGAGCAGCGCATCGCTTTGTGTGCCTTCTCCGGGATTGGCCAGCATAACTTCGATGCGGCTATGCATCTGCGAAGCAGTCTTTACCTCGCTCGCTACACCGATCTCTACCAGGTCGAATGGCGGGCGGGAGTCGAAAGGGTTTATACAGATGACGTCCCGGGTCAACGCAAAAGCCTCCAGGCCCACTGTCGAGAAGTATGTGGCAACAATATCAGCTGCGACGACTGCGTGCAGGACGGGCACGCCCTCGAGGATGACGAACCGCTCTAAACCGACTTCCTCTGCAAGTTCGCGGTAGGCCTTGAGATACTTCTCTTTTTCACTGGGGTGAGGCTTGATCGCCAGCCACAGGTCAGGCGTGCCGCTACAGGCTTCGATGGCAAGCCGTGCGATTGTGGTTGCATGATCCACCCCGATAGGCTGGGAGGCGAGCACAAGTATGCGTGCATCCTGTAGCGGGGCGAGTTGGGGAATGCTGGCCCGTGCCTCCTGCTTGCTCATGCCCCGGACCTGACTAAGGTCGTACTCAAGCTTCGGTCCGCCGGTCACGATGACCTTATCAGGCTCCTTGCCCAGGAAGCGCGTGTACACGCTACGTGAGAACGGGTCTATGGCGAGGACTTCGTCGGCCTGTGGCCGGATGAATCGTCTCAACGGCGAGATGGTGCCGCTCTGGATTTCGATAGTAGGGATACCCTTTGCCCGCGCGCATCCGGTAAAGATGTTCGCTTCCAGCGTCCGTCCAGGAAGCAGGACTAGCGCATGGCTGTGGCGCAGAATGTCGTGCGCTTTCGTCCGGGTTTCTGCGATGTTCGTGAGCAGCGGGAAAGCACTTTTGGCTAGGTAAAGTGTCAACAGGTCAGCATAGCGCGCTGCCTCATCGCCATAAGCGCGCACCTTGCTGTTGAACCTCCGCAGGACACTGGTCATGAACTTTTTTTCCAGCGCTCCGAACTTAATCAAGGAGGTCTTGGCGACTTTCTCGAAATACTCGATGCGCCGTTCTTCGAGTGCTGCTTTAAATTGCTCTTGATCAATCCAGCGTGGACGATTGTGTATCATGTAATTCATAAGTACAACATTGTATTTTTCTAAAATTTTAGGCAGTATAGGTAGCAGACTGTAATCGTATTGTTTGTCTTGGAAATTGGCTATGAAGGCGATGTTATTACGCTTCACATCCTTGCTGGTGAACTGATAAGCGGGAAAGCGTCTGGGCTTCGGGTTTAGCACAAATGGATTGGCTGCGGATTGGCCATGCTTGCGCTCCGCCAAATTGACGATGTGTCCGGTCAGCACACTGACCCGCCGATCGCCTATTACGTCTGTAACGACTGCCTCGAGAATTGGTGTCCGGCCTGCCGGGGAAGGCACGAGATAGACGTGATCGACATCGTAGAGTTTCAGAAGACGCTCGAATTCCATGCTCGGACGCATCTGGCCCACAAAACGGTCCAGGCAGGTGATGATCGTTGCCCAGCGGGTTTCAGGATGCAGGAACCGGTGCCGGTCGTTGAACAGCAGGCCGGAACTGCTGACGACAATGTCGTAGAAATCCTGTGCTAGCGAAAAGCCCAGACTGAAGATGAAGTCGTCAAAGTCCATGCTGATCGTGGAATAGGGAAGCATGCGCTCACGCATCGCCAAGCCACGTTCTTCGCCGCACTTGATCACTTGCTCCATGTGGTGCGGGCTGGGAACGTAGATGGGTGCGTCTTTGAACCTTGGCTTGTTCAGGATCCGATCAAATATCGGAGCGTAATCGCGCTGAGGCTCGATGTAGATGATCGGTTTGGAGTTGAAAGGCCGACGGCTCGCTATCCTGAAGCCCGGATGAGGCCCCACCCTATTCACCATTCTTTTCAACGTCATTGGATAGCCTTGCTCCGGTTCGCGCGTTCCGTTGCGCTGGCTGTCGGGTTTAGGCAATTTGCGTGACGGTTGGAAGCCGCCGTAGGCTCGAACTCAGATAGTTGCCTGTCATGCAGGGCGCGTCCACCAATCCAGACCGACTGGACGAATTTAGCCAAGGCCACCAAGGTCATCGGCTCCCGCCGTGCTGGGAGTTAGGTCTGCCATGGCTTTGAGGTGGCGATCCTTCGCGAGAACCTCCGCTATATCGACACTTTCCGGAACGTCTCCGACCATCCCGAGTTCCGTATGCGTGCCATTATTGTTGACGTGAAGTATGGGTGCACGAGCAGGGTAGTGCTTCAGATTGACTGGCCGTGCGTGGAATATGAGTATCCGGGTGCCTCTGAATAATTGGTGCAGCCACGCTTTCTCGGGGCGTGTGAGTGCGCTGTAGTCAGCGCCATTCACGAATGTATAGGCGTCCGATGTCGATTTTCGCGATGCGTAAAGTGCGGCGCTCAGAAACTTGAGCATGGGCGGCAGATCCATCCAGGTTTCACTGGAAAGCACTTGATCTTGGTCCTCCAAAATTTCCTGCCATCCTTCCCATCGATGAGAAGATGCGGGAAAAAGTCTGCTGAAATGCGCTTCGGAGAGATTTGGCGGGATCTGTAGCATATGCGTATAGACGTCATTGAGTCGGCTGTAGCGCGACTGAACGAGATTGGAGCGGGTTGATACCGCCTCGCCTACATCGCGTCCATGGCGCGCCATGATAAAGTGTGACGCCAGTGCCCAGTTTAGATGGGCGGCGCTGAAACACACGCTTATTCCCGGTGTTATACCGGCTGCTTGGGCTATCGAGACCGGCTTTCGAGACTCTTCAGAGTCTAGAAAGTGGGAGACTGCCAGATAGTTTTCGTAGAAGGGCAGCTGTGCGACGATCGAGATCGTTCCTGAGACCGCTGAGGCGAAGCTGCCGATTGCATGGCGTGCAAGGATCGCGAAGATTAGAAGATAACCTATCGTCTGAATGTCGGACTGTTCCACCAGCAGCAGATAGACCAGAGCCACTAGCGCGGCTACCAAGCTCAGATCGCTGAGCACACGTGTGGATACGCCCAGCCTAAGTCTGCGTCCGTACGCATCGGGGAAGGCGTGTCCGACCTTCGCCGCGAAGTGGCTGTGCAGCTGGTCGCTGCCCCAGCGGTTGGCCGTGAAGTGCGTCGATACCGCGTCAATGAACGCACCGACCGAACGCCCATGCGCGACGGCCGCAGAACGCAGTTGCCGGTTCAGGCGGATACCCGAGAACACAATATATAATTGCCCGACAAGAAACGGCGTGATGACTGCGGCGAAAATGAGGGTCCACGTCCAGTTTAGCCAAGCCATGATTGCCAATGCGGACAAGCCCATGAATAGCGGCAAAAACAGCCGTAGCAGGCCACCGAAAGCTAGGCTCGCATAGCGTGTGTCTGCCGACATTAGTCGCGTCAGGCTGGCCCGGGTGTGACCCGCGGTGAACAGCGCGAAACGCAGACGCTTGTCGCACAGCGCCGTACCGAAGCGCTTTAGCGAGCTTTTGAAGAAGCTGATCGTCCGGGAAATGACATAGCGTTCAGTCACGAAAGGTAGCGCCGCAGCGAGTATCGCGACGCTGACGATGAATGCCCACATCTGCCCGCCGTGCAGTTCCACCGGTCCAAGGGTCAGTTGCTGCTCCTCTGCGCGCAGTGCCAGTATCAGCAGCAGCGCCAGGCCGAACTGTGCCAGCGCGGATAGAAGGCTGAGCGCGAATGTTACAGCAATCTCGGTTCGGTTGGATTCCAGTAAATTCCCGATAAAGCGAGCAGCGAGTCCGGCCAATCGCGGAGTGACCGAAGGCTGCGCCTGCGCCAACTGCGCATCCCCGAGCGCAAGTGTCTCTTCAGCCGTAATGGTCATAGTTTCGCCTGACATGGTTTTGTGTATCCTTACCGATTGAATCTACGCGCAATCCTGAGTCATCCGCAATGCGTGCTGACCCATCGCGGCCTAGGCATGGCAGCCGTGATGCGATAAGCAGCCCACGTGCGCGGACCGGAGCAGGACATGGCAGACATTCTTCTTATCGGAGCTGGCCCGATGGCGGTCCAGCACTACAAAGCGGCCCGGGCGCTGGACTTGACGGTCACCGTGTGTGGGCGAGGGGAGGCGTCTGCTGATGCTTTTGAGGCAGAAACCGGAATGCGTCCGGGTACAGGTGAGCTGCAATCACAGCTGGAAGCGATGAAGGTCGTTCCGGCTAGGGCGCTGGTGGCGGTTAGCGTGGCGCAACTGGGCGATGCGACGCGGGCTGTCCTGGCGGCTGGATGCGAGCGGGTGCTTCTGGAAAAGCCCGGTGGGGCCACGCTGGAGGATGTCGAGGCGTTGGCAAGCGGCGACGGGGATGACCGGGTCCGGCTCGCGTATAACAGGCGCTTTCTGCCGTCTGTGCTGACGGCCGCCGACTGTATCGCATCAGATGGCGGGCTCACCTCGATGATGTTCGAGTTCAACGAGAACCGGTCGCTGGTGGCGGGCCTGACCCAGCATACACCCGCAGTGAAAGCCAACTGGTTTTTCGCCAACTCCACCCATGTGGTTGATACCGCCTTCTTTCTGGCAGGCTATCCCTCGCGGATACCCGATCACGAAATGGCGGCGTTCGCCAACGGCGACGCGGCTGCCCTGCCGCCCTCTCAGGCCTATGGCGGGGCGGGCCGGATAGGCGACGTCGTGTACGCCTTCCACGCTGACTGGAGCTCCGCCGGCCGCTGGGGCATCGAGCTCTGCACGCCGCGCCGGCGGCTGGTGCTCAAGCCGGTGGAGACGCTAAGCGAAATGCCGGCAGGCAGTTTCCGGCTCAACGAGCTTGCCCTGTCCCACGGCGAGCCATCCGGCTTGAAGCCCGGCCTTTTCAACATGCTGGCAGCGTTTCAAAAGGACCCCGACCAGCCCGCCTTCCTGTCGCTGAAGGGCCAGGCAGACCGGTTGCGGTGCTTTCGCAAGTTTGTTGGGGGGTGAATCCGGTGCGGGCCGTGCTCTACCCGGCGCTGGATGGCAGTCCAGAAGCCGCTGCAGCGCTTGCGCGAGCGCGCTGGTTGCTCGCGCCCATTCCAGATTTGACACTTCTCTGCTCCGGTCACGCACCGTCCGCGCCTGATCACATTGCGCGCGATACGGCCGCTATTCCGGTTGAGACATCAAGGAAGGATGCGCTGACCCTGGCGGGCGGTGCCGATCTCGTGCTCGCATGGTCGCGCCCTGCGCTGCTGGCTGCGCCCCTATGGCTGCAGCGGCGGGCAATTCTTGATGATCCCTACAGTGACCCTGAGAACCCGGCATCGGTAATGACGCGCGTTACCGCGCTTGCTGGCGGCGCACCCGATGACACGCCGGTGCTGCGCGAGATGCTGGCCCGCGCACGCAGCGCCGGCAGGCGTGCGCTCATCGTTGGCAGTGGACCCGGCGGCGTGGATGACGCCATCCGGTTTCAGTCCGCTGCGGATGCACCCCCTTTCGTGATCGCGATCGGAGGATGTATCGGTGATGAGAGGTTGGGAACGTCATTAAAGGTGGACGTGGTGCTAGCATGGGACGCTGCCGCGCAGCTTGGCCCCTCCCGCGCCGCGCAAACCGCCCGCCGTCATATGCGGCGGCTCTCGAAATTTTGCGGCGCGCGTGTTGTGCACCCAGCTGCCCTATCGGCGCCGTTCAGGCTGGCTTTCGCCGAGGACTCGCTAGCCCTGCCCGACGACTTTGACGATGGCGGTCCGCTCAGCGTGCAGCCAACCCGCAATGTGTTTACGTCCGCGGCGCTTCCGCTGGCGGCTGCACTGGGCGGGCCTGTCAGGGTGGCCGGTGTGACCTTGCAGCGGCCGGCGGAGAGCCTTTCCCGGTGGTGGGCGCATGATCGGGAGATAGAGCATGTCCGGGCCGCCACGGCGCTTCTCGCCACGCATCCCGCTTTTGGTGCAAGTGTTCCTGAAGAATATTTCGAGCATCACTATGCATGTCTGTCAGATTGCTTGACCCGCATGGCCGCAGCCGGAAGCCCCGTTCTACCAGCCGGACGCGCCGCTCCGGTTCGTCTGGGACACAGGGCCGACGCCCCGGTAGGCGTCAGGCGGGCTGGCGCGGCAACCCGTATCGTTAAACAGGCGCTTCTCCTTGCGGATCAGGCGAATTTGCGCCCGTGGCTTGCTGCCAGTGTGATTTTCATCTCTTGTCTTCTCCCATCCCTTCTGCTTGTGAGCACGTTGATGATAGAGATTGCTGTGGCCTTTCTGGCGGCCCTGGGGCTGGTCGCTCTCACGCTTGGTATGTTGACCTTGCGCGCGCGCATCGAGCGCGCTGCCGCTCGCATCGAACGTCAACTCAGCGTGCAGCAGGCACGTCAGTTCGAAAATCTGTCTGCAAGGCTGGACGCGCTTGAAGCGCGTGCCGGGATCGTGCCTGAGGGCGGTGATCCGGACGATCGCCCGTAGTTTCTCAACCAAACACCAAGATCAGCACCGCGTACGAGGGTATTGGAATGCAGGATATTGAGAAAGTAACGCTGCCGTCTGACGCAAGTTTGCGGGACGCAATGCGTTTGCTCGACCAGACCAGCGTACAGATTGTGCTGGTTGTCGATGCTCACAACAAGCTGGCAGGCACCTGCACGGACGGGGATATCCGCCGGGCGCTGTTGAGCGACGGATCGATGGACGATCCGGTTTCGACGGCGATGAATCGCTCGCCGCTGGTCGCACAGGCAGGCGAGCCAGCCTCCAACATCCTTGCCCGGATGCGGTTGAACAGGATCAGGCAGATGCCGGTGGTCGATGACAACCGGCAGATTGTCGATCTGATGATGCTGGCCGACCCCAGGAAGAATCCGGACACGGATGTTCCCGTGGTGCTGATCGTTGGCGGTCTTGGCAAGCGGCTACGCCCCCTCACGGAAAACTGCCCCAAACCGATGCTGAAGCTCGGAGACCGGCCCATACTGGAGCGAACCATCGAGCGCTTCCACGAACAGGGCTTCCGCAACTTTTTCCTGTCGGTGAACTACCTTGGGCATCTCATTGAGGACTATTTCGGAACCGGCGAGGCTTTCGATGTCAACATTGGTTATCTGAGGGAGAAGAAGCGGCTCGGCACCGGGGGGGCTTTGTCGTTGATCCCCGAAGACGTTTCGGGACCCATTATCGTGATGAACGGGGACCTCATAACGGAGGTCGATTTCAGATTCCTGCTGGAGCGGCATCAGGAAACAAAATCAGTTGCCACGATGTGTACGCGAGAGCACCGGACAACCATACCGTTTGGCGTAGTTCGTTCCGAGGACGGACGCTACCTCTCCACCGACGAGAAGCCGACGCTAAATCACGACATCAACGCAGGGATTTATTGCCTGTCGGAAGAGGCTTACCGTTCCACACCGAAGGATGAGTTCTATGACATGCCCACCCTTTTTACCGACCTCGTCAAGGCTGGGCACCATTGCAGCGTTCACCGGATAGACGGGCTGTGGCTCGACATTGGCACGCGGACCGAGTTTGAGCGGGCAAAGCGCGTATTCGGCGAACAGTAGAACCTCATATTGACGACCAAGCTGGCCTGGCAGGAGTTCATGACAAAAATCATTGTTCTTATCGGTTGCGGAAACATTGGTAGCCGCACCCTGCAATCGCTTGTTTCGGTAGATGCCGGCAGTCTTGGCGGCCTCCAGATATGGTGCATGGACCCCAGTGCCGAGGCGCTGGATCTCGCCCGGACACGGGCTGGAGAGATCATCGGAGCGGGTAGCGTCGACGGGCTGGATCTGCGTTTCGTATCTGATGTTTCCGAACTCCCGCGCACGATTGACCTTGCGGTGGTGTCCACCACCTCCTCGGTACGTCATGCAGCAGTCACAGCCCTGATGGACCATGCCCGGATAGATCGGCTGGTGCTGGAGAAATTCCTGTTCACTGACCGTCAGCATTATGCCGATCTTTCGGCGCGCCTGAATGCCACGGGAACGCGCGCCTGGGTGAACTGCCCCCGCCCTGCCTGGCCGGGTTATATGAAGCTGGCGGCGCGTTTGCGTGGCACAGGGCCGCTATCTATTCGAGTGGCCGGTGCCGGCTGGGCGCTGGCATCGAACGCGATCCATTTTCTGGCTGCTTTCGAGGCTATTACCGAAGAGCGTTTCGACCGGTTCGACGGTTCCGGGCTCGACAAGGATCCGATTGAAAACCGCCGTCAGGGATACCGGGAAGTGACTGGAACCCTCGCCGCCAGCGGCGATGGCGGCAGCAGTGCATCGCTGGTCTGCTTCAAGGAAGGGCGGGCCGCAGTGACGGTGGATATTCTGGGTGCTGCGGGCCGGTTCATCATCTTTGAAGCGCAGAGCCGGATGCTCGAACAGAGCGAGGAAACCGGCTGGGACTGGAAAGAGGTCCCGTTCGGGATGCTGTATGCCAGCCAGATGGCGCCGGTATTCCAGGACCTGCTGACCGCGGGAGACTGTGCCTTGCCCGATTACACCTCCATGTTCGCTCCGCATCTGGGACTGATCAGTATTTATAACCGCGTGTTTTTTGGTCCCGGGCAGGAAGACAGACTCTGCCCCGTTACCTGATCCGGCTCCCGGCCAGCTCCCGCAGCGCCGTCTCGATATTGTCCAGCGCGCGTCCATCCGGTGGCGTCAGGCCAAGCCTGGCATAAGCGCTGCGCCAGGCGGCTGCGCCATCGGCCGTCAGGGCCTGCGCGAGTGCGCTGCGTACCTGATGTGTCGCGGTGGCCTGGACCCAAGGGCGAATGGGGCTGATTTCATCCAGGGAGTGTTCTTCCTGTCCGGGTTCGTAGCCATAGGCGTCCCAGGCGATAACGGGGGTGGCGGCCCATGTGCCCCATCTCAGCGTTGACGAGCCAACATAGCCCAGCATTGCGGCCGCGCCGGGCAGCAGGGCCGGCAGAGGTTGACGTGAGATGTCGAACCCGGCGGCGATCAGCGGTGCCAGCGCAGCTTCGTCCTGCTTGGGGTGCACCGAGGCGACAAGCTGTGTGCATCCGGGCAAGCCGGCGCATATTTCGATCAGCCGGGATATCAGGCCCTGATAGCCGCCGTCGATTTTCTCTTTTGCTGCTGACTGGTCGGGCGGGACTGCCACCACAACCCGCGCCCCGCTCGCGGGGCTGTATTCCATCGTGAGCTCGTCCTGGACGACCGAGCCGGTGACTTTGAGATGAGCCGGGTCGAAGCCCAGCTCGCTATAGCGAGCTGCCATGGCGGCATCGGGCAACAACACTGCATCGGCCAGACAACTCTGGTGCACAAAGGGCTGCTTGGGCGCCAGTCCAAGGGAAACCAGAAGCTCCACCCGCCACCACTCGTATCGCAGAATGGTGACGCCGTCGGCCTGGGCGCGCCAGTCCGGCCTGCGCCTTGCCACGGCCCTGGCGCGTGCATTCAGTATCAGGTTCTGGGGGCGGCGTGCCAAAGCGCGAACCAGCAGTTCGGGCTCGGGGTAGAGGGCCGGAATTACGGCCACCCGCACACCTTCTCTCCGGGCGACGATGGCAAGCGTGGTGGAGAAATGCCCGGCATAGTCGTGGTGCAGAACCACGACATCAGGTCTCGTCTCCTCAAGCAGCCGGCGGGCTTCGGCCTTGTCCGACGCCAGACTTGCCCAGGTTCGCAACACCGTCTGCGGGCCACGACCAAATATCCGCCAGAACACCGGCGCCCGGTCTATCTGGGCCACGCGCGCGCACCAGAAGGCCGCCGCCGCCACCAGAGCAATGGGAAGATGGTACCAGCGTACTTCCCTGCGTAGCCGGGGATCGGCCAGAAACTGGCGCAGCGGAACGCCCCGCATGGCACGGGTTTCCACGACGCTCGCGCCGGCCTGCGAAAAGCCGGCCTTCAGGCGCGCTTCCAGGGCCTCGTCACGGTTGTAGACACTGGCAAAACAGTGATGGCCGCGCGCCGACAGACCGGCGGCAAGACGCTTTCCTGCGTCTCCACTCGCGGAGTCGAGAGCGAAAAAGAGCAGACGCAAAGGGGTGCCGGTGTCAGCTGACAATGGGCGGCGCTCAACGTTCAAGATTGTCTCTGATCAGTTCGGCGATAAGCAGGTCCAGGGCGGAATCTATGTCTGCCGAACGCGCTTCGTCCATCATTACCGGTTTGGATCGCCCAATCACAAAACCGGGGCCGGGGTCGTCAAGGAAGGGTTTTGCGCGCACGGCATACACTGCGCCATTGAGTTCAATGGCGTCGGGCAGGGCCTGACGCGGCTGCCAGGGATCGATATCGTCAATGAAGGTGACAACGGCCCCGTGCTCGATCTTCCATGCGCGATAAGGGTTTGTATCGGCCCGCTTGAACGTGCAGGCGGAGTCCCATTCGCCGCTGGCAACTGCGGACACGCAGGTTTCAATATCGCTGGAGCGGCGCAGCGGCGAGGTCGGCTGCAACAGAACCATTACCTCCGGCCGGTCGGGCTCGGCCATTTCGAGATAGTGGTAACGCAGGGCATCCTTGGGCAGGGCTGTGTCGCCGGACAGGTGTGTCGGGCGCCAGGCGATTTCCGCGCCTTCTGCCTCGGCCACCCGCGCGATGTCTTCGCCATCGGTAGACACGATGACGCGGTCCACGCCCTTTGCCGCCTTTGCGGCTTCTATCGTCCAGGCGATCAAGGGCCGCCCGGCGAAGGGATGGATATTCTTGCCTGGCAGCCCCTTGCTGCCAGCGCGGGCGGGAATGTAGGCGTGACAGCTCACGACAGTGCGGCCTCTACTGCGGCGATTACCCGCTCCTGATCTGCCGGGGAGAGGCTGGTCGAACAGGGCAGGGTCAGGATGCGCTGCCATACGCCTTCAGTGACCGGACAGGCTTCCCTTATCGCTTGCGCATAAGGTGCCTGCATATGGACCGGCATCCAGAAGGGCCGCGCCTCGATATTGTGCTCCTTCAGCCGTGCGCACACATCATTCACCGGCGGCAGGGCATCGTCTTCGAGCACCAGCCCGGAGAACCAGCACGCCGATTCCCTGTCTTCGGGCTGAGGGAAAACGCCGACACCGGTTTGCCCGGAAAACGCGTCATTGTAACGGGCGCGTATACGGCGTTTGACGGCGAGAAAATCGTTCAGCCGGTCCAGCTGCGCGCAGCCAATGGCCGCCTGCACGTTGGTCATGCGATAATTATAGCCCACCATGTCATGCTCATAGTTGGGCGATACGCGGGCAGTGGTGGAGAGGTGGCGCACACGCTTCATCAGCATGGGGTCATCGCCGACCACCATGCCGCCGCCGCCACACGTAATGGTCTTGTTGCCGTTGAAGGAATAGCAGGTCATGTGGGCTTTCGGGCCGATAGGCTGGCCGCGATAGTCCACACCGATGGCCGCCGCCGCATCCGCTATGATGACCAGGCCATATTCGCTGGCAATCGAGCCGAGCGCGTCCATGTCGGCCGGCGTGCCAAGCGTATAGACGGGTATCATCGCCGCGACGCGCATGCCGGAGGCTTTGTGCCGCAACGTGCCGCCGCGCATTTCGGTGTGCGTTTTCAGGGCTGTGCGTACGGTCTCCGGGTCAAGCGTCCAACTGGCCGGATCGATATCCATAAGCCAGGGCGTGGCGCCCGAATGGCTGATGGCATTGGCGCTGGCGATGAAGGTGAAGCTGGGCAGTATCACCAGATCGCCCGGCCCTATATCGGTCGCCCGCAGCGCCATGTGCAAGGCTTGTGTGCCTGCACCCATGGCAACACCTGCCGATGATCCCGACAGCGCTGCTACGCGCTCTTCAAATTCAGTGACGAACGGCCCAACTGACGAGACGAAATTGGTGTCCACACACGCCTGAAGGTTCTTGGCTTCGCCTGCGCCGATATTGGGTATCGCCAGAGGTATTGCGGGGAGGTTTCGGGACACACTGGTCTCCTGCGGCGCGATCAGGCGCGTTGATCAAGGTTAAGGGCGGAATCGCGGTGAGCGGTCAGAAAGCCCGGCTCAATCGATCCGATAAGGGATTTGAGCTGTTCCTTGTCTGGCCGGGGCGCGCCGGGCGCGCCCGTTATCATCGGCTCCATCTGCTCCATGAGCCTTGCGATGGAGCCGCCGTGGCGCAATCCGGCCCAGCCTACGGCGCGAAGCGCGGACAGGCCGATTTCGATAGCGGTTTCGCCCTCTCCGACAAATTCTTCATAGGGCTTCTCACCGCCAGTATCGGCAGGCGTAAGCAGTAGCGGCCAGCGGCCCTTGCTCCGGTCGCGGGCCATGGCGGCCTTGGCTTCGTCTTCGCTGTCGTAGAGAGCAGGCTCGTAGCCGGAATGATGCAGGAAGGCTTCTGCTATCTCCTGCAGCGGCCGCAAATGCTCCACCGGATCAAGATCGGGGATCGCAATCGTCCGGTCAGGCGCGAACAGGCTGGCCAGCGCGCAGATATGCCCGGACTCTTCCAGGCTCACGAAATAGCGCCTTATGTCTTTGGGGCAGGCCAGCGGCTCGCCGCGCTCCAGCCTGTATTGCCACGCCTGGGGCAGGGATCCGTTGGAAAACGCGACATTGGCAAATCGGGCCGAGTTGATGGTGCCGGCAAGACCTTGCGAAAACGCAGGATCGAACAGGACATGCTCCATGATCCGCTTGGTGGCGCCCATGAAGGAAACGGGGTTGGCCGCCTTGTCGGTGGACACGGAAAAATAGTCGGCCTGCGGCGAGCTTTCGGCGAGCCAGCCCATGAAGCGCGCCTGCTTGACGATGTTCGTGTCGAACATCTGCATGATCGAAAAGCCGTCCTTCTCCGAGCGGACATGCTTGATGGCGGCGAAATTCAGTACCCGGTCATAGGGTCCTTCGGCCAGCATGAGCTGGCGGGTAGCCGCTGCACCGTAGTCGAGCGGCAAGGTGCGGAAATCCTCGACCTGCAAGGGTTCCGGCGCTGAGCGCAGCTGGCGGACCAGCTCGGCCAGAGCGTTTTCGTTCTGGTCAACGATGTGGACAGCGGCAGGGCGGAAACCCAGCAGGGTCTGCACGGTATTTGAACCAATCGAACCTGCCGCGCCGATGGCGAGAATGCGTTTTCCCCGCACGCGTTCTGCGATGTCTCCGGCCCGCTCGCGCATGTCTGCGGCGAACATGGAGGCATCTCGCCCCGTGGCGACGGATGAAAGGGGAGGTGCAGACATGAAAGGGGCCTATATGGCGGGGTCTGAGGTCGATGGAAGCGATAGCGCGCCTTATACCGCCGGGCAAGGGCGCGAATTGACGTCAGCGCGGCTTGTGACCAAACCGGCGCGCAAACCCTGACACGCTGCCCAGGAGCTTGTTCAGGCGTTCACCCGTCAATCGGTCATGGACATTGGCCAGTGCGCCCATACCGCCTGCGCCAGCGTTTATGTCAGCGCGCAAGAGCCGGTTGCGTATGATGATGTCCCACCTGCGGTGCAGCTCATCGGCACTGTTGGCGGCATCACCCTCGGCGGTGCGCCGGTGATGACGTGCCAGCAGGGGCGGTATGCACTCCACCTCGTCCTGCATGAGCAGGCGGAGGAGAAACTCCCAGTCTTCCAGCACCGGAAGACCGTCATCATACCCGCCTGCCTTGTCGAATGCCGAGCGCCGGACCATCAGTCCGATGGGCGGCAGCGGGTTGCGGTAGGCAACTTCTATGAGGCTCAGCGGGTAGTCACGCTGAAACATCGGGCTGGCAGATACTGACGGATTGAGGTCTTCGGCGCCCGTTTCGCTCACCTCCTCAACGCCGCAAGCGCTAGCGGCGAAATCTGCCTGCGCCGCGAGCGCCTCAGACAGCGCTGCCAAGGCGTCAGGCGCGAGCGTGTCGTCATCATCGTGCAGCAGATAGGCCCAGCCCGATGCCGCGCGCACGCCTGCATTCGCCGCAGCGGCGCGCCCTCCGCCCGCTTCCACGCCGGTATCGATCTGAACGCAGGTCAGGCCCTGATCTCGGGCGGCGCTGGCGATATCGGCCACAGCGGAGCTGGGCAGGTCGTCGTTGACGATGACCCATTCAACCTGCCCGCCGCCGGGAAGGCGCTGCGCCGCGACACTGGAAAACGCGCGCCGGAGGAAGTCGGGACGCCGCCGCGTGCGAGTTATAACTGAAACGGTATTGTTCATCGTGTGCCAAGTGTGGCATTCCTCCAGAGCGAGGCCAAGTGGCCGACTCCAGCGATAGAGCCAGCAACAGGGGGCGTCACGCCTGATGACATCATCCAGCGTAAGGCGCGAAGATGGCGTCCTGTTCATTGCCGAGGCCGGAGTAAATCACAACGGTGATGCGCAAACCGCGATTGCCCTGTGTGACGTGGCAAGGCAGGCCGGTGCCGATGCCGTGAAATTCCAGACATTCAATGCCGCCATGCTGGCCACAGCGGGTGCGGAAAAAGCCTCCTATCAGGATCGCAACGCGCCTGCCGAAGGCGAGAGCCAGCGCGACATGCTCAAAAAGCTGGAGCTGACCGTGGCTGAGTTCCGCGCTGTACGCGATCACTGCGCGAAGATCGGCATCGAGTTCATCTCCACACCGTTTGATGAAGATAGCGCTGACTTTCTGAACGCGCTCGGCGTGGACCGCTTCAAGGTATCGTCAGGCGACCTCACGCATCTCGATTTCCTTCAGCACCTGGCGCGCTTCGGCAAGCCCATCATCATCTCCACCGGCATGGCCACGCTGGCGGAGGTTGAAGACGCGGTGCGGGCCATTGAGGAGGCGGGTAATCCGCCTTTGTCGATCCTGCACTGTGTGTCCAATTATCCCGCCCGCCCGGATCAGGCCAATCTGCGTGCGATGAACACGCTGGCGGCGGCGTTTGGCCGTCCGGTAGGCTGGTCGGACCACACAGAAGGGGGCGTAATCACGCTGGCCTCGGTGGCAGCGGGCGCGCGGATCATCGAGAAGCATTTTACGCTGGATAGGACTATGCCCGGCCCTGACCACGCCGCCTCTCTGGAGCCGAACGAACTGACCGAACTCATCGCAGGTGTGCGGGCGGTCGAGGCGGCACTTGGCGATGGTATCAAGCGCCCGACGGTGGAAGAACAGGATACTGCGCGGGTGGCACGCCGCTCGCTCGTTGCTGCTAGAGATGTAGGGGCAGGAACGCGTCTCGGCCCGGATGATGTGGCGGCCCGGCGGCCGGGATCCGGCCTGGCACCCAAGCGCAAATCCGAGGTGCTGGGACGCAAGGCTGCGCGCGACATCAAGGAAGGTGAACTGCTTTCCTGGGAGATGCTGGCACCATGACACGGCCCCGGATCGCAGCCGTAACCACCAGCCGGGCCGACTTTGGCATCTACCGGTCGGTTCTGGCGGCGCTGTCCAGATCGGGTGAGCTGGATTACGGCCTGCTGGCCTCGGGCATGCATCTGTCGCCGGAATTCGGGATGACCCTTTCCATGGTGCGCGAGTCCGGCCATCCGATCTGGGATTGTATAGAGGGTCTGGTGTCGTCGGACAGTGATGTGGGCACCGCCAAATCAATGGGCCTGACTACGCTGGGCTTCGCTGACAGTCTGGGGCGTCTGCGGCCTGATCTCGTGCTGGTGCTTGGAGATCGCTTTGAAATGCACGCGGCGGCACTGGCTGCAGTGCCGATGGGTATCCCGATTGCACACATTCACGGCGGAGAGGAGACCGAAGGCGCCATAGACAATGCCTTGCGCCATTCGCTGACCAAGCTGGCCAGTCTCCACTTTCCCGCCACAGCGCTCTCGGCGCGGCGGATACGTGCGATGGGCGAGCCTGAGGAGCGCGTGATCATTGCGGGAGCGCCAGCACTCGACGGGCTGGCCGGTTTCAAGCGGCTCTCGCGCGAAGAGCTGGCGGCCCGTTTCGGGCTGCCTGCTGACGGCCCCTATATCCTCGCCACTTACCATCCGGTGACGCTCGACCCGAAGGCCAGCCGCGCCGAGCTGGAGGCGCTGTGGGCGGCTCTGGAAGGGGATAGCTCAGCGGTCGTATTTACCAAGGCGAACGCCGATGCAGTCGGCCGGGCCGTCAATGCCCGCCTTGATGAGATGGCCGCGTCCAGCGAGCGCATGACCCTTGTCGGCACGATGGGCGCTGAGGGCTATTTCTCGGCCATGGCACACGCCGAGCTGATGATTGGAAATTCGTCATCCGGTATTATCGAGGCGGCGTCCTTTGGCCTGCCCGTGATCAATATCGGTGACAGGCAGAAAGGCCGTGAGAGGTCAGCCAACACCATCGACACGCCAGGAACAGAGCCGGCAATCCGCGCTGCACTGCAGACCGCGCGAAGCCAGGCGTTTCACGAGCAGGCCCGAAGCGCGAACAATGTCTACGGGCAGGGGGATGCTGGCGAGCGTATCACACAGGAAATCGCCCGCTTTCTCAAAGGAGCAGGGTCGGCCCGCAAGCGCTTCGTTCTGGAGGGGGGGGCATGACCGCCCAGGTGGCTATTCTTGGTGCGGGCGGCCATGCGCGGGTTGTCGCTGACATCCTCATGTCGATGGCCGGGAAAGGCGCTGATCTGACCATTGCCGGCTTCATTGCCCCGGAAGGGGATGCCTGGCTGGATATTCCGCTTCTGGGTGATGACGCCGCGCTGGCCGGGCTGGTGTCGTCCGGTGCGGTCAGTCACTTCATTGTCGGGGTAGGCTCGACCTGTGGCGGGCAGCCCCTTCGTCGGCGTTTGGCCAGTATCGCTGCGGATGCGGGCGCCCTGCCAATATCGGCCATACACCCGGCGGCTGTTATCGGCCGGGAGGTCGTGATTCTACCGGGGACGGCTGTGATGGCGCTGGCAGCGGTGAATGCCGGATCGCGTATCGGCAGGCATGTCATTGTAAACACAGGCGCCTGCATCGACCATGATGCGGTGGTCGGCGATTTTGCGCATCTCGCGCCACGCTCGGTACTGTCTGGAAATGTTCGCGTCGGCAACAACGCGCTTGTGGGCGTCGGGGCCTGTGTCCGGCAGGGGATATCCATTGGATCGGACGCAACGCTTGGCGCGGGAGCGGTTGCCGTGTCCGATATCGCGGACGGCGTAACCGCCAAGGGCATCCCGGCGCGCTAGGCTGCCCAGCCCGGATATTTCGGGTCGAAACCCCAGATTTCGGTAGCCGACACCGCCTCTGATCTCTATCGGTAAGCTTGGCCGCCAGACGTCTGGGGCAAATTGGGCAGGGGTCCGGCGCAGCCGGGCAAGAGAGACAGGCATGCGGGTTCTGGTAGTTCTGGGTACGCGGCCCGAGGCGATCAAGCTCGCCCCGGTGATCGAAGCGATGCGCGCGGATCCTGATATCGAGCCGATCCTCGTTTCGACCGGGCAGCACCGCGAGATGGTCGCCACCGCGCTGGACTGGTTCGGGATTACGCCGGATCACGACCTGGCCATCATGACACCCAATCAGACGCTGACAGACGTTGTCACCCAGTCGATGAAAGGGCTTGATGCGCTCATCCTCGAGCACAAGCCGGAGGCCGTTGTGGCGCAGGGCGATACGGCGACCGTCTTTGCTGCCGCATTATCGGCATTTCACCGCCAGGTGCCGTTCGGGCACGTCGAGGCGGGCTTGCGGACCTATGATCTGGAGCACCCCTTCCCGGAGGAAGGCTACCGGCAGCTGGCCAGCCGGATCACACGCTGGCATTTCTGCCCGACAGAGCGTGCGGCCAATGCTGTGCGTGACGAGAAGGGGCAGGGCGTAGTGCACGTCGTTGGCAATACGGTTGTCGATGCGCTGCTGAGCACTGCCGAACGGGTGAAGAAGGCGGAAGGGACCAGACGGGACCGGCGCTACGTGCTGATTACGGGACATCGCCGGGAAAACCACGGTGCGGCCTTTGATGCGCTCTTCGGCGCGCTCGCCCGCCTGGCGGAGATGAACCCCGATGTGGATTTCATCTACCCGGTCCATTTGAACCCGAACGTCCAGAAGGCAGCCCATGCTCATCTGGGCGGCAAGCCGAACATCCAGCTGATCGAGCCGGTCAGCTACCCTGAGATTGTCCGCCTGATGCTTGGGGCGGCGGTCATCTGCACCGATTCCGGCGGCATACAGGAAGAGGCCCCCAGCTTTGGCGTGCCTGTGCTTGTCATGCGACAGACGACAGAGCGTCAGGAGGCCGTCGACGCGGGCGTGTGTGAGCTTGTCGGCAGCAACCCGGAGCGGATGGTCGAGCGGGCCCACGAATTGCTGGCCCATCCGGAGCGCTTCACCGCTCGGAATACGCCAAATCCGTTCGGGGACGGCCTCGCGTCAAAACGCATCTGCGACGTGCTGACCGGGCGGGAATATACCCCCTTTCACGCAAAATGATTACAGTTTCCGGAGATTATTGAGTTCAGGGGCGGGCCATGAGTGACAACAAGATTATCGTAATAGGTATGGGATATGTTGGCCTTCCCACAGCAGCCATTATGGCTGATGCCGGGTTTGACGTGCACGGAGTTGATGTCAATCCGGCTACACTACAAGTGCTCAATGCTGGCGGCTGTCCTATTGGCGAGCCGGAAGTCACCAGGATTGTAACTGATGCGCTTGCATCGGGCCGTCTTAGAGCCAGTGATACGCCCGTGAACGGCGATGTATTCATCATCTGTGTACCCACGCCCATTACCCACGACAAAAGGGCTGATGTGTCGATAGTGCGGTCTGCAGCGAGGACACTGGCCAAATATGTGAAGAAGGGTGACCTGGTCATCCTTGAGTCCACCAGCCCGGTTGGCACGACCGAGCATACGGTAGGCGAAGAGTTGGCTGCGCAAGGGTTTGATATCCGCGAGGACCTGGACCTTTGCTACTGCCCGGAGCGTGTTTTCCCCGGATCGACCATCTCCGAAATTGTCGAAAATGACCGCATCATTGGCGGCCTGACGCCGCGTGCTGCGGCGCGTGCAAGCGCGTTCTACGCCCGCTTCTGTTCGGGTGGGCGGCTTGAAACGACAGCGACGATTGCCGAGTTTTCCAAACTTATGGAGAACACCTATCGGGATGTGAATATCGCGCTCGCCAATGTGTTCGGCCACATAGCCGAGACTGCCGGGATAGATGTGAACGATGCCATTGCGCTGGCGAACCGGCACCCGCGCGTGAATGTACATAAGCCGGGACCGGGCGTTGGCGGGCACTGTATTCCCGTGGACCCGTGGTTTCTGGTTGACGGCTTCCCCGAACACACCGGATTGCTGCGCCAGTCCCGCGCCATCAATGACGGGCAACCCCACCATTTGTGGGCGCGCGTGAAGAGCGCTGGCGCGCCAATCGCGAAAGTTGCGATCCTGGGTGCAGCCTATCGCGGCAATCTTGATGATGCCCGCGACACGCCAGCCGAGCACCTTATCCACGCACTTGAAGCCGATGGCGTGGGCTATGTGGTGCATGATCCGTATGTCTCAAACTTCCGGATGCATGACGGTCGGATTGTGCCCGTGGGTATTGATCTGGCGCAGACGCTGGACGGCGTTGATGGCGCCATCATCATGACGGATCACTCCGAGTATCGCGGGCTGGGGCCTGAAGCCTTCGCGGGCATGGCGGGCAAGCTGATTGCGGATGGCCGCAACCTTGTTGACCGGCGCGCGCTGACGGCTGCCGGCTTCACCGTGATCCCGGTAGGCGCGCCCCTGTTGCGCCCTTCAGCTGTGCCGTCCCTTGCGGCCGGGCAGAGCGGCAAGGTGGCAACGCCCGGATAGGCGCATCAGCCTAACCGATCAGCCCTTGCCGGATCAGCTGGTCGATCACCTGTTCGGCAGCCTCCTCGGCTGACATCTCGCCGGTGCGCAGGTGCAGTTCGGGCGTTTCGGGGGCTTCGTAAGGACTGTCGAAGCCGGTGAAATTCTTGATTTCGCCCGCTTGGGCTTTCTTGTAGAGGCCCTTGGGGTCGCGCTGCATGCACAGCTCAAGCGGCGCATCGACAAACACTTCGATGAAGCAGCCCTCTTCCAGCATGTCGCGCACCATCTGCCGTTCGGCGCGGAAGGGCGAGATGAAGGAGCAGGTGACAATCAAGCCGGCATCGACAAACAGGCGCGCCACCTCGCCAATGCGCCGGATGTTTTCCACCCGATCGGCATCGGTGAAGCCCAGATCGCGGTTCAGCCCGTGGCGCACATTGTCGCCGTCGAGCGAGTAGGTGTGGCGCCCGCCCTCGGCCAGCTTGCGCTCGACCAGGTTGGCGATTGTGGACTTGCCCGCGCCCGACAGGCCGGTGAACCAGAGCACGCACGGCTTCTGGCCTTTCATGGCTGCCCGGCGGGACTGATCAACATCCATCGCATGGGTGTGGACATTGCTGGCCCGGCGCAAGCCGAACTCGATCATGCCGGCCGCAACCGTCTGGTTGGTGAAACGGTCCACCAGGATGAAGGAGCCGGTATCGCGCTGATCGGCGTAAGGGTCGAAGGCGATGGCACGCGACGTGGCCAGCGTGCACACCCCGATCTCGTTGAGCTTCAGGCTGGTGCCGGGCTCCTTCTCGAATGTGTTCACATTCAGCTTGTGTTTCAGCGTGGTGACGGAGGCGGGCGTCACCTGTCCGCCGGCTTTAAGCAGGTAGGAACGGCCGGGCAGCATTTCCTCTTCGGCCATCCACAGCAGCTCGGCGGCAAACTGGCCGGAAACCTCCGGGCGCGCCTTGGGATCAGCCAGAATATCGCCGCGCGACACGTCAATATCGCGGTCGAGCACGATGGTGACGGCGTCCCCGGCCACAGCCTCGTCCCTGTCGCCATCGGCGGTGACTATGCGTGCGATATTGGCTGTCTTGCCGCTTAAGGCCGCGACGATCTCGTCACCGGGGGCGATGCGCCCCGAAGTGACGGCGCCGGAAAAGCCCCTGAAATCCAGATTGGGCCGGTTCACCCACTGGACCGGCATGCGGAAGGGCCGCCCGGCCACTTCCTCGGCAGCGGTTTCCACGCTTTCAAGGTGGGCCAGCAGGGTAGGGCCGTCATGCCAGCTCATGGCCTCTGACGGCGCGAAGATGTTGTCGCCATGCAGGGCCGAGATGGGTATCGGTGTGATAGTGTCAAAGCCGAGTGTCTCGGCGACACGCAGATAGTCGGACACGATCTCGTGGAAGCGCGACCTCGAGTAGTCAGCCACGTCCATTTTATTCACCGCCAGCACCGCGTGGCGGATGCCCATCATGTTGGCGATATAGGTGTGGCGGCGCGTCTGGGTGAGCACGCCCTTGCGCGCATCGACCAGAATGATGGCCAGATCGGCCGTGGACGCGCCGGTGGCCATATTGCGGGTATATTGTTCGTGGCCCGGCGTATCGGCGACGACGAATTTGCGCTTTTCGGTGTTGAAGAAGCGGTAGGCGACATCAATGGTGATGCCCTGCTCGCGCTCGGCTTCCAGCCCGTCGAGCAGGAGCGCGAAATCCATCGTGTTTTCGCCGGTGGTGCCGTGCTTTCTGGAATCGCGCTCCAGCGTGGCGATCTGGTCCTCGAACAACAGCTTGGAATCGTAGAGCAGCCGCCCGATCAGCGTCGACTTGCCATCATCCACCGACCCGCAGGTGATGAAGCGCAAGACCCCCTTGTCGCCCGCCCGCGTGAGCCGGCTCAGCACTGTGCTGCGTGCATCCCCTTCGGCCATATCAGAAATACCCCTCACGCTTTTTCTTTTCCATCGAACCGGACTCGTCGTGGTCGATCAGGCGCCCCGAACGCTCGGAGGTGCGCGCTGTCAGCATTTCCAGCACGATGTCTTCCAGCGTCTCCGCGCCGGACTCAATAGCCCCGGTAAGCGGGTAACAGCCCAGCGTGCGGAACCGTATCCGGCGCATTTGCGGGGTTTCGCCCGGCTGCAGCGGGAAGCGGTCATCATCGACCATGAGCAGGGTGCCATCGCGCTCTACAACCGGCCGATCGGCGGACAGGTAGAGCGGTACAATCGGAATGTCCTCTTCAAGAATGTACTGCCAGATATCCAGCTCGGTCCAGTTCGATAGCGGGAAAACCCGGATGGACTCACCCTGCTTGATGCGGGTGTTGAAGGTGCGCCAGAGCTCAGGGCGCTGATTGCGCGGATCCCAGGCATGATGGGCGTCGCGGAAGGAGAAAATCCGTTCCTTGGCGCGTGACTTCTCCTCGTCGCGCCGCGCGCCGCCAAAGGCTGCATCATAGCGATGGCGGTTCATCGCGTTTCTGAGCGCCTCGGTCTTCATCACCTGTGTGTGCAGGTTTGATCCGCTGTCGAACGGGTTGATGCCGCGCTTTACGCCGTCCTCATTGATCTCCACGCGCAGTTCCAGCCCCAGCGCGCTGGCCAGCGTGTCGCGATAGGTAATCATGTCGCGGAATTTCCAGCCAGTATCGACATGTTGCAGCGGGAAAGGGGGGCGTGACGGGTAAAACGCCTTCAGCGCCAGATGCAGCATGACCGCGGAGTCCTTGCCGATGGAATACAGCATGACCGGGCGCTCAAACTCGGCGGCAACCTCGCGCATGATGTGGATGGATTCGGCTTCCAGCGCTTTGAGGTGTGGCGATAGCGGCCGGGAGCGCTCATAGCCGCCCCCGGAGAAGCGCCCGGCATAGTTTCTGAGGTCTGTGGCGATGTTCGACATGATCTGCCTGTAATTCCTTCCCGTTGTCAGGGGGTACAGACCATTCGGTCAGCATAGTCAACACTTGCTGCGTTCCGGCGTGACATGCGCGGACGGGCTATTCCGCCGCCGCGTCCCGCGCGGCCAGCCGCCAGACCAGATCGGCGATGCGCGGGTCGGGTTTGTATTCGACCGGCGCGTTCACCAGAATATTGCGGATATTTGTGATGTCGTAGGCGCCGCACGCTTCACGTAAGCGGTGCAGCATAGGTTCCAGCTCACTCCACGCCATGGAAGTGACAGGCTCGGTGAGGATGCGCGGATGGCGGGTCGGACGGGCCTGGTCAGAGACCAGCAACTCCTCGTACAGCTTCTCACCGGGGCGCAGCTTGCCAAAGACAATCTCGATATCCCCGGTCTCTGCGCCGCGTTCGCCGGCCACATAGGGCCTCAGCCCGGACAGCCTCACTATGCGGCGTGCCAGATCATACACCTTCACCGGCTCGCCCATGTCCAGAACGAACACGTCACCGCCGCTGGCAAGCGCGCTGGCCTGGATAACCAGCTGTGACGCTTCAGGAATCGTCATGAAGTAACGGGTAATGTCCCGGTGGGTGACGGTTATCGGGCCGCCAGCGGCTATCTGGCGGCGAAACAGCGGCACGACCGAGCCTGACGATTCCAGAACATTGCCGAACCGCACCATGCAAAAGCGGGTGTGTGCCTGCTCTGCTGCCAGCGACTGGCAGATCAACTCGGCCAGGCGCTTGCTGGCGCCCATGATATTGGTGGGCCTGACAGCCTTGTCGGTGGATACCAGCACAAACATGTCCACACCGGCCTTTATGGCCGAGCGCGCCATGGTCAGCGTGCCGAATGTGTTGTTGCGCAGCCCCTCGACGACGTTTTCTTCCACCAGATGCACGTGCTTGTAGGCGGCGGCGTGGAATATGGTGTTCACCCCCAGCCGGGCCAGCACCGCACCCATCCTGCCTTCGTGCTGGACCGAACCGAGCAGCGGGGTGATCGCGACGTCGATGCCTTCCTTGGCAGCCATCGCGTCAAGCTCGCGCTCGATCATGTAAAGCGCGATTTCGGACTGTTCGAGCAGGGCGAGCTGGCTGGGCTTCTGCCTGATTATCTGCCTGCAGAGCTCAGAGCCGATGGAGCCGCCTGCCCCGGTGACCAGAACCACCTTGCCGGTGATGTTGGCACCCATCAGGGCTGGGTCTGGCGGCACAGGATCGCGCCCCAGCAGGTCGTCGGGCGCAACCTGCCTTATCTCGCTGACGCTCGCCCGTCCCGAAACGATATCGGTCATGTCGGGAATGGTCTGGACGCGGACGGGCAGTTCTTCCATCCGGGCGATGATGCGCTTGCGCTGGGCGAGCGTGGCGCTGGGAATGGCCAGCAGCACCATTTTCGCGCCTGTTGAGCTCACAAGGCGGGGTACGGCTTCAGACGGGTATACTTCCAGGCCGCCGACATGGGCGCCGTGCAGGTCGGGCGAGTCGTCAACAAAGGCCACCGGCAGATAGTCAGACGCCTGCTGGAGCGATACCAGCACCTGCCGGCCGCACATGCCCGCCCCGTAAATGATGACCCGTGATTTCTGCAGTGACTGGCGTTGCAGGAAGAGGGAGCGCACGGCGAAACGCGCGCCGCCAACGAGCACGAACAGCAGCAGGGCGTAGATGAACGGTACGGAGCGCGGCACCAGCAGCTGGAAAAACTGGCTGGCCATCAGCACGAACAGGGCAGAAAGCACCACGCCAAGGCCGATGGCTTTTAGCGAGTCGATCCCGATGAAGCGCACCACGCTGCGGTAAACGCCCAGCCTGTCGAAGATCAGCAATGTCACAGGAAGGGTGATGGCCAGCGCCACCCAGATCTGCGGCGCGCTTACCCAGTGCAGGCTGTCCAGACGCAGGACCATGGCGGCGAGAAAGCTTGCCGCAATGAAAACGGCATCCACCGCTGTCAGGATCACGCGCTTGACCGGGCGCGGCCAGTCGAAAATCTGGTCAAGACCGCCGGAGATCACCGATATCCGCCTTTCCTGCGCGCTGGCGGCCCGTCGCGTGGCTCCATGAGACGGGGCTGTCCATCTGTGCTGCCAACGCTCCGGTTCCCCCCTGCCCGCCGCCTTGATGTGCCTAAAATGGCAGGCGCGGGCATATCTGAACACGTCAAGTTTGCCAGACAGCGTAATACTCTATTGCTTCGGCGACAAACTCTGTGTGACAGGTTGGGCGCCGGGCCGTCCAGAGGCGCGAGGGACAGATGATCCGCAATTCCTGCCCGGTATGCGAAGACAGCCACGTGGAAGCCTTCTTTGAAGAAGGTTCGCGCAGCTATAGCCGCTGCCTGCAGTGCGGCGCGCGCTATCTCGATCCGGGTTCGCGGCTGGATGGCGATGCGGAGCGCGCCCAGTACGATCTGCACGAGAATGATGTGGCTGATCCTGGCTACCGGCGCTTCCTGTCGCGCCTGTCAGTGCCGTTGCTGGAGAGGCTGGCACCGGGCGCGCAAGGTCTCGACTACGGGTGCGGTCCCGGCCCCGCACTGGCGGCCATGATGGAGGCGGCGGGCCATTCCATGGCGTTGTACGATCCGTTCTACGCGCCAGCAACGGCGGTGCTGGAGCGAAAATACGACTTCATCACCTGTACCGAAGTGGCCGAGCATTTCCATCGTCCTGCCAGTGAGTTCGAGCGCCTGGATAGCTTGCTCAAACCGGGTGGCTGGCTGGGCATAATGACGTGTTTTCACATCGATGATGCCCGGTTTGGGAACTGGCATTACCGCAAGGATCCCACCCATGTGGTATTCTACCGCGAAGAGACGATGCACTGGCTGGCAAACCGGTTCGGCTGGGAGTGTGAAATCCCCGCCAAGGACATCGCCCTGATGAGAAAGCGGTGAGCACGGTCCTGCACGAGGAACGTCTTCAGGCGGTGCTGGACGTGCTGCATCTGACCGGCGCGCGCTCGGTCGCCGATCTGGGCTGCGGCGATGGCGCGCTTATCCTGCGCCTTCTGGATGATCCCGGCTTTGTCCGTGTTGCCGGTGTCGAGCAATCGGTGACGGCGCTGGGCGTGTTGCGCGCTGCCCTGGCGCGCCGTGACGGCGATGCTGGCAGCCGTGTGACGCTGATCGAAGGCTCCATGCTCGACCCGCGCCCAGAGCTGGCAGGATATGATGCTGTCACCATGGTTGAAACGATCGAACACCTGCCCCCTGACCAGCTTTCGCGGCTGGAGAGGGCGGTTTTCGATGTCATCGCCCCCAAAGTGACCATCATCACCACACCCAATGCCGAATATAATGCGCTGCTCGGTGTTCCCGCGCACCGCTTCCGTCACCCTGAGCACATGTTCGAGTGGGACCGGGCGCGTTTCCGGGGGTGGGCCGAGGGCGTCGCCGCGCGCCATGGCCGGCGCTGACTGGTGCGCGATATAGCCGGGGTGCGTGAAGGCGTGGGCGGTGCCAGCCAGATGGCCATCTTTTTCGATCCCGATCTCGTGATCTGAGCGCAATACGCCTTGCATTCGCCGCAAAGCATGCGCATACACCGCGACAGCGCATAAGTGCCGCGTGCGTAGAAGGGCCTCGAGGGAGGCTTCAAGCGCGGCCTGATCGGACCGGTAGCGGACATGTCCGCGATCTTTAAGTCCGGGCGTGGGATACATGACCTGCCAGGGTGGCAGGCCCATCCCCTAACCGGCGGCTGATCTGCGCAGTTGTCAAAAAAGAACAAGAACTCCCCACGGGCTGACGCGAACACCGCGCGCCCGATGAAAGGCATTGAAATGACTAAGTTTACTGAGCTGGGCCTCGCGGCTCCGGTCGAGCGTGCAGTCGTGGATGAAGGCTATGAGACGCCGACACCGATTCAGGTGCGCGCCATTCCGCCGCTCCTGCAGGGCAAGGATGTTGTCGGCATCGCCCAGACCGGCACCGGCAAGACGGCCGCCTTCGTGCTGCCGATCCTGACCCGCTTGCTGGCGGAGAAGAAACAGGCTCCCGGCCTGTCCTGCCGCTGCCTTATCCTCGCACCAACGCGTGAGCTGGCCGCCCAGATTGGCGATTCCATTGCCGTTTATGGCCGCCATACGGGCCTCACCCATGCGGTCGTGTTCGGCGGTGTTAAGCACGGACCCCAGGTGCGCGCGCTCGCGCGCGGCCTCGACATTCTGGTGGCCACGCCCGGCCGTCTGCTCGACCATGCGGCCGACCGCAAGGCGCGCCTTGACCTCACCTCGCTCGTCGTTCTGGACGAAGCCGACCAGATGCTTGATCTCGGCTTCATGCCGGCGCTTCGCAAAATCCTGCACATGGTGGGCAAGCCGCGCCAGACGGTGATGTTCTCCGCCACCATGCCGCCGCCCATCCGGGCGCTGGCCGATGATTTCCTGCGCGATCCGGTGACGGTGGCGGTAACCCCGCAATCGCGCCCGGTGGAGCGCATCGAGCAGGCCGTGCTCTATGTCGGCACGGCTGAAAAACGTCAGGCGCTCATCGACCTGATGGCACCTGAGGCGAAGAAAAGCACCATCATCTTCACCCGCACCAAGCGCGGCGCCGACAAGGTGGCGAAGTTTCTGGCCGAGTATGGCCACAAGGCCGCCGCCATTCACGGCAATAAAAGCCAGAACCAGCGCGAGAAGGCGCTGGCCGCGTTCAAGGCCGGCGAGATGCGCGTGCTGGTGGCGACCGATATCGCCGCGCGCGGGCTCGACATTGATGGTGTGGAGCTGGTGGTGAATTTCGAACTGCCCAACGTCCCGGAATCCTATGTGCACCGCATTGGCCGTACGGCGCGCGCCGGCGCGCAAGGCCGGGCCGTGGCTCTGGTTGCGCCGGACGAGCGCGGCCTGTTGCAGGATATCGAGAAGCTGACCGGACTGCGGATCAAGGGGCTTAATGACGCTCCGCCAATCTCCGGTCCGACACGGCCTGTGCAACCGCAGCGTGGCCAGCGCCGTGGTGGTCAGGGCGGCAATCGCCAGGGCGGCCAGCAGAACAATGCCGGTGGCGGTCAGAAGCGTTCGCGTAACCGCCGGCGCAAGCCCGGCGGCGGGCAGGGCGGTCAGCGCCAGAGTGCGTGACAATTTTCCCTCCTCCTTCGAGACGGCTTCTGACGAAGCCCCTCAGGATGAGGGAAAATGGTTCCAGCACCCCTCTCTGGTCGTTCCCGCTTGAGGCGGGAATCCAGAGCTGATTGGCAACGGCCTTCGCCCTTTGATCTCTGGACCCCCACTTGCGTGGGGGTGACGAGCTGGGGTGCGGGACGGACTACCCCCGCTTCAGCGGCGTCATGTCGAAATGGAGCACGTCTTCGCGCGCGCCAAGCTTGGTGTAGAGCGCTACCGCCGGCGGGTCGACGTAATCGGCCTGCACATAGATCACCCATGCACCGATGTCGTGCGCGATATGGCGCGTCTCGTTGAGAAGCGCGGTGGCGACGCCTTTACGCCGGTGGGCCTCGTCCACGGCGAGGTCGTAAATGTAGATCTCGCTGCGTTCCTGCTCGAACTTGACCAGCACATAGGCCGCGAGCGCGCCGACAACTTTACCGCTATCGACAGCCGCCAGCGCGATGAAATCAGGATTGGCAAGCAGCCGGTCGCGATAACCCGCAGAGGGCATGGCGCCGGTATAGGTGTCCGGTTCGTCAAACGCCTTTCCAAACAGCGTCAGCCATTCGGTGAACAGGGCTGTATCGTCTTGGGCTAGCCGGACGATCTTCATTTTGGCCCTGCCAGCTACTCCGCTGCCGCGCGAATGGCGTCCGGGCTGGGGGCAGAGGCTCGCACCGCCGGATCGACATGGGTCTCGAACTTTTCAAAGTTCGCCACGAACATGTCGGCCAGTTTCAGCGCCTGCGCGTCATAGGCGGCGGCATCGCTCCAGGTCTGGCGCGGATCAAGTATGGCCGGGTCGATGCCGGGGACTGATACCGGCACATCAAAGCCGAAGACCGGATCTTTCCGGAACTGGGCCGCTGACAGCGATCCGTCGATGGCTGCGTTCAGGAGTGTGCGCGTGGCGCGGATCGGCATGCGGTGGCCCACGCCATAGGCGCCGCCGGTCCAACCAGTATTGACCAGCCAGCACTGCACGCCATGGCGCGCGATCAGCTCGCGCAGCAGATTGCCGTACTCGGCCGGATGGCGCGGCATGAAGGGCGCGCCAAAGCAGGTGGAGAAGGTGGCAGACGGTTCGGTCACGCCCTTTTCGGTGCCTGCAACCTTGGCCGTATAGCCCGACAGGAAGTGATACATGGCCTGCGCCGGGGTTAGCCGGGCAATCGGCGGCATCACGCCAAACGCATCACAGGTCAGCATGACCAGCGTGGAGGGATGCCCGCATGTATTTTTGTCGCAAGCATTGGGAATGTAGTGGAGGGGATAGGCGCCGCGCGAGTTCTCCGCCAGCTGCGCGCTATCAAGGTCGAGCTCACGCGTCGCCGGGTCCATGACAACGTTTTCCAGCACCGTGCCCCACATCGCCGTGGTGGCGTGGATGTCTGGCTCGGCCTCTTTGGACAGACGGATCATCTTGGCATAGCAGCCGCCCTCGAAATTGAAGAGGCCGTTTTCCGACCAGCCATGTTCGTCATCCCCGATCAGCTTGCGTTTCGGATCAGCCGAGAGGGTGGTCTTGCCGGTGCCTGACAGGCCGAAAAAGACCGCGCTATCGCCCTTCTCGCCCACATTGACTGAGCAATGCATCGGCATGATCTGTTTTTCAGGCAGGAGGTAGTTCAGGATGGTGAAGACGGCCTTCTTGGTCTCTCCGGCGTAGGAGGTGCCGCCGATCAGGACCAGCTTCTCGGTGAAATTGATCGCGATGACGGTTTGCGAGCCGTGGCGTGTGCCGTGGCGGGTCTCGTCGGCGCGGAAACTTGGCAGGTTCACGATGGTGAACTCTGCTGCGAAATCCGCCAGTTCTGCGTTTTCAGGCCGGCGCAGCAAATGGCGGATGAACAGCGAATGCCAGGCCAGCTCGGAGACGACGCGCACATTCAGCCGGTGGGTTTTGTCAGCGCCAGCGAACAGCTCCTGCACGAAGAGTTCACGGCCCTCCATATGGGCGCGCATATCGGTCCAGAGCGCATCAAAATGGGCCGGTGTCATCGAGGCGTTGAAGTCCCACCAGATGCGCGATTCGGTATTGTCGTCGCGCACGGTGAACTTGTCGCGCGCCGAGCGGCCGGTGTGCTGGCCGGTCTCGACCAGCAGCGCGCCACCCTTTGCCACGCGGCCTTCGCCGCGGCGGATGGCCTCTTCGTAAAGGGCCGGTTCAAGCCAGTTGATGTTCAGCTTGCCTGGACGGGTAATACCCAGATCGCGCAGATCGCGGATCGGCGTTGCTACGTCAGACATGATATCTCCCTCAGACTGGCCCGCTTGCCGGGGCCTTGTCGTGCATGACACCCCTTCTAGCCCCGAAAGGCGGCCAAGGCCAAGTACACAAAGTGCGGCGCTTTCCCTCCCGCGTGCCGACGCATAGGGTGGATTTCACGCAAAGTCCGGGGAGATTGGCAGATGACAAGGCTGACAAAATTGCTGGCAGGTATGGCTTTGGGCGCCAGCCTGCTGGCCAGTGGCAACGCAGCGAACGCGCAGGAGGGCAGTGTGAATCTCAATGTCGCGGAGGTGGAACGCTTCGCCCGGCTGGCGCTGGATTGTGTACACCGCGAATACCCCAACAAGATCGCGCACGTGCTGCATTCCGACGCCGATGCGCTGCCGCCCAGCCAGCTCACCCCGATCTTCTATGGCTGTTATGACTGGCATTCTGCGGTGCATGGCCACTGGCTGCTGGTGCGCCTGATGCGCCTTAACCCCGATGCGCCGATCGCGGCTGAGGCACGCGCCGCGCTGGAGCAGAACTTCACCAGCGAAGCCGCCGCCGTGGAGGCGGCTTACATGGCGGGTGAAGGCCGGGCGTCGTTTGAGCGCCCATACGGGCTTGCATGGCTCCTCCAGCTGACGGCGGAACTGCGCAGCTTCGACGATGCCGACGCGCAGCGCTGGGCCGAAACCCTGCGGCCGCTGGAGGAAGTCGCCGTCGGCCGCTATCTCGAATGGCTGCCAAACCTGGTCTACCCGGTGCGCTCTGGCACCCATAACCAGACCGCGTTCGGCTTTGCTTTGGCGCTCGACTGGGCACGCCAGACCGGGCATGGCGAGCTGGAAGCGCTGCTGGTGGAGAAGACGCGTGAGTTTCATCTGGGCGACGTGAACTGCCCGCTGGCCTATGAGCCATCGGGCGAGGATTTCCTGTCGCCCTGCCTGATGCAGGCCGATCTGATGCGCCGGGTGATGAGCCAGTCAGAGTTTTCTGACTGGTTGGCCGCCTTCATGCCGCAAATCCCGGACGATGGCAGTGCTGACTGGATCAGCCCCGGCGTGGTGCTGGACCCGACAGACGGCAAGCTGGTCCATCTGGACGGGTTCAACCTGTCACGTGCCTGGAATCTCGACGCGATTGCCGCCCGCCTGCCCGAAGGCGATGCGCGTATTGCCTCGCTGCTCGCCGCAGCCGCCGAGCACCGCGAAGCGGGCGTCGCATCGGTCTCTGATGAACATTATGAGGGCAGCCACTGGCTGGCGAGCTTTGCCACCTATCTGGTGACCGGCAAGGCACTCGAGGCGATGTTGCCGGAGTAGACCCGGGGCCAGACCTCCTTAAACCGGATGAAGGCCACAACCCGGGTTCCCCGGCTTGACCGGGGATCCAGACGAGGCTTCCGGCATGTCTGAACGGCGACCGGCATCAGAAGACATCTACACCCCGCCTCGAAGCTTCGGAACCGTCTGACGGTGTTCTGAAGTTACTGGGTCCCCCGTCGGGGCGGGGGACCCCGGTGGAGGGGATTGTGCTGAAACTGGTGACCCCGGTTCGCCCGGAATGACGAAAGATATTCTGGCGGTTCAGGTCGTCGGGCAGTCCTTCGACGGGGCAGGGGGCTCTGGCAGGTCATCGCCGGGCAGGGGGATGTGTTCGTTCTCGCCCGGCGGCAGGGTGAAGGGTGTGCCGGTCCAGCCGCCAGCGGCGCTGGCGCGCCAGTCTTCCTTGGCTTTCTCAAGGCGCGCCTTGGAAGATGAGACAAAATTCCACTCAATGAAGCGCTGGCCCACTACCGCTCCGCCCAGCACCATCACCCGCGCGCCATTACCGGTCGTGAGGGTGGTGGTGGCACCATCAATCGCGCCCATCTGTCCGGGCTCCAGTGCCACGCCGCCCATCTCCACATCGCCTGACACCAGATAGACCGCCAGCTCGTCATGGCCTTCGGGCAGGGTCAGGGACGCGCCCGGTTCCATCTCCGCATGGAAATAGATCGTCGGCGACAGCATGGTCGTGGGCGCGGTGTGGCCGTAGGCCGAGCCGATAATCAGGCGGATGGTCGAGCCGCCTTCGACGAAGACCGGCAGCGTCTCGGCGGCGTGATGCTCGAAGCTGGCCATGTCTTCCTCGCGCGCTTCGGGCAGGGCGATCCAGGTCTGGATGCCGTGCAGGGAAAAGCCGCGCGCGCGCACTTCCGGGTCGGTGCGCTCTGAATGCGTGATGCCGCTGCCGGCAATCATCAGATTGACGGCGCCGGGCAGGACTGCCTGCGACACCCCGAGGCTGTCGGCATGGTGCATCTCGCCCTCGAACAGATAGGTGACGGTGGCCAGCCCGATATGCGGGTGCGGGCGCACATCAATGCCATTGCCGGGCGCGAATTTTGCCGGACCCATTTCGTCGAAGAACACGAACGGGCCAACCATGCGCTTTTTGGCAAAGGGCAGGACGCGGGCCACCTGAAATCCGCCCAGATCCTTCTTGCGACCGTCAATGATGATGTCGGGCTTGGCCATGGATGTCTCCCTGATGTCGGTTGCGGCGCGTAAGCGCAGGCCGATTGAATGGTGCAGTCAGCAATAGTAGATAGAACTTACAGCAAGCCAGCCGGTTTCAAAGGATCGTCCATGAGTTCCTCCGCACTGATGAATTTCGAGGCTCTGGCCGCCGGTCCGGTGCAGCATCAGCCCTATACCTATCTGATGGCCGAAAGTGTGGTAACGCCCGAGCAGGCGGCGCAGATCCGCGCCGACTATCCCGCCATCAACGAACCGGGCTATCTGCCGCTCTCAAAGCTGGAGCGCAAAGGTGCGTTCGCCGCCATTACCGATGATCTGATGAGCCCGCGCCTTGCGGAAATTCTGGGTGAGAAGCTGGGCATCGATCTCACCGGCAAGCCGCGCATGATTACGGTGCGGCGTATCTCCAAGCTGTCAGACGGACCGATCCACAACGATTCAAAATCGAAAATTCTCACCATGCTGCTCTATCTCAATGAGCACTGGGATGAGAGTGATGCAGGCTGTATCCGCGTCCTGAACGGGCCGGATGATTTTGCCGATTATGCCGCCCAGGTGCCACCGCTGGCCGGGCAGGTCTTTGCCTTCCTGCGCTCGGATAATTCCTGGCACGGCCATCTGCCGTTCGAGGGTGAACGCTACGTGATCCAGGTCACCTTCCTGACCAGTCAGGACGAGCTGGACCGCAAGGAAAACCGTGGCGGGCTGCAATACTTCCTCAAAAAGCTCCTGCGTCAGCGCAACTAGTTGGTGCTGGCGGCCAGCCGCTCCTCGCGGCTGGCTATCGCCCCGTTCAGCGCAATCAGGCTGCGCCATTCAGCATGGCTGATACCCACGCTCTGCCAGCCGCGCGAGCCTGTCTCTGTCAGGGCCGGGGCCAGCATGGCGTGCAGGCTTTCACCATCGGGCGTGCTGCGATACGCCTCGCGCCGCTCCAGAATGGCGGCCTCGCTATTGCGCGGATCGCTCTGGCTGAGATTGATGCCAAACCCGTCAATCGGTTCGCCGGCCTGCATGACGGCCAGCATGTTCAGCCCCAGCGCGGGCAGATAGTGCGCAGGCTCGTGATAGACATCATGGCTGATCGTCTGGTCCGGCGCTGGCAGGGGCGTTGTGGACGGCGGCTGATAACCTGAAAAGTCCCACAGCACGGCCACGCCGCCGGGAACGCAGGCGTTTACCGGCTCGCCAACCTGCTCCAGCGCGGCAAAGCGTGCCGCCATCTCAGCCCGGAAGTCGAAATAGGCTTGCGTGCGCCCGGCGGCAAAAATGGCTTCCTCGTTCCAGGCATGGACCGGGTGGATATGGCCGATCACCTGGACGCCTTCGCGCGCCAGCGCCTCCAGCGTGGAAAAGAGGAAGTCCATCCGTTCAGGCGAAACGCGCATGGCGCGGTAATAGCTGAGCGTGGGAAGGGGCGTGTTCATGAAACGCCGGTACTGCTCGCCAGGCTGGTACACGTCCCGGAAGGGCGGCTGCGGCGCGGTGCCGGTAACGTTCTCCTGCACTGTCTGCACGGCGCGGGCAAACGTGTTGGGCGAGAGAGTCACCCTTGCTGTTGCCACCCAGCGGCGCCCGTCGGCCAGACGGCTGATCGGGAAGGCAGGCTTGTATTTCTCGCCGCTGGCAAACTCGGCCATGTCGAGACCCACGATGAAGCAGCGCAGGTTAGCTTCCCGGCCCGCAATGGCGGCCAGATGTGCCAGCTCGAACGCGTTCGATCCCCGGATGCCCGCGTTCCACAAGCCCCCCGGCCAGTCCTCCACCTCCATCGGAAAGCCGTCCACCGTGCGCGAAGACCCGGTGATGAGCGTGCCGGCTTCCACCTGGCCTATCTGGTGGCCGACCTGCACGCGCCGCCCGTCCTCGTGGACGCGGGTCTTCTCTGCGGTGAGACCGGCAATGCGCGGACCCGTCCCCGTATCATACGGATCGACGAATGCGTTGAACGCCACAAACAGGGCGAGCGCGCTGCCGAGCATGATGAGGAAAAGGCGGGTATAGCGCTGCATGGGGCTAGGCTGTACCGGCACTCAGGTTTCGGGCGTGACGCGTAGCGGATTTCATGCCTGACAAGGAGAGATGGCCGCCGTGGAGCATCCCTCCACAAGGGCGGCTCGACGCTGTCGGGGATGAAATCCGCCGCGCTCCGAAGGAGTATGGCGAAAATCGCCCACTCTTGTGTCGCATACCCTCGAAAGGGGACCACCCTTCCATCGGGCCTGCTTCTGATAGTGAACAATTTTCGCGCATATCACGCTCCAAACCCTGAGTGCCGGTACAGCCTAAAAATTGTAATAGATGAATTCGGAATAGGACCAGCTGGCGATCATGCACGCAAACAGCAGGACCGACAGGCCGATCCCCCAGCGCATATTCGCCTTCCAGCGCTCCTTGCGCGGCGGCGCGACATTGGCGGTCTTCAGCACGCCCTCCTCGATCTGGCGGTAGAAAATCTGCGCGGTTTCCGGCAGCGACCAGATCAGGATCAGGCCGATAATGGCGGCAATGAACGGTCCGTCGCCCGGATTGACGCCCAGCCCGTTCAGTCCGGCCATGCCCTGCAGCATGATGGCGGCTGCATCAAAGCTGGTGGCGCGGAAGAACACCCAGGTGATGATGACAAACAGGAAGGTGCAGGCGCTGGAGGCTATCCAGAAGCGCCCGAAGAGGCCCTTCGGCAACCAGCGGTCCAGCATCCGGCACCAGATCAGGGCCGCGCCGTGCAGCCCGCCCCAGACCACGAAGGTCCACGCCGCGCCATGCCACAATCCCCCCAGCAGCATGACGATCATCAGATTGGCCAGCATGCGGGCATAGCCCTTGCGGTTGCCGCCGAGCGACACGTAGAGATAGTCGCGCAAGAACTGCGACAGGGTGATGTGCCAGCGCCGCCAGAAATCGGTGATATTGCGGGCCTTGTAGGGCGCATTGAAATTGACCGGCAGCTGAAAGCCGAACATGCGCGCAATGCCCATCGCCATGTCCGAATAGCCCGAAAAGTCGAAATAGATCTGCAGCGTGTAGGCGAGCGCTCCGGTCCAGGCGAGCCACAGCCCGACCGGCTCTCCGGCGGCAGCCGTGTCAAAGGCGGCATTGGCGTAAGGGGCGAGATTGTCGGCCAGCAGCACTTTCTTGGCGAGGCCGACCGCGAAGATGGACAGCCCGATGCCCAGATTGGCGCTGATATCGCGCTGGCGGTCTTTCTCGCCCAGCTGCGGCGACATCAGGCGGTGATGCACGATCGGCCCGGCGATGAGCTGGGGGAAAAAGGCGACGAACATGCCATAGCGGTGCGGCTTCGCATCGGGGCTGGTAATCCGGCGCGAGCAATCGACCAGAAAGGCGATCTGCTGGAAGGTGAAGAAGGATATGGCCAGTGGCAAGGGCAGGCCGGGCTCGGTCAGTTCCAGCCCGGTCAGCGCGTTCACATTGCGCACGAAGAAGTCGGCATACTTGAACACGCCCAGTGCGCCGAGATTGAGCGCAACGCCAAAGGCTAGCAGCCAGCCGCCATTGCCGGGCCTGATAACGCGCGCGAGGGCGTAATTGACCACGATCGAGCCAAGGATGAGCGGCATGAAGCGCACATCCCACCAGCCATAGAAGACCAGCGAGGCAAGCAGCAGGAAGATCAGCCCCGCCTCATGGCCCAGCCGCCGGTTCACCACGTAGAACGCCAGAACCGTCAGCGGCAGGAAGACGAACAGGAATATCGGCGTGCTGAAGACCATGCCCTGTCTGCCCCCCGCGCCTTCCCGTCAGCCCTCGGTGCGGGCGAGTTTCAAAATGGCGTTGGCATGGGTCTCGGTCTCCACCCGGTAGCCGCGTGAGCAGGCAAGCGAGAGCGCATCGCGCGCCGCCTCGACCTTGTTGATGGCCGGGCGCTCCATGATGATCGTCTCCGGCCACATCTCGCGCGGCGCGCTGGCAAAGTATGGGGCCAGAATGGCCAGCTCCCCGCCCTCGACATCGATCTTCATCACGTCCAGCCGGCTGACGCGCATTTCCTCCAGCAGGGTGGAGAGCTTTGCCACGCGCACGGCCGTGGTGCGTCCGCTGGCGCCATCATCGGTGACGGCGAGCTGCGTGCCGCCGCGATTATGCCCGATCAGGCGCATCACGCTCTCGCCCTCATAATCGGCCAGCGCCACGCCGGAAATCTCGATATTCTCCAGATTGTTGGTGCGCGCATTATAGGCGAGGCGGCGGCGCATCTCGCCTTGTGGCTCTACCGCAATCACCCGCGCCGCCCGGCCACCGGCCTTTGCGGCGACAAGGCTGTACAGCCCGGCATTGGCCCCGATATCGATAAAGGTCTTGCCCGGCCCCATGGCGGCGCGCAGCGCGTCCAGCTCCACCACGTCAAAGCATTGCGGGGTCAGGAAGGCGCGTTTCTCCGACAGATTGTCATTAGGGTGCAGGCGCAGCTTCATGCCCAGCACCTTGATATCGGCCACGCCGTCTTTCAGCGCGCTCATGGCGAGCGGCTGGGCAAGCCCGGCGAGCTTCAGGCCCGGACGGCCGGGCGGCAAAGCGCGCCCGATAGCCATGCCGACGCGCGAGGCGATGCCGGGACGGAATTTGCCATGGGCCGCGCCGGGATCGGTAGCCGTTACCGCGCCGGAGGCTGCGGCCTCGTCCATTTCCTCAAACGTGTCGGCAGGGCGGGAGGTGTCTTCGTTTGTCATGGGCAGCGTTCTAGCAAGGGTTTGGCCCGCTTGTCGCGGGGCGTTTGCGCCTTGGCCGGAGCTGGCCGGGATTTGCCCTTTGGCCTCTGCGTGCTAACCAGCACGCCAGATGTAATCACTCCAGTTCAGGGCGGACGGCCAAACCGATGAAACCCATTCTCGAACAGCTTGATGACAAGCGCGCAGCGGCGCGCCTCGGTGGTGGTAAAAAGCGGATCGCCGCCCAGCATGAAAAAGGCAAGCTGACCGCGCGCGAGCGCCTGGAAGTCCTGCTCGACCCCGGCTCGTTTGAAGAGACCGGCATGTTTGTCGAGCACCAGTGCACCGATTTTGGCATGGGCGAATCGAAAATTCCCGGCGATGGCGTGGTGACGGGCTCTGGCACCGTGAATGGCCGCCTTGTCTACGTGTTCGCCAAGGATTTCACCGTGTTTGGCGGCTCGCTGTCGCTGGCCCATGCGCGCAAGATTACCCGCCTGCAGGAAACCGCGCTGAAAAACGGCGCGCCGATCATTGGCCTGTTTGATGCGGGCGGCGCCCGCATCCAGGAAGGGGTTGATGCGCTGGGCGGCTATGCGGAAATCTTCCAGAACAATGTGCTCGCCAGCGGCGTGATCCCGCAGATCAGCGTCATCATGGGCCCGTGCGCGGGCGGGGATGTCTATTCGCCCGCCATGACCGACTTCATCTTCATGGTGAAGGATACCAGCTATATGTATGTGACGGGGCCGGACGTGGTCAAAACCGTCACCAACGAGATTGTCACCCATGAGGAGCTCGGCGGGGCGAGCGTCCACGCGAAGAAGTCCGGGGTGGCCGACGGGGCCTTCTCCAACGATATCGAAGCGCTGGCGCAGATGCGCCGCCTGATCGATTTTCTCCCCCTCAATAACCGCAACAAGCCGCCAGTGCGCGAGGTGTATGACGATCCTGCCCGTGTGGAGCCGAGCCTTGATACGCTGGTACCGCCCAATCCCAACAAGCCCTATGATATCCGCGAGCTGATCGTGAAGACAGCAGACGAGGGCGATTTCTTCGAGATCGCGCCGGACTATGCGAAAAATATCGTGGTCGGCTTTGGCCGTCTCGAAGGCCAGACGGTGGGCTTTGTCGCCAACCAGCCGCTTTCGCTCGCTGGCGTGCTCGATATCGATGCCTCGAAGAAGGCCGCGCGCTTTGTGCGTTTCTGCGATGCGTTTGAAATACCGATCATCACCTTTGTCGATGTGCCAGGCTTCCTGCCGGGCACGCGCCAGGAATATGGCGGGCTGATCAAGCACGGCGCGAAACTGCTCTTCGCCTACGCCGAAGCCACCGTGCCCAAACTCACCGTCATCACCCGCAAGGCCTATGGCGGCGCGTATGACGTGATGGCGTCGAAACACCTTCGCGGCGATGTGAACTATGCCTGGCCGACGGCGGAGATCGCCGTGATGGGGCCCAAGGGCGCCGCCGAGATCATCTTCCGCAAGGATATGGATGACGCGGAAAAAATGGCCGAACACGTGAAGGACTACGAGACCCGCTTTGCCAACCCGTTCGTCGCCGCCTCACGCGGCTATCTCGATGACGTGATCCAGCCGCGCAATACGCGCGTGCGTTTGATTAAAGCCCTTCGTACGCTCCGGGATAAGAAGCTTTCCAATCCTTGGAAAAAGCACGACAATATTCCGTTGTGAGGGCTGTTAATCCGATAGCTCTATATATTCAAAAAGAGGATTGAATGTTCCCGATCTGATGCTGTTCAGATTATTGAGATCTATCCCCGCCCTTGCGTGCTGCACTCCGTTATCATCAATTATAATCTGTCCAAAACACTTGAAATTGCCTTGGGAGTCGCAGCGACCAAATTGAATTGGAGGCCCCACATCGTCAACTGATCCATCATTACATATGCGATTTATTTCGTGTGCCAAGGCCCCCAATCCTTCACGTTTGTCCTTATCGATAAATTTTTCACCGGAGCCAAAGATCGTGGAATTGCTTTGTTGAAAATCAACTTCACTGGAATCTACACTTCCATCGTCGCGAAGCTTTAGCCAGAATGCCCTAGGCTCGTTGTCAGCGGGGAGTTTGCCACAAATAACTATTGTGGCGAAGCTATTCTTGCTTAAATAACTGGCAATTTCCGTTGATAATGCCACGTACGCGTCGAAAACGATCTCGGACAAATGTCTAAAAGAAAGCAGGCGTTTATCTATCGTGGTTTGAATATTGTAAACAATCTCAGCTATGGACTCTTTGACTGCATAAGCCGTGAGTGAACTTCCAGCAAAGCAAAATCCGAAGCGGCCAGTGGCAAGCTCAGGCTGAGTGCCGTCAGGGTTTCTCGCTCCAAATATTCGATAATCTATCGCGCATACCTTTACGCCTACGTCAATTTTTGAGCTGCCGATTGTAAGTCGAGAGTCCGATATTAAATGTATGCCTTGAGGGTTTTTATGAACAGCGACTACTGTCATTTTTAATTTTACCGATATTTTTCAATAAGAAAGTGCGTTACTTGGCTCGACGCTGTCTTGAGAGGTGACGTGCAAGAGGCGCGGATTTTTACTATGCCGATCTGCCGAGAACGTGACCAGTGGGCATGGCACTCAATAATGATACCGGCACTGCACGATCTGGATGCGGGCGTCCTCGCCCGCTCCGGTGACGCGGTAGACGAGGCGGTGTTCGCCATCAATGCGGCGCGACCACCAGCCCGACAGCGAACCCTTTAGCGGTTCAGGCTTGCCAAGGCCATCAAATGGCGCGCGGCGTATATCCTCGATGAGTTTCAGGCAGCGTTTGAGAAGTTTGGGCTGCTGGGCGGCCAGCCAGCCAATATCCTCAAGGGCCTGAGGCGTCAGCTCTACATTCACCGGTCCAGCAGCGCGGCAAGCTCGTCGGCGCTGTGGCGCACGGCTTCGCCCTTGTCCGCAGCGGCGATGGAGGCGGCAAGGCGCGCGGCATTGGCCGGGCTTTTGAGCAGATAATTCGTCTCCTGAATGGCTTCCCATTCAGACAGCGGCACCATGACCACCGGCTCACCGCCCTGACGGGTGATGATGGCCGGAGCCTTGTTGCCGGTGACGCGCTCCATCAGCGCTTTCAGGCTGGCGCGCGCTTGGCTGAAGGTGAGGATCGTATCCATGCGAAATTTGTACAGATTTCTGTACAGATTTGCAAGATCAATCCGCGTAATTGCGCCGCAGCGTCTCCGACAGCGCCTGACCCTGCAGCGCGAGGCGCTGGGCCTCCATCTCGCTTTCCGCGCCGCAGCGCGTGCGCCGCTGCTGGTGCTGGCGGAAGCCTTCATTGAAGCGGGTAATCATGCGCTGGCGGCGCGGATTGCCCTCGGGCGCTTCCAGCGCCAGCAGGTTTTCCATGCGCCGGCGCCATTGCTGCGCCCCTGAGCCCTGACACAGGAAGGCGAGCGCGTGCAGCTCGCCCAGAACGCCGGCCAGCTGCTCCAGCGGATAGGTGGATTCTGACTGCGCCGCGCCATGGGCCGGGGCCTGTCTGGCCAGCGTGCCGGGCTTGGGCGCGAAGGCCGTCAGGGCCGGAACAAGCAGGGCGAGGAGGGCGAGGCGCGCGATCATGGGGCGTCTATTCGTCTGTAAAAGCGGCATGTTCAAGGCGTGATTAGCGATTTTGAGAGCGAGATGACATTGCGCGTCTCGTCCCAGCCCACCTTCTCCATTGCCTCGGCAAAGGAGAAGAAGGCGGCGTCCAGTGCATCATCGGCGGCTTGCGGCTCGCCAGCGAGCCATTGGCAGGCATAGTCGATCATCACGTAATGCCCATGGGCAGTGATGGATTCAAACGCGCCGACAAGGCCTTTCAGGCTGGCCTCTATCCCTGTTTCCTCGCGGATTTCGCGCGTCAGGGCGCTTTCCAGCGTTTCGCCGAAATCCACCTTGCCGCCGGGGATCGACCAGTGGCCCTTGAACGGCTGTCTGCCGCGCCGGATCAGCAGGACATCGCCGCCGCGCCAGACCACGCCGCCGACGGCCAGGGTGGGGGACTGCACCGGCTTCACCGGCTGGTCTGCGCGCGGTGGCGCAGCATGTGATCGGCCAGCACCAGCGCCACCATCGCCTCGCCCACAGGCACGGCGCGAATGCCGACACACGGATCGTGGCGGCCCTTGGTGACGACTTCCACCGGCTCCAGATCGCGGGTGAGGCTCTGGCGGGGAATGCGGATGGAGGAGGTGGGCTTGATGGCAAAGCGCACAACGATGTCCTGGCCCGTGGAGATGCCGCCCAGCACGCCTCCGTTGTGGTTGGCGCGAAAGGCGGGCTGACCGTTGTCATCGAGATACATCTCGTCGGCGGCGTCTTCGCCGCGAAGGCTGGCCGCTTCGAGGCCCGCCCCGATCTCCACCGATTTGGCGGCATTGATGCTCATCATCGCGCTGGCAAGATCGGCATCCAGCTTGCCATAGACCGGCGCGCCCCAGCCGGCGGGTACACCGGAAGCGACGATCTCCACCAGTGCGCCGAGCGAGGAGCCATCCTTGCGGATGGCGTCCATGTCCGCCTCCCACAGCTTTGCGGTCTCGGCGTCCGGGCAGAAGAAATCATTGCGGTGAACCTCGTCCCAGTCCCAGCGGGAGCGGTCAATGGCGCGCGGACCGATCTGGACCAGCGCGCCGCGTATCGTGATGGCGTCTCCCAGCACCTTGCGGGCAATCGCCCCGGCGGCGACGCGCGCGGCGGTTTCCCGCGCGCTGGAGCGCCCGCCGCCGCGATAATCGCGCACGCCATACTTAGCGTCATAGGCATAGTCGGCATGACCGGGCCGCCAGCTATCGCGGATATCGCTGTAGTCCTTGGAGCGCTGGTCGGTGTTTTCAATCATCAGGCTGACTGGTGCGCCGGTTGTCACCGGCCCGCCCGTGCGCTCGTCCTCAAACACGCCCGACAGGATGCGCACGGCATCATCCTCGCGGCGCTGGGTGACGTGGCGCGACTGGCCGGGCTTGCGCCTGTCCATGAAGGGCTGGATGTCCGCCTCGGTCAGGGCGATGCCCGGCGGGCAGCCATCCACCACGCAGCCAAGGGCAGGCCCGTGGCTTTCACCCCATGTGGTGAAGCGGAAAAGATGGCCGAAACTGTTGTGAGACATATGACAAGCCGCCGCAGGGTCAGGGATTTGGCGGTATCCTAGAGCGCGTTCGCGCCCGCGTCATCCGTGGTGCGGCCTACGCTGCGTTCTTGCGCACCCAGCGGGCAAAGCGCACAGCCGGAGAGGCTTTGACGAAGCGTTCGTAAAACGCGGTCAGCAGGCCCGCATTCTCGTTCGCCTTCGCCCGGGCCTCGGCTTCAGCGAGCTTTCTGGCCTTTTCCTCGCGCGCGGCGCGTTCGGCAGGGCCTTCGTCGGCCGTGCAGTCTGCCATCGGGTCACGCACCAGAATGCGCACCTGCCAGGCCGGCTCGCCGATGGGCACGACAATCGCGCCTGTCTTGCTGAAAGGCAGGACGCGCATCATCGCGCTGCGGCCATCAAGATCGACCGTACGCAGCCCGCCTACGCGCGCTTCTTCCGGCGTCATCACAATATCGACCTGGCGCGGGGCGCACATTTTCAGAATTTCGTGCGCCTTCAGCAGGATTTGCAGGCGTGACAGCGTATCGGCGGTCGGTTCCACATGATCGGGATGGACCGCCTTCACCTTCGCCCGGAAGGCGGATTTCACCGCCGCGTAGTTGCTGCCGGGTTCCAGGCCCAACACGCGGTATGCGGCATTTATGGCTTCGCTTGCACTGCTCATTACGGCAATCTAGCCGCCCGCAGGTTGGCGAAAGGTTGACGAACTGGCGCACCGCGGCATTTCTGGGTGTATGCCTGCTTTTTCTTTAAGGAGCCGCCGATGGCGTCACGCGATTTCATTCCGCCCAGCCCCAGCGAGGCCGATTACAAGCGCGAGGGCGGGACGGGCGATGCGCCGCTGACCCATGGCAATGATCCCTTCGTGCTGTTTGCCGAATGGCTCACCCTGGCGCGGGAAAAAGAACCCAATGATCCCAACGCGATGGCGCTGGCGACCGTAGACGAAAGCGGGCTTCCCGATGTGCGCATGGTGCTTCTCAAAGACGCCGATCCGCGCGGCTTTGTCTTCTACACCAATCTGGAAAGCGCCAAGGGCAACCAGCTCGCAGCCAACAGCAAGGCGGCGCTGTGCTTTCACTGGAAGTCGCTGCGCCGGCAGGTGCGGGTGAGGGGGCTGGTGGAGGCGGTGAGCGCCGAAGAGGCCGACGCCTATTTTGCCAGCCGTGCGCGCGACAGCCGTATCGGGGCCTGGGCCTCGGCCCAGTCGCGCCCGCTGGAAAGCCGTCATGCGCTGGAAAAGAAGGTTGCCAAATTCGCCGCCAAGTTCGGGCTTGGCGCGATTCCGCGCCCTGATTTCTGGAGCGGATACCGCGTGAAACCCTTGCGGATCGAGTTCTGGCGCGACCGTCCCTTCCGCCTGCATGACCGTCTGGTGTTCGAACGGGCCGATTTGGACTCTCCGTTCACCCAGACTAGGCTCTATCCATAGGGTTCAAACAGGGGCGGGGGTATCATGGGCATTTTGCTGACAATCAGGACGTTCGCCGTCTGGCTGGCCGCGCTGGCTGCGATCATCGCGCCGCTGTGGTTTGCGGCGGCGGGGCTGGGATCACGCATCGGCCTTTGGGACTGGCGTTTCGGTCTTGGCACCATGACACGCGAGATCGGGCCCAACCTGTTGTTTGCCGCTGTGGGGCTGGGCGCTCTGGCGCTCGTCCTGCTGATCGCCACGGCGATCCTGGTCAAGGAACGGCGCGCGGGCGTTGGTGCCTGGGTCGCGTCAGTGGCGGCGATTGCCGTCGGGGCGGCGGGGCTGTGGTACGCGGCGTCCGTGGCCGCGCGCGCTGCCGACATTCCGCCCATTCACGACATTTCAACCGACACGGCCAGTCCGCCGCAATTTACCGCCTCGCTCATCACGCGGCGCGGGGCGGATGCCAATTCGGTGGATTATGAATCCAAGACCGATCCGCGTTCGGGCCGCCCTCTGCCCGAGGTGCAGGCTGAGGCTTATCCGGACATTGCGCCGATTGCGGTAACAGCTGAGCCGCTTGAAGCCTATCAGGCCGCCTTGCGGGTGGCGCGCGAACTGGGATGGACGGTCTCTACCGAGTCCGAGCGCGAACTGATGTTCGAGGCGACTGCGACGACATTCTGGTACGGCTTCCGCGATGACATCGTGGTACGCATCACGGCCCTCACCGATGGCGGGGCCGTGGTCGATGCCCGTTCGGTATCGCGCGTGGGGGTGTCTGATCTGGGTGCCAATGCGGCGCGCCTGCGTACCTTCTCGGCGCGCTTGCGTGACCGTCTGGACGAGGACTAGCGCACCAGCGCGTAAGTGCTGTCCAGCGCCGGTTCGCCCCCTGTCGTCACGCGCCCGCGCTGGTGCAGATCCACCATGTGCGACCAGACCGACATGGCTGCAGCCGGATAGAGCCGTTCATCCAGCCCGGCATACATGGCCGGAAGCAGGGCGGTGATCGTGGACGGGCCAGCTTCCAGCGCGTGGAGTATCTGTGCCTCGCGGTAATGGCGGTGGGCGATATAGGCTACGATGAAGGGTTCGGGGTCTGTCACCGGCGGGCCATGGCTCGGCCAGAGCGTCGCAAAGCCGCGCTGGCGCACGCGTTCGAGCTGCTGCAGATAATCGCCCATATCACCGTCGGGCGGCAGCACGACCGAGGTTGCCCAGCCCATAATGTGATCCCCGCACAAAAGGGCGTTTTCTTCCATCAGCGCCAGGCAGATATGATTGGCGGTATGGCCGGGTGTATGCAGCACGTCCAGCGTCCAGCCCGGCCCCGCAATGGCATCGCCATCATCCAGCGTGTGATCGGGCACGAAGCTGAAATCAGCGCCTTCTTCCATAACCGGCGCATCCGGATCCATCGGCCGCCCGCCCGCCGCCGGCCGGCCATAGACTTTCGCGCCGCGATGATCGGCAAACCGGCGCGCCAGCGCCGAATGGTCGAGATGGTGGTGGGTCACGATGACATGACTGACCGTCTCGCCTTCAAGGGCGCGGTTGAGAGCATCGAAATGCGCGTCTTCGGCAGGGCCGGGATCAATAACGGCCACCTTGCCGTGCCCGACCAGATAGGTGCCGGTGCCGGTATAGGTGAAGGCCCCGGAATTGCCCGCCACCACGCGCCGGATGGCAGGGGAGACCTGATCGGCCCGTCCCGGCTCGAACTGCATATCCCGTACAAACGGAATGGGCGCAGGCGCTACCGGCGGCCGGGTCATGCGGCTATCGCCGATTGCCCGCGGCGAAGGTGCGCGTCCAGATAGATATCAAATTGTGCAGCGAGCTTGCGCACGGCGGTAATCTTGTCCTTCAGGCCGAGCGCGACGGTCGGTCCCATATCGGTCTTGTTCACGTCAACGATCCACAATTCGCCCGTATCGCGGTCACGCAAGACGTCAATGCCGCCCCAGTCAAGAGCCATGGCCGCGCAGAAACGGGAAATCATCGCCCGTTCGGCAGCGGTGAAGACAGTGGCCGGATCGGCCAGCGTTGCGCGCGTGTTGAAATTGGCAAAGCGGCGCTCCACCGGGCGGCGCTTGAGATAGACCTGTACGACGTCGCCGCCAATGATCGAGCAGCGCAGGTCCAGCACATTGCCGTCATCGTCCACATTGTTGATGAGGCGCTGATAGGTGTGGCCTTCACGCGGGGTCTGCGGCTCGCGCAGTATCCGGCCACTATGCGCGGCGTTCTGTTCGGATTTCTCCACATAGGCGCCGGGCGGGTTGGCCGGATCACAGAGCAGGGCGCGGCCTGTAACCTGCTCGAACACCCGTGCCACATGCGTTTTCGAGATATCGGCGCAGCCTGCATTGATGGTGGGCATAGGGGCGGGGAATGACCGCTCTGTCACCCAGGTGGAATCGTCGAAGACAAAGATGATATCGGCTTCATCCGCACTTTGTGCGAACCGCGCATGGCTTAGTGCCATCACCGGCCAGATCAGATACCAGGGCCGCACCCGGTCGGGCGTGAACCAGATGCGCGGGCCATTGCAGCTCACGGTATGGCGGGCACACTCCACCCAGATGTGGAACACGCACCAGTTGAGAAAATCGCGCACTGTGGCCGGTTCGACGCGAACCGCTGCGCCGGTTTTCTTCACGTGCATCGTGCCTTTGGCGTAGCGGAAATCATTCCACCAGGCAGAAGAGGCCATCAGGCAGGGCTCCTGGACAGGTTCAGGCGCACTCTAGCGCGTCGGCGGGGCTTGGCAACGCAAATGGTGTGCTTTGCACAGTAGAGGCTGCGGCGCGGTTTTTGCTGCTCTGTAAAACCGATTGGCAGACTGGAACAGGCTGGTACAGGTGATGGGTCCGGGAAAGAAGCTCTGGCTGGGTATGTCGGCGCGCATTCGTGTTGTTTTGATGGCAATGCTGGCGGTGGCGGCGATGAAGCTGGGGAACAATATGGCGTCCTCCGGCGATGGCGGAGCCGCCAGCGCGGACAATGGCGCCCGCATTTCGCTGGACCGGGCGGCCCTGCAGCCGGCCGCAGATATGACTGCGGGCACGCCTTGATCGGCAGACGCTAACCGGCCAAGACTTCGCGGCTCCGATTAGTCACAGCGCAAGGCTTCATGCTCAGTTACCTCGCCCGGCGCCTGCTCGTCGCCATCCCGACGATTCTGGTGATCATTACCGTTGCGTTTTTTATGATGCGCGCCGCGCCCGGCGGGCCGTTCGACCTTGAGCGTCCTATGCCTGAGGAAATCCGCCAGAACGTGCTGGCGGCCTATGGCATGGATCAGCCTGTCTGGAAGCAGTATGTCGACTATATGGCCGGGATCGCCCGGTTTGACCTCGGCCCGTCCCTGAAATTCCGGGACAAGTCGGTCGCCGACATCATTGCCGAAGGCTTTCCGGTCTCGGCCGTCATCGGCGCGCTATCCATATCGCTTGCCGTGTTCGTGGGCACGATAATGGGCTCCATAGCCGCGCTGAGGCAGAACAGCGCGGCCGATTATACCGTAGTGGGCATATCGACGATCGGGATAGTTATCCCGCCCTTTGTGATGGGGCCGATACTGGCCCTCCTGATCGGCCTGCACTGGGGATTGCTGCCAACCGGGGGCCTCGACCCCCGGCACGGCATGACGGTGGAGCGGCTGATCCTGCCAGTGGTGACGCTCGCCCTGCCGCAGATCGCCATCATCTCGCGCCTGATGCGTGCCTCCATGATCGAGGTTCTGCGTTCCAACTATGTCCGCACCGCCAGGGCCAAGGGCCTGCCTGCTGCCAGCGTGGTCGTGCGCCATGCGCTGCGCAGCGCCGTCCTGCCGCTGGTCAGCTATCTTGGCCCGGCCGCCGCGGCGCTGCTGACCGGCTCGATCGTCATCGAGCAGGTCTTCCAGCTGCCCGGCATTGGCCGTCAGTTCGTTCAGGCCGCCCTGCAGCGCGACTACACGGTCGTGATGGGTGTGGTCATTCTCTATGCCAGCCTGATTATCGTGCTGAACCTGATCGCGGATCTGCTCTACGCGGCGCTTAACCCGAAAGTGAAGTACGACTGATGAGTTTCACCGCGACACCGTCAGAAAAGACCGAGATGATGGAACGCGCCGCCGTGCGCGGCCGGTCCCTGTGGGATGATGCGCGCGCGCGGCTATTGCGCAACAAGGCGGCCGTGGCGAGCCTTGTGCTGCTGGGGATTCTCACATTTCTGGCGTTCATCGGCCCGCTTTTGTGGGTTCACGATTCCAGCTTCATCTATCGTGACCGCGTGCAGATCCCGCCGGGCTGGGAAAACTTTCACCTGTTTGGCACCGACGCGCAGGGGCGCGACCTGCTGGCGCGCACGCTTGTCGGCCTTCGCATGTCTCTCATGGTCGGCGTGGTGGCGACAGCTGTATCGCTGGTGATTGGCGTCCTGTGGGGCGCGACGGCCGGCTTTATCGGCGGGCGCGTGGACCAGCTGATGATGCGCATTGTCGACGTGCTCTACTCGCTGCCCTTCATCTTCTTCGTTATCATCCTGATGGTGGTGTTCGGGCGGAATATCATCCTGATCTTCGTGGCTATCGGGGCGGTGGAATGGCTGACCATGGCGCGCATCGTACGCGGCCAGACAATAACCCTGAAGAGCATGGAGTTCGTTGAGGCGGCCAGGGCGGCCGGCGTCAGCCAGTTCTCCATCATCCGCCGCCATATCGTACCCAACGTGCTGGGTCCGGTGGTCGTCTATGTGACGCTGACCATTCCGGCGGTGATCCTGGCCGAAAGCTTTCTGAGCTTCCTGGGGCTGGGCGTGCAGGAGCCGCTGACCTCGCTGGGTAATCTCATCTCCAACGGGGCGCGTGACATGGAGGTCGCACCGTGGACGCTGATCGTGCCCGCACTGACGATGATGCTGACGCTGTTCTGCTTCAACTTTATCGGGGATGGCCTGCGCGACGCTATCGATCCGAAGGATCGCTAGCGCTCGCGCGACTCCACACAAAAGATGGGGCGACGCTATCGATCCGAAGGATCGCTAGCGCTCGCGCGACTCTCACAGGAATCCGGGGCGACGCTATTGATCCGGGGGATCGCTAGTCGCGCGCGGCCCGGAACCGTACCGGGTGCGTGCTGAGCCGCATGAAGTGCGAACTCATGGCGCCGCGCTCAATCTCGACGGTCAGCCCTTCGGTGTTGCGCGGAACCGGAATCCGGCGCGCATCGGTCTGACGCCAGACCTGTCCGTCAGCGAGTGTCACGACAAGCTTGCCTAGGGGATCGGTGCGGATCGCGCGTACCGGAACGCCAAGCAGCGCCTGGATGTCACCGGACTCGGTGCGAACCGCAACCGCGCCATCGTCATATGCCTGTTCTGCGGGCAAGGCGCTGCTGCCGGCAAATAATGAGCCGAACATGCGGCCGGCACCGGCCACGGCGGTTCCGAACGTGCTGCGTTCGGCCGCTGCCGCGCGGGCGCGCTCAAGAACGGTCAGCTCTCCGGCGCTCATTGCAGTGTCCAGCGCTGCTGACGTGCGATCCATGCAAGCCAGACGGTCAGTGTCGGAGGCTATGGCGCGGCAGGCCAGAAGCTCGTCTACGAGCGCAGAGCTTTGCTGCTCCTGTGCGGATGCGCCAGCTCCTGCAAGCGCCAGCGCGCTGGCAGCAAGGGCAAGGCGTGGCAGGCTGCGCACACGGGTGTCGAACATGGCGGGTTTCCTCCAGACAGAGCGAACCGCGATATGAGTGCCTTGCACCCGCGCCTGTCAATGCAACGGTAACATGTAAGGCTGGATATTGGCGCTCTGGATCAGGGTGTTCTGCTGCCGGCAGGCCGCGAACCGATTGCGGTTGCCATAGTCTCGCCAATCAGCAAGGGATATGATCTGGTTCAACCGGTAAGCCGGATGTTCGTGTGGCTGCGAGGGGAAACGCGCCGCGCTATCAGCAACAAGGGAGATAATTCATGGGGATTTTCAGACAGGCAGGCGCGTTGGCGCTGGCCGGTGCCGCCGCTCTTGCGCTTAGTGCGTGTGGCCGTAGCGATGTGGATGGCGACTCGGTCGTGCTCCATCGGGGCAATATGGCTGAGCCGTTGTCGCTCGATCCCCATAAGTCGTCCGGCGCCTGGGAGAACAACATTATTGGTGACATGTTCATCGGCCTGTTCACCGAGGATGCTGCGGGCGAACCCATTTTCGGGATGACCGAAAGCTATGAGATTGCCGAGGACGGTCTGAGTTGGACCTTTACCTTGCGCGAAGCGGTGTGGAGTGACGGCGAGCCGGTCACTGCGCACGATTTCGAGTTTGCCTTCCAGCGCATTCTCGATCCGGCTACGCTGGCTCAGTATGCGTCGCTCCTTTACCCGATCCGCAATGCACGCGAGGTCAATATCGGCGAACTGGATCCGTCCGAGGTCGGCGTGCGTGCGGTAGATGACCGGACATTGATTATCGAGCTGGAGTTTCCTGCACCCTATCTGCGAGGGCTGCTGACGCACTACACGACCTTCCCGGTGCCCCGCCATGTCGTCGAGCGCTATGGCGATGCATGGGTGCAGCCACAGAATATCCAGACCAATGGCGCCTACCGGCTCGCGGCCTGGCGCGCGAACAACTACATTCACCTCACCCGCAATGAACGCTTCTGGGACAACGAGAATGTCTGCATTGACGAGGTGTATTACTATCCCACGGTCGACAATGCGGCGGCAGAGCGCCGCGTGCGCAATGGCGAGCTGGATCTGATTACCGATTTTGCCGGCCAGAGCCTGCCCTTCCTGCGCCAGCAGGTGCCCGACTATGTGCGCGTTCACCCCTATCTCGGCGTTGTGTATTTCTCGTTCAACACGACCCTTGAGAAGTTCTCCGATCCGCGCGTGCGCAATGCGCTGGGCATGGCTATTGATCGTGAGTTCATCGCCGAGAACATTCTGCGTGCGGGCCAGATTCCGGCGCACTCCTTCATTCCGCCGGGCGTTGACAATTACCCCGGAACAGCGCGGATCGGCTGGTTCGATGCGCCGGTTGAGGAGCGCCGCCGTCTGGCGCGCGAGCTTCTGGAGGAAGCGGGCTACGGGCCGGACAACCCGCTGCGCTTCACCTACACCTTCCGCGCGACAGGCGATAACCCGCGTATCGCGCCGGTCGTGCAGCAGGACTGGCAGCTGATTGCTGACTGGGTGCAGGTCGATATCCAGGTGGTCGAGACGCAGATTCACTACTCCAACCTGCGCTCCAGCGATTACGAGCTGGGCGATGGCGGCTGGATCGGCGATTATAACGACGCCTACAATTTCCTGTTCCTCGCCGAGACCGAGTCCGTGCCGATGAACTACACCCGCTGGTCGAATGAGGAGTACGACACGCTGGTGGCGCAGGCCAACCGCACGGTTGACGCAGAGGAGCGCGGCCGCCTGCTGGTCGAGGCAGAGCAGATCATGCTCAACGAGATGCCCTACATCCCGATTGTTTATTACGTGAACAAATCGCTGGTGAATCCGCGCGTGACCGGATGGGAGGACAATATCGTCCACATTCACCGCACGCGCTGGATGTGCTTCTCTGACCTGGCAGACGGGCAAGCTGAAGGCTGACCACGTTGAACGAAAACCTGGGGGAGGCAGCAGATACGGTAATCGAGCACGCTCAGGCCGATGCGCTGGGCGGGCTCGCTGCCGGCCGCGGAGATGATGGCGGCAGCGACGGTATCTGCCGCAATTGCGGCGCCGAGCTGGTCGGCGAGTTCTGCCACAGCTGCGGGCAGAGCGCCCGCAGCCTGCGGCGCCCCTTCTGGACGCTGGTAAAGGAAAGCGTCGAGACCCTGTTCGTCATGGACGGGCGGCTGGCGCAAACCCTGCCGGCGCTGATGGTGTATCCGGGGCGTGTGTCGCGCGACTATCTTGATGGCCGCCGCGCCCGGTTCATTCCACCCTTCCGCCTCTATGTCTTCGCTTCCCTGATTTTCTTCGTCCTGCTGCCACTGACGCTGGGGCAGGGGATCGGTTTTGATCCGTCCATGGGCGGCATTGATACCGCCCGTGAACAGCTTGAGCAGGCCCGTGACAGCGGCGAGATGAGCGAGGAGGAATACCGGGAGGCCGTTGAAGGGCTCGGACTGGCAGAGAGCATATTACGCGGAGGCGCGCCGCAAGCGACGCCGCAGGACGCGCCGGAGCGCAGCCCCAGCGCGTCGCCGGAAGCGGCCATGCCGCCTGAGGCGCTAGAAGCCTTGCGCGAGGCGGGCCGGACCGGCGATGTGGACGCGACGGGACTTGGGTTCGTTCGGGACAATGCATCCGCCCTCTGGGCCGAGACCCGCCGGTGGGTGCCGCGCATCATGTTCGTCCTGCTGCCGGTTTATGCAGCTCTGCTGGCCCTGGTGTATCTGTGGCGGCGGCGCTTTCTCTATTTCGACCACCTGATCGTGTCGCTGCATTTCCATGCCGCGCTGTTCCTGGCCATGACCGTGACCGTGCTGGCATCGATGGTGATCGGCTGGGGCTGGGCGACGCTGGGTCTCCTGATCTATGCCAACGCCTATCTCTACCGGATCAACCGGGTGGTCTATGGCAGGGGCCGGTTTGGCTCGGTGGTGCGCACCCTGACCCTGGATGCGCTCTACTTCTTCTTCCTGATGACGGGCCTGCTGATGGCAGTCATCTTCGGGGCCATGTCGCTGTCCAACTGAGGCGCAGCCCATCAGGAAAAAGCCCGCCGGAAGCCTTCCGGCGGGCCTCTTCTCCGGTTTGGCTGAAGGGCTGCTAGCGCGGCAGGGTCTCGTCAGAGCGCATCTGCACGCCGCGTACCCCGGCCCGTTCACGCGCCTCCAGCGCCGCGCGCACTTCTGGCAGCTCCATCAGGGCCTGCAGGCGCGAGACCGATTGCGCGCCCTCGGCCGACAGGCCGAAAAGCTGCTGCAGGGCTTCAAACGGTGTCGGCTGGCGCGGATAGCTGCGCAGACGCACCGTCTCGTTGGCATCAATGCCGGCCAGCTCGCGTGCGGCTTCCAGTGCCTCGTGCAGCCCGCCAATGCGGTCAACCAGGCCCAGCTCCAGCGCCTGGGCGCCTGTCCAGACCCGTCCACGCGCAATCTCGCGCACCCGGGTGATCGGCAGGTCACGCCCTTCGGCAACCCGGCCGGTGAAGTCATCATAAATGCCGGAGGCCATTGCCTCGATAGCGGCCAGCTGGCTATCGCTGAACGGGGTCTGGGCCGAATAGGCGGTCGCGAACTCGCCGCCGGCCGACACCGGTTCGATATTGATGCCGACCCGGTCCAGCGCCTCGTCGACAACAAGCTTGCCGAAAACCACACCGATAGAGCCTGTCAGCGTAGTGGCGTTGGCGATGATGACGTCGGCAGGCGCCGCCAGATAATATCCGCCCGATGCCGCAAGCGAGGCCATGGAGACGATAACCGGCTTGCCGGCCTGGCGTGCGCGCACCACGGCGTTCCATATCTGGTCGGAAGCAATCGCCGAGCCGCCTCCGCTGTCGACGCGCACGATGATCGCGCGCACATCGTCCGCATCTGCGGCCGCATCAATGGCGTCGGCCATGGCGTCGCCGCCTATCGCGCTGCCGCCGCCAAATCCTGTTTCGCCGGAACCTGTCACGATATTGCCCTGTCCGCTCACGAGTGCGATGACGGGGCCGCGTGTGGCCGCTGGCGTGGCCGCCTGGTTGCGCGCATAGGTCTCGATATCCTGTATCGACGCATTCCCGCCAGCGCGATCCAGCGCTGCTTCACGTGCCGTTGACGGGTGACCGAGCTGATCGATCAGACCGGCCTGCAGGGCCGCTTCGGCGCTGTGCGGACCGGATATGATGCGCTGACGGAAGCTGGCGGCGTCCATGCCGCGATCCTGAGCCGCGGCTGTAAGGGCCGAATCCAGAATGGCGTTCAGATAGGAGCTGGTCGCTTCCAGATGCGCTTCGGTGAAGCCGTCCTCGGTGAAGGTGTTGGCCGCATTCTTGTACTCGTGGAACTGCAGGAACTCGGCCTGGATGCCGAACTGGTCAAACAGGCCGCCGAGGAAGAGTGATTCGCCGGCAAGCCCGACCGCCGAGAATGACGAGGTGTCCTGCATCCAGATTTCGTCTGCGCCGCTTACCGCGAAATAATTGGTGATGCCCGTACCTTCAAAGCCTTGGGCATGGGCGATCACGAAGCGGCCACTGCCGGAGAAGCGGGCCAGGGCGCTGCGCACCTCCTCGGCCTGGGCCGGGGACATGCCGTATTCATTGGCGCGGACGAAAACGCCGCGCACCCGTTCGTCGGCCTGGGCGCGCTGAAGCGTGGTGATGATCTCCACGACAGACAGCGGCTCGGAGAAGGCGAAAGGCGAACGCGATGGCTGGTCGAGCCGGTCGCGGCGCAGATCGAGCTGGAGCACCAGATCGCCGCCTGATGCGCGCGCGCTGCGGCCATCACTGGCTTGCTGTGCGGCAGAGGCAATCAGCGCGGCCAGCATGAAGCCGATCAGCAGCATGGTCAGCACTGCGCCGACGATCACGCCGGCAACCGACCCGAAAAAAGTTATCCAGAACTGGCGCATCGCCGCCCTCCCGATTGTCCGCAGGCCTGGCCGCAATACAGGGCCCCTCACAGTGTGACGATATAGAGCCGTAACCGCCGGGTCGAGGCCGCCGTGGATGTATTATCTGCAATGTCTGATGAGGGGGCGGGATTGAAATGGTCGGAGTAGCAAGATTCGAACTTGCGACCCCCGCCTCCCGAAGACGGTGCTCTACCAGGCTGAGCTATACTCCGAACCGAGGCGGGGTGTATATCCAGTCCCTGCCAGCATGGCAATCGCACTGAACCGGCTTTTGTGCAGAAGATTGTGTCAGACAGTTGCAGCAGGGCGTTGCATCCCGTTCCGGTGCGGGCTATCTAGCGCGTCCGCAAGCACCTCCGGGTGCTCTGCTGGGGTGTGGCCAAGTGGTAAGGCAGCGGTTTTTGGTACCGCCATTCCCAGGTTCGAATCCTGGCACCCCAGCCATTTTTCCGTCATGGCCACGCCATTTTCACCGGGTATGTTGAGCTTGCAGCCATCCTGCAGCCCCTTGGCAAGCAAGGACGGCATTGCGGCGCAGCAAAAATAATCTGTCGCAATTTCGAAACCGTTTCGCGCTAGGAAACGTTAACTGCGAGCGGCGCAGCTTTTGCAGCGCTTGCACGGTTGATCGAAGGCCGATTGGACGCTAGCGTCTGCAATATGGAGTGGAATGCAAAGCATCTGCTCATTCAAAAAGACGGCGGGAAACGCCGCGTTTGAGGGGATAATTGATTATACGGTTATTCCCTGCGGACAATTCGCGGGCCCGTGCGGCCTAGGCGCAAATGTTTGCGCTGACACTGTACCGGGGGTGCCAGATTGAAGCTTTTTGATCTGGCGGATTTTTTTAGAGGGTATTCCGGACGAGCAACATTCCCTGTTTGCTGGCCGGCTTCTGTGAGGCGAGACATGTCACAATTGAAATCACGTCTCCGCACGGCACTTGCCGTCGGATTGGGTTCCATGCTGGTCGCGGGCGCAGCCCATGCCCAGCTCGATCAAGCGCTTCAGGTGGCCCGTCAGTCCACCCAGGAGGGCGCCCGGGCTCAGCAACAGATCAATGACGTCGCGGACCGCGCCGGCGATCTGGAGCGCGAATATCTGGCTCTGCGCCAGCAGATCGAGGATCAGCGCGTTTATGTCGAACAGCAGGAAGTCTTCCTGCGGTCGCAGGCCAACGAGCTTGAGGCCCTTCAGTTCCAGCTTGAGCGTGTTGGCTCGATCGAGCGCGATCTGACGCCGATGCTGCTGGAAATGTATGTCGCCATCGAAGAGTTCGTCACCAACGACCTGCCCTTCCAGAGCGATGTGCGCCGCGCCCGTCTCGACAATATCGAGCAGCTGCTTGGCGATGCGTCGGTGCCGCCGGCAGAGAAATACCGGGTGATCCTGAACGCCTATGAGATCGAGGCGGCCTACGGGCGCAGCCTGCGCACCTATGGCGAGGAAGTCGTCATCGACGGTGTTCCCAACGAGGTGAACGTTCTTCAGTTCGGCCGTGTTGCGCTGGTGCGCATCTTCCAGAACGGCTCGATGGAAATCATGACCCAGTCAAACCCTGAATGGCGTTCGCTGTCAGGATCCCACGCCAACAACGTCCAGCGTGCTCTGCGGATCGCGCAGGAAGTGACCACGCCTGACGTGTTTGTCGCGCCCCTTCCGGGCCCGGCTACCCGCTAGCGCTGTAGAGACGGAGAAACAAGGCGATGAAAACGCTTTTTAAAATTGCCGCGGCTGTCTCGCTTGGCGCCAGCCTTCTTGCCGGCCCCGCGATGGCCCAGGATGATCGCCAGCCGGTGACATCCATTTCACAACTTCTTGACCGTGTCCGGGCCGATGCCCGTGACGCAGCGGCGGAAAACCAGCGCCGCCTGCAGGAGTTCCGTGCCAACCGTGACCGCCAGGCGGCTCTCGTCGCCCAGGCGCGTGGCCAGCTGAACACGCTTGAGGCTGCCGGGCGGGCCAATCAGGAACGCTTCGAGGCCAATCAGGAGCAGATCCGCGAGCTCGATGCCGAGCTTCGTGCCGCTCAGGGCGCGTTCGGTGAGCTGTTTGGTGCAGCCCGTCAGAAATCTGGCGAGTTCGCCTCGATCATCGAAGCCTCAATCGCGTCGGCGCAGGCGCCGGGCCGTCACCAGCCGCTGCGCGAACTGTCGCAAAGCCGCACCCTGCCTGACCGTGCCGAGCTGGACCGGATCTGGCAGGCCATGATCTCCGAGATGGAGCTTCAGGGCGATGTCGTCACCTTCAATGCCCGTGTTTCGGGCGTGAATGATGGTCAGCCTGTTCCTGTGACCCGTGTGGGCGTGTTCAACGCCTTCATCACGCAAGGTGGCACGCGCTACGTGCTGTGGCGCACCGAAGAGACCAACCCGGCCGCCGGCTACCGTCTCGTGCAGCTTGAGCGCCAGCCGCCAAGCCGTCTGCTTGACGCGGCCAGCAATCTTGCCCGTGCGTCCGAGGGTGAAATTGTCTCCGGCCCGATCGACCCGTCGCGCGGCCAGCTGCTGAACATCTACAAGGATGTTCCCAACACGGTCGAACGCTTCAACCAGGGTGGTATTGTTGCGCAGATCATTCTCGGCCTGCTGATCTTCTCGGCCTCCTTCGGTCTGTTCCGCCTGTTTAGCCTGTTCACGACCAACTCGGCGATCAATGGCCAGAAGCGCCGTTCCACGGCGTCCAAGGGCAACCCGCTTGGCCGTGTCATGCTCGCCTATGAAGAGGTGAAGGACCGTCCGATCGAGACGATCGAGCTCAAGCTGGATGAAGCCATCCTGCGCGAGACGCCCAAGCTCGAGTTCGGCCTGAACTTCCTGAAGCTGGCTGCCGCCGTTGCGCCGCTGCTGGGTCTTCTGGGTACGGTTACGGGTATGATCCGCACCTTTACGCAGATCACCCTGTTCGGCACCGGTGACCCCCGCATCATGGCGGGTGGTATCTCCGAGGCCCTCGTGACCACGGTTATGGGTCTTATCGCCGCCATCCCGCTGCTCTTCATCCACTCGTTTGCCGCCAGCTTCGCTCGCGGGGCGCAGCAAACGCTTGAAGAGCAGGCCGCTGGTATCGTTGCACGTCACGCTGAAGAGCGTGCTGGCTAGAAGGACCGGCAATCATGGATTTCCAAGGTGCCTTTTCCGGCCTGCAGGAATTCCTGGAGCGCGGTGGCCCGATCCTGACCTGGATCATGGCTCTGACCTTTGTGATGTGGGCGTTCATCCTTGAGCGGCTGGCCTATTTCGGGCTGGCCCACAAGGGAGTGGCTGGCCGGGCGGTCCGGGAGTGGGGCGCGCGTAGCGACCACAGCTCTTGGTACGCCCATGCCATCCGCGACCAGCTCATTTCCGAGGTCAAGCTGAAGGCCGATCAGAATGTGGAGCTTATCAAGACCCTTGTGGCTCTTGCTCCCCTGTTCGGTCTGCTGGGTACGGTGACCGGTATGGTGGCGGTGTTCGACGTGATGGCCATTTCAGGCTCGTCGGATGCTCGCGGGATGTCAGCGGGTGTTGCCCGCGCGACCATCCCGACGATGGCCGGCATGGTCTCTGCGCTTTCGGGACTTATTTTCTCCAGTCAGATCGAACGCATGGCCAAGCGCCGTGTGCACGAGCTGGCCGACGAACTGGAAGTGGGGTAATCCCATGCGCAGACGCAAGAACAAGCCGAACGATTCCGCTGACGTCAACATGACGCCGATGCTGGATATCGTGTTCATCCTGCTGATCTTCTTCATCGTGACGGCGACCTTCCTTCAGGAAGAGGGCATCGATATGCGCCCGCCTCCCCCGTCTGAAACACCGCCGCAGGACGCCAATCCTGTTATTCTGGTCCAGGTAACCGATCAGAACCGTGTGTTCGTGAACCAGGATCAGACATCGGTTGACCGGGTCATGGCGGCTGTGTCGCGGCTGCGGGCTGAAGCGCCCAATTCCGCGGTGCTGATCCAGCCCCATGACGAGGCGCATCACGGGATCACGGTGCAGATCTGGGATGAGATGATGGCGAACGGCATTCCTGTGTCGATCAATCGCGACCGTCCCGGCGGTCAGTCGTAGCGAGGAGTATTCAGTATGGCGCGCCGACAGAGCCGGGTCGTAACCGAAGACGAAGATACCGAACTGAACATGACGCCGATGCTGGACGTGGTGTTCATCCTGCTGATCTTCTTCATCGTGACGGCCGTTTTTGTTAAAGAACCGGGTGTGGATGTTCAGCGCCCGCTGACCCAGACCGAAGAACGGGTTCGTCCGACGATTCTCGTTGCCGTCACCTCCGATGACGAGGTCTGGGTGAACCGTCAGGTCTATCAGATGAACCAGCTCAGAAACGTGCTGGAGCAGCTTCTGCAGGAGAACCCCCGCGCGGAAGCGATGATTCAGGGCGACGCAGATGCGCCGGTGGGTACTGTTCTTGACGTCCAGGAAATGCTTCAGCAGCTGGGCGTCACGGTCACCATTTCGACGCGTCCGCGCTAGGCAGGAAGGAATATTACGATGGCCAGTCTTGTCCGTCTTTTTGTAGGTGCGCCGCTTGCGGCAATCGTCACCTTCCTCCTTTTCACGCTGATGCAGATCCTCATTTTCGAGGACAGCGCGCCGCCTGACGACGCGGGTGATGAGGTCAGGATCACGATTGCCGACGCCCCGGAGGAAATCCAGGCCCGTCAACGTGACGCGAACATCGACCAGGTGGAGGATGTAACGCCTCCGCCGCCGCCGCCGGCAATCGAGCGCGCACGCGCCGATCAGCCGACCGAGAGCATGTCCACTATTGTGGGCGGTCTCCCGGACTTTGACCGGCCGCAGCTGGCAGGTGGCGATATCAGCTTTGACGTGTCCGACCGTGACGCTCAGCCGCTGGTACGCATCCCGCCGAACTATCCTCCGCGGGCCACTGAACGCGGCATTGAGGGGCGCTGCTCGGTCGAGTTTGATGTGACGCCGGACGGCAACCCGACCAATGTGCGGATTTTGAGCTGCACGAACTCGGTTTTCGAGCGGGAAACCATCCGGGCAGTTGAGCGCTGGCGCTACGAGCCGCGCGTTCAGGACGGCGTGCCGCAATGGCGGCGCGGTGTGCAGACGCAGTTCGACTATAATCTGAGCCAGTAACACGGACGCACGTGTCAGCACGCCATCCGCAAGGTGTTCTACAGGAGTGACAAGATGAACCGCGAGAGCCAGAGCATGACCGGAATTGGGCGTGTCCTTGCGGCCGTGCTGGTTGCCGGAAGCATCGGTCTGACCGCGATTGGCGCAGGCGCCGAGGCGCAGCGCCGCAATAGCCAGCAAGAGCAAGAACAGAATAACGAGAACCGGACCTTCTCGACACGCATAGGCCAGCTCGTGCTGGAAGCCCAGGAGCAGACCCAGGCGGAGAACTACCAGGCGGCGATCCAGACTTACACGCGTGCTCTCGGCATGGATCCCAGCGCCTATGAAGCCGGCGTGATGTATTCGCAGCGCGGCCGTCTGTACTTCATGGTCGACAACATGAATCAGACGATTTCGGATTTCCGGTCCGCCATCAACACAGGTGGCCTCAATGCGCAAGAGATTCGCGATCTGCGGATCAATCTCGGCCAGATTCTGATCAGTATTGATCGTGTGAGCGACGGTATTCGTGAGCTTGAGGCTGCCATTGCCGCCGGGGCGACCATCAATACCGGGCTCGCCCGTCTTCTCGCCATCGCCTATGCGCAGGCTGAACGGTACAATGACGGCTTGCGCTATGCCGAGCAGTGGTATCAGGCGACGCCCAACAAGACGCTGAACGAGTATCCGATCATGCTGGTCTATTACCAGCAGCTGAACCGTCCGGTAGATGAGCTTCGCGTTGTGCGTGAGCAGGTGAACCGCTTCCCGCAGGAACGCACGGCCTGGCAGAATCTGGTCAGCCTTCTCGCCCGCACCGATCAGGAAGCTCAGGCTTTCGAAGCCAACAAACTGATGTATCTCAACGGGCTGTTTACCCAGGGCGAGGAATTGCTGCGCCTGGCTCAGTATTACAGCTACTACGACAACCCCTATCGCGGCGCGGTCATTCTCGAGCGTGAGATGAATGCCGGGCGTATTGAGCGCAATGTGCGCAATGTCGAGCTGCTCGCCAATATGTGGCGCCAGGCTGCCGAGTTTGAACGCGCCCTGCCGGTGCTGCGTCAGCTGTCTGAAATGCGTCAGGATGGCCAGACCGCACTCGTGCTCGCCGAGGCACACTATCAGCTCAACCAGTGGGAGCCCGCTGCCCGGGCATTCCAGACGGCGTTGAACCGGGGTGGCCTGCGCCAGCCGGGCGAAGCCTGGGTGCTGCTGGGTACGGCGCGCTTCAACCTCAATGATAATCAGGGCGCGCTGGCCGCGTTCCGTGAAGGTGCGCGCTTTGCCTCCTCGCGTAACCAGGCCAATGGCTGGATCCAGTTCGTCAACGGCCAGATCGAAGGTGTGGCCCGCCGCGCGCGTCAGCGCGAGCAGGTGCAGATCGACGAATGCCGCCTGACGGTCGAGGCCGAACGCCGCATCGCCACCGTTATCGGTGAGGCGGATGAGGATGGCCGCGTCCGGATCGATATCCCGCAACGCTGTCAGGCTTACTTCAACCAGTATGGCGAACAGTTCCGCGAAGTCGGGATGGATGATGAGCAGGCTGCCGAGCGCCGTGAAGCGCTGGAGCGTGCTGCACGCGAAGCAGCGGCAGGCTAGATCCGCTCAACCCACGTCAGATGACAGATCAAGGCCCCGGTTTTCCGGGGCCTTTTTCGTTATTGCTGGCCGCGCCGCCTTCAAGTCTCCAGCCAGAAAAAAGCCGGGCAGCAGAGCCGCCCGGCTTGAAGCATCAGGATCGCAGAACGGTCTGCCGGTTAATCGGCAGCCTCTTCGCCGTCCGTCGCACCCGCTTCGCTGTCAGCCAGACCGGCCACCATCAGCGCGAAAGCGTAGTCCTGCGCGCGTTCGCGAAGGGAGTCGAACCGGCCCGACGCCCCGCCATGGCCCGCACCCATATTGGTGCGCATGAGGGTAAGGCCGTTATCGGTACGCAGCTCGCGCACGCGTGCCACCCATTTGGCCGGCTCCCAATAGGTCACGCGCGGGTCGGTCAGACCTGCCGTGGCAAGCAGGTGGGGATAGTCTTGCGCGCTTACCTGATCGTACGGGCTGTAGGACAGCATGTAGTCATAGGCGGCTTCATCCGTGATCGGATTGCCCCACTCATTCCACTCCGGCGGGGTCAGCGGCAAGGTGGGGTCAGAGATCGTGTTGACCACATCCACGAAAGGCACGGCGCCGATCACGCCGGCAAATAGCTCCGGCGCCTGGTTCATCGCCGCGCCGACCAGCAGGCCGCCTGCCGAGCCGCCAAAGGACACGATCCGGCCTTCGCTGGTATAGCCTTCTGCGGCCAGCGCCCGCCCGGCATCCACGAAGTCGTTGAACGTGTTCACTTTCTGGTCGAGCTTGCCGTCCAGATACCATTGATAGCCGTTATCCGTGCCGCCGCGGATATGGGCGATGGCGTAGACCATGCCCCGGTCCACCAGCGACAGGTTGGAGATGGAGAAGGTGGCCGGGATCGAAATCCCGTAAGAGCCGTAGCCATAGAGCAGGAGCGGGGCCGAGCCATCAATCGGCGTATCGGCCCGGTGCAGGATCGTTACCGGCACCTCCACCCCGTCGCGCGCGGTGATGTTCAGGCGGCGCACGGTGTAATCGTCCGGGTTATGGCCGGAGGGGATTTCCTGCTCCTTGCGCAGGGTCCGCTCGCGCGTGGCCATGTTGAAGTCCCAAGTCTGGCGCGGCGTGGACGGGCTTTCATAGGTGAAGCGCATCTCGTCGGTGGCAAATTCATAGCCCCCGCTCATGCCCAGCGCATAGGCTTCTTCCTCGAAGGCGATGGCAAACTCGTCACCGCTCTCCACATTGCGCACGATGATGCGCGGCAGGGCGCTTTCGCGTTCAGAGCGCACCAGCCAGTTCTCGAAGCCCATCAGCCCGTTCACATAGGTGCCGGGGCGGTGCTCGATGAAGGGCTGCCAGTTCTCGCGGCGCGGATCACTGACCGGCGCGCGCATGATCTGGAAATCGACCGCGCCGTCCTGATTGGTGCGGATGAACATGCCATCGCCGGTTTCGGTGAGCGAGTATTCCACGCCCTGCTCACGCTCCGACACCAGTAGGGCTTCGGCGGCCGGGTCATTGGCGTCATAAAGGCGGATCTCGCTGGTGGTGTGATCGCCCGTATAGATGCTGATCCAGCTATCGCCATCGGTGCGGCTGACGCCGATGAAAAAGCCGTCATCGGCCTCTTCATAGACCAGCTCGCGCTCGGTGGAGTCGATGGTCTGGCGGTAGACGCGCTTGGGCCGCGCGCTCTCATCGCGCCACACCCAGTAAATGGTGCGCGAGTCATTGGCCCATTCCAGAGAGCCATAGCCCTCATCGGTCAGGGTGGCGATATCCTCACCCGTTTCCAGATCACGGATGCGCACTTCGTAATATTCCGAGCCATTGGTATCGACCGCCCAGGCGACATAGCGCTGGTCGGGGCTGTGCTCGAATGCGCCCAGAGAGAAGTATTCCACGCCTTCGGCTTCCGCGTCGCCATCAAGGATGATCTGCTCCTCGCCGGAAATCTCGCCATTGTCGTCGGCCGGGCGGCGGGCAAAGACGGGATACTGGCCACCTTCGCGATAGCGCGAATAGTAGAACCATTCGCCATCGCGGGTCGGCACAGAGCTGTCATCTTCCCTTATGCGCCCGCGCATTTCCTGGAAGATGGTCTCTTCCAGCTCGGCCAGCGGGCTCATCACCTGATTGTAGTAGGCGTTTTCTGCCTCCAGCATGGCGCGGATATCGGCATCCAGAACGGACGGATCACGCATCACCTGCTGCCAGTTATCATCGCGCAGCCAGGCGTAATTATCGGTCCGGGTGCGGCCGAGCTGCTCGATGGTTTCGGGGCGGGCCTCCACGCTCGGCGGCGTGAAGGCAAGCGCCCGGTCGATCAGGGCAGATTGCGGGGCATTCTCGTTCATTTCAGACTGGCTCGCGGCGCTGGAGTTATCAGGTGTTGTGGCGGGTTCGCAGGCGGCCAGACCGACAAGGGCGAGACCGGCAACACCAGCCATCAGGCTGGCGCGTAAACGGAAAGCAGACATGCATGAAGCTCCGGACCATGAAAGGGTGCACCGCGGGGCGGTACGGCGTGCACTCTAGCTCTCATTCCGGTCCGGGCGGAAGTCCAGTACTTCGCCATTTGCACACCAGCGCTGGCCGGTCGGCGGCGGGCCGTCATTAAAGACATGGCCGCCATGAGCGCCGCAATTGGCGCAGTGAAATTCGGTGCGCGGCATCAGCAGCTTGAAGTCGGTTTTCGTGCCGACGGCGTCCGGGCTGACAGGCTCGAAAAAGCTCGGCCAGCCGGAACGGGACTCGTACTTGGCCGCTGAGGAGAACAGCGCCTCGCCGCATACCACGCAGTGATAGATGCCGTCGCGTTTCTCCGCGTTCAGAAGCGAGCAGCCGGGCGGCTCGGTGCCTTCATGGAAGGCGATACGCTCCTGCTCGGGCGTCAGTTTCGCGCGCAGGGCGCTTATCGCGTTGTCAGACAGGCGTGGCATGATGGCTCCTTGGCTGGGGCGCGCCGGTCAACTTGGATCGGCACGCCTGACAGACAAGATGGGTGTGGTGAGCACAATGACAATGAGCACGGCCAGAATCCCGCCAGCCGGGATCAGGGCTGCATCGCGCGGTCCCATCCATTCGACGACATAGCCCATGATGACCGCGCCGGCCGGCATGCCGCCAAACAGGCCGAGCTGATAGACGCTCATCACCCGCGCGATCTGGCGCTTGGGCGCGTTTTCCTGCACCAGGGCGCGGGAGAGCGACATGGCAACGCCACCCGCCAGACCCCAGACGAAAATGGTCACGAACAGCACCGGCAGCGGCAAGGGCAGGGCGATACAGCCAAGGGCCAGCGCTGCAGCGGCCTGAACCACCATCAGCGTGCGTCCGGGCCGCTCGATAAGCGGCAGGCGCGCCAGAATGATGTTGGACAGGAAGGCGCCCACCCAGAACGTCACCATCAGCCCGGCCAGCACGTCATAACCGGCCAGATAGATATCGCGCACCAGAACCGGGATGATGACAAAGAAGCCGCCGCCGACAACCAGCGCGCCAACAGCAATCATTATCAGCGTCATCGGCCAGATCACCGGCGAGCTGATGACGGTGCGCAGCCCCGTTACAAGCGCGGTCAGCACCGGCTCTGTGTGTTCGCGCGGGCGCGGCAGGCGCGGCATGGACAGGGCAATCAGCCCGCCTGCGAAGAGGATCAGGGCCTGCACGCCAAACAGCGGAGCCGGGCCGGTATAGCTGGCCAGAAAGCCTGCCCCCATGCCGGCGATCTGCGCGCCGAACTGCACCAGAGAGGCAAACACGATGGCGCGCTGCAGGCTCAAGGGCCGGCCAAGGCGCTGGGTTACACGCGTGACGCCGTTTACGGCGGAATCGCGCGCAGGCATGACGAAGGCACCCGCCGAGCCGACGACCAGCGCATAGACTACCAGCGCCTCATAGCTGAGCATGCCGGCATATAGCAGGGCGGACATGATGCCTGCCGACACGCCCGCCACACAGTGAAAGACCAGCAATAGCGTGCGCCGGTCTGCGCGTTCGGCCAGAACGCCGGTCAGCGGCAGCAGGAACAGCATGGGCGCCGTCAGCGCAGCCTGCGCGATGCCAAGCCGGGCTGGGCTCTCGGCGAGGGTAAAATTGATAACGCCGGGAAACAGGGTGGTCTGCAGGCCGAAACTGGCAAACCAGGCCGCCACCACCGCCATATAGGCCCAGAACGGGTCGGGCCTGAACAGCCGCCGGCGCGCGGGCGCGGGTGAAGGGCGATGATCAGGCATGGCGGGTACAGGCAAGTCCTTCGAGCGGGCGGTGTTTGAGACCTCTTAAGCCGATTGAGCGCGCTTTGCCACGTTTCCTTAACGCGCTGAAGGCAAGCTTGGCAGCCACCAGCCTTTCGCGCGTCAGGGAGCCAAGCCGCGATGGACCGAGCCGATCCTGCAACTGCGCCGAGCGTGACGGCCCGTTCCCGGCTGACGCGCAGGCTTGCCGACATTGTGTGCCTGCCCTCCAGCCAGGTCAGCCCGCAGGAGCGCTGGGTGGTGGCCGATGTGCTCGAAGAGATCATGCGCCATGCCGCGCCGGATCTGCGTGTGCGCATTGCCAGACGGCTCGCAGAGCAGGCCGAGGCCCCGCCGGGCCTGTTGCGGCGTCTGGCGCTGGACACATACGAGGTTGCCGAGCCCATTTTGCAATCGGCCCGCGCCCTGACCGATTTCGACCTGATGGAGATTGCCGCCAAGGGGGAGGGGCGCCACCGTCTCGCCATCGCCCGGCGCGAGCATGTCAGCGAAGTCGTCTCGGCGGCGCTGGTGTCGGCGGGCGATACATCTGAGATTCAGACGCTGCTGGCCAATCCGGGGGCGAGGCTCGCAAGCCAGACCGTTGACCGGCTGGCGCAGATGGCCGGTAGCGAGCTGGCGCTCGCCCATCTTCTCATCAAGCGCGCCGAATTGCGCCCGGCGCAGGCGATGACGCTGTTCTGGGAGTGTGGCCATGCAGAGCGCCGGGCCTTGCTGGAGCGCTTTGCCGTTGGCCGGACGATATTGCAGGACGCCGCCGAGGACGTGTTCCCGCTGGCGGCCAGCGAAACGCCGCGCGATGAGCTGATCGGGCGCGCCTTGAGCTATATCGAGCGGCGCCAGCGTAATCGTGCGGCAGCCGACCAGTCGCCCTACGGTTCACTCGACGGGGCTATCGAAGAGGCCGCCCGCACGGGCCTCGCCCCCGAACTCATTGACGAGATGGCGAGGCTGGCAAACATCCAGCGCTCTCTTCTGGACCGGATGCTGGCCGATTTCGGCGGCGAACCACTGGCCGTTCTGACCAAGGCAACGGGTCTGTCGCGCGGGCATTTGATGGCGCTTTTGCAGGCGGCCGGGCGCGGCGATCCCGCGCCTGAGCAGGCGCGCTACGTGTTCGACACGCTCTCGGTCGACAAGGCTCAGACAGTGCTGCGCTACTGGAACTGGTCGCTCACCCGCCCGGCGGCGTAGGCCAGCCTCCCTTATCCCCCACGCTATCCCCGGCCAGCGTCCCTTGGGGCGGCGCAGGTTGTCCCGCATTTGAGATTCAATCAATAGTTGATTTCAACGATCTGGGAAGGCGTTGATAAGGTTTATCCTTGCGCCATTTGCGATGATCCGCTTCTGGTTAGGGAGCTTCTTCAGGCGGCTGTGAAGCTCGTTCAACGTCCCCATTGAGGTCAATAATGCGCGCATTTAAATCCTTAAAAGAGGCAATGCGGTCATCTAGCTGTTTCAGGGAAAGAGATAATCCGTTTGGAGCAACCGGCATCAACCCCGGCCCTCTGTATTTGGCCCCAGCGAGTAATTTAGAAAAATGCCAGTATGGTAGCGCTTCTACCGTGTATCTTCCGTTATGCTCCATAATCATAATGGTGCAATGCGCGATTTCTGCCCGCTTTTTTGCTTTTTTTGAAATGCGCCCGGAAAGGGTCTTCCATCTATCAAAAAGCTCTGGGTGTAATCGAAGCTTCTTTTCAGCCGCAGCATTTACCATAGCTAGTCGGGCTTCAAAGCTGATCACTGCGTGATAAGATGCCATGGCTATGGAGGCGTCGGTTTTGAGATAGCTGGCGAAGAGAAAGGCCAACGAGCCTTCGATTTGGTTCCACAAGGAAAGTGCTTCTCCAACAAGCGTATAGGCAGCCTGCCTTTCGTTTTCGGCTTCATCCAAAGTCTCGTGAGTTTTTGACATGCCCAAGCCTCAAAAAAATCAATGAACAACGCCGTGACGAGGCGCTTAAGCGCATGCTGAATACGCCGCCCAAGACGCACGAAGACAAAAAGAAAAAGGCGAGCAAATAAGCTCGCCTCTCTTAAAGTTCGCGCTGCGGCTTCAAGCGGCGGCGTGCTCAATACGGTCGTTGATTGACTTTATGATAACTGCCTCTTCTACCACTGCCGCATCGAGACCAGCGTGCTTAGAGAGCCACGAGGCGACCTCTGGCCAATCGTATAGGGGGCTATTCGTCGTTACCCTGGCGACTGGTTTTGGAAAGCCTGAACCTCTTTTGCCTTGCGAATAAAGTGACGTCGCTGCCCTAGTGAGTCCTGCCCGTTCGGCAATATCCGAAAGGCTCACTAGGCAATCTGGTTCAACACGCTCAACCTCGGCACCAGCTTCGCAAACGTTTGCGACCGCTGAGTCGATAGCTTCTTGCAACGAAGCGGCTTCGCGGATGAAGGACAAAATGAACACACCTCTTGCGAACGCAACAGTTGCGTCATCGCAGCCTGCTTTAAAAAAGCGGTCAATGGTTTCATCATCGCTAGGGTCTAACCCAGAAGCGATAACGGAAAATTCGAATTCATTCATCTTCGCCTCCTTGCTTTGCGTGCGCACATTTTTCGCCTTTTCTGCGAATACCCTTCGCATGATTTTGGGCGCTTTTTGGTGTTGACCAAACGTAAATTGTGCAACCCGTTTGGTCGTTCTGGGGGCAAAGGAGTTTGCCCCAACTATGGGCGCTTTTCCCTGTGCTTTCCCAAATCCATCCTTGGGACTCCAAGTATGCTACAGCGGCCTCAATTTCCTTGTTTGGGTGCCTAGGCCGCTTAGCCATTGCTGCACCAGAAAATGCGCGCTCTGTTAACGGATGTCAACAAAATTCGTTCCTTTGTGGTGAACATCGAATGAAAAAGGGATCGCAACGCTAGCGGCGTTTGGGCCACTTCACAAACTTCAAGCCGCGTATCTCAGGCGGCTTTGAGTTCACCGATCCGCCGGCAGGCCAGGCGCTTGCCTCCAAAACGCGCGCAGAGCGGCATTTGCGTGGCCGTCGCTCACCCGCCCGGCGGCGTAGGCCAGCCTCCCTTATCCCCCACGCTATCCCTATCATCGTCCTTTGTGGTGATGTGGGTTGTCCCGCATTTGAGATTCAATCAATAGTTGATTTCAACGATCTGGGAAGGCGTTGATATAATTTATCCTCGCGCCATTTTGTGAGCGCGGAGGGAGTTTTACAATCTATGTAGGAAAATTATCCTAATTATATACTTGACAAAGCATGCGCCGATGATACCTTGTGCATCAAGGAGATACGGCCATGCACCTCGACAACCCCATTTTCCATGACGCTGACAAAGCCCGCGAGCACCTTGAAGCGCAACGCTGGCCGCATGGCCCTATCTGCCCGCACTGTGGCAATGCGGATCAGGAGCGCATCACGGCCATGAAGGGCAAGGCGCACCGCCCCGGTCTTCACAACTGCATGGAATGCCGCCAACAATTCACTGTGACGGTCGGCACGGTGTTTGAGCGCTCAAAAGTGCCGCTCAACAAGTGGCTCCTCGCCACATTCCTGATGACGTCCAGCAAGAAGGGCATGAGCGCCCACCAGATACACCGCACGCTAGGCGTCACTTATAAGACCGCATGGTTCATGGCGCACCGTATCCGTGAGGCCATGCGCGATGACAACCCGCCACCGGTGGGTGGCAATGGCCAGCCGGTCGAGGTTGATGAGACCTATTTCGGCAAGAAGAAAAACCCGAAGCCCTCACGCCAGCGCTATGGCCGTCCGTATCTCAAAGGCGGTGCCGGCCCCTCTGGCAAGCGTGCCGTCGTGGCGCTGGTAGAGCGCGGCGGGAACGTGCGCTCCTTCCACGTCGAGACGGCTAACAAGACCTCGGTTGCCGCAATCATGTTCCAGAACATCAAGCGCGAAGCCACGATCTACACCGACGAAAGCAAGCTCTACACGATGGTTGGTGAGCAATACGCCGCCCATGAAACCGTGCGCCATTCTGCCAAGGAATATGCGCGCGGGGCGGTCCATACCAACACAATCGAAGGCTTCTTCTCAATCTTCAAGCGCGGCATGAAGGGCGTCTATCAGCACTGCGCTGAGAAGCACCTGCACCGCTACTTGGCCGAATTTGATTTTCGCTACAACAACCGCTCTGGCCTAGGCGTCAACGATGAAGCCCGCGCCAATGCCGCGCTGCGCGCCATTGAAGGCAAGCGCCTCACCTATCGGCGGATTGGTGAACTCAAAGCCGCCTGAGATACGCGGCTTGAAGTTCGTGAAGTGGCCTAAGCGCCACCGCTAGGCTTTTCCTGACCCTTTTGGACTCGCTTGCTGCCCCGCTTCTGCTTAGGCTTTTGCGGGGTCGGAGGCGTGTTCAGCATTCGCGTGAGGGCGTCATCGAACCTCGCTTGTTCATCTTTCGGATCAGTCATGAATATGCCTCAACCTATGCGTCCATCATCCAAGCCGGGCAAAGCTGGTGCAGTCATAACCCATGGCCCAAACATCATACTACAGCGACCTGAGCTGGCTGCGCAAATTGGCAACATAATTGCGAATTGGACATTGGTGGAAACGGGTCTGCTCGATTTATACGCCCTAATGATGGGGGACTATCTTAACGTGCCTGAGCCAGAGCCTGGTTGGGTGAAGACCCCCGCCAACCATCCTGTAGCCAGCCAAGTTTTTGAGAAAATTCAATCTTTTAACGCCCGGCTAGACCTTGTTGAGGCTTTATTCAAATGGCGGGCAACTCCTGAAGAAAATGAACAGTTTTCATTAAAATTAAAAAAACAGATAAGGGCTGCATACAAATCTCGAAACAGCATTGCTCACGATGGATGGGCCGTCAGCAAATCATATCCAGACGCTCTATTGCTCACGCGCATATACGGGCACCCGCAAATATACAAACTGCAGGACTTCGAACAAATATCGAAAGCCATATGCGATGCCTACACTGATTTGGGATCGCTCTCCCATGCAATGTTTAAGCGCCGCATGATCGCCCTGCAAGGATAATTGCGGCGATATCTTTCACAACTTGTTCTGCTTGATCTCTCGCTAAATCACTCTCGATATTCCCCTCAAGGGGAAGCGACACATGTATGCACTCAACTGCATCGCGCATTATATCAGGAGTGATGTGGACCCCATGAATTTTAGTACCGGCCTGTCCATCTGATGATTTGCACATATCGTTTGCTTTCTCAAGTATATAATTAGGAAAATTATCCTCGCTTCTCGCGTGTGTGCCTACGATAGGGGCTGACACGTTCTGGAGCAGGGAGTTGAAGACATGGATATCTTGCAAGCACGCGGCGGGGAGGGCCGGGCCCGTGAAGACCGAGCCGGAGAAGACCGGGCCGGTGAAGACCGCGCGAGGGCACAGCTGGCCCGGCAGGCCGCTGCGTTTAGCCTGGGCGTGCCTGTCGAGGCGGTGCAGGCCAGCGGCCGCGGCACGGCGGCGGCGGCGCAGGCGCGCCAGGTTGCGATGTATCTGGCGCATATCGCCTTCGAGATGTCGCTGGCGCGCGTTGCGCTGGCCTTCGGGCGGGACCGCAGCACGGTTGCCTATGCCTGCCACAAGGTGGAGGATATGCGCGATGACCCCGCGTTTGACGCGCGCATGGATGATCTGGAGACCTCGCTGCGGGCGATGCCGGCTCCGGGCCGGATCGTGGGCATGCCTGCGCGCACGGGCGCTCCAGTGGCCGCAGGAATGAGCTGGTGAGCGCGCCCTCCTGGCTGATCCGGCTGGCGCGCCCCGGAAGGCGTATCGCGGCTTTGCCGGGCGGTCGTGGCTATGGCGTGTTCGCCGGGCCGGATCGCCGCCGCCGTCCGATGGCGGTGCTAAGCGCACGCGAGCTGGCGGAGGGCTTGAGCGATGGCACGCTGGCCGCTGATGAGGGCGGGGCAAGCTGGAGCGTCACCGAGGCGGGCCTTGCCCGGCTGAAACGCCTGCAACAGAGCCATGAGGATGATGAGGGCCGCTTCGCCGCCCAGCACCGCACGCTACGTCCCCGCAGCGTGATGGATCCGGACGGGCGGATCGCGGTGGCGCTGGCCAATGCCGACGCCTCGCCCGTGGCGCGCTATGCCGTTGCCCGGCCGGGACGTCCAGCTTTGCTGGAGCCGGTGCATGTCACGGCGGCCGACAGGCTGCGGGCCGATTACGACGCCTCCACCCTTCGCTCGCGCGTAACCTCCGACTGGTCGGGCGTGCCACGCTCCGGCCCGCGCAGCGGGCATGATCCTGCAGGCGCGCCAGCGCGTGCGCTTGATGCCCGCACCCGCGTCATGGACGCGCTGGCCGCGTTGGGGCCGGGGCTGGACCGCCTGCTCATCAATATCGTCATCCGCGAGACAGGGATGGAGCGGGCGCTGCGCGATCTCGACTGGCCCGACAAGGCAGGCGCAACCGCCCTGCGCCTCGCACTGGAAAGACTGGCTGTGCATTACGGTCTGAAGCGGGCAGCGCGTGTGGCCGATCCGTTTGAGGTTTAGACCGCGCCAGCGCTCGCGCGGATGCGCGCCACCATGGAGGCAAGCCCGTTGGAGCGCTGGGGAGACAGGTGCTCGCCCAGCCCGATACGCGCCAGCACTTCGCGCGCATCAATGGCAGCGGCTTCGGCAGGGGGACGGCCCGAATAGAGCCGGATCAGCAGGGCAACAAGGCCCTTGACGATATGCGCATCGGAATCCCCGCGAATGGTGAGATTGCCAGCGTCATCTTTGTCCAGAACCAGCCAGACCTGGCTGACACAGCCCTGCACCTTGTTGGTATCGCTATGCTCTTCAGGGCCTAGCGGCTCCAGAGCGCGGCCCATGTCGATCAGATAGCGGTAGCGCTCTTCCCAGTCGCCCAGGAAGTCGAACTCGTCGACGAGGGATTCAATAATGGGGTCGCCGGTCTGCATGCGCCTGACCTAGGCGCAAGAGACGCCAAGGGCAAGGCTCTAGCGGGTCTGCCTGGCAGGCTTGGTGGCTTCGGCCTCGCGTGCGGTCTCGATCATGGCGTCGGCCTGTGACAGGGCCACGGAGCCGACATAGCCGCCAAATCCGGTAACGTGGTCCCAGATATCGCACAGCTCGCCATAATCCGCGCAGATGCCGGTCTGCTGGCTGCGGGCCGGGGCAGGTGCGGTCTGGGCCTGCAGGCTCTCGCTTGCCCGCGCTGCCGGTTCGGCCAGCAGGCGCTCCATGTCGCTGGCGAACAGGCCGCCAGCCGCAGTGAAGCCCGGCGGCACGAAGGCCGCGACCACCGCCAACCAGAATGCAGCGCGCAATATGAACATCATGGGGCTCGCCTCGGCCTCTGCTCCACGGGAAATTCTGACCCGCATTCTAGAGGCTAGGCGAGGTTTCCGGCTATTTCCATCGAAAGCCGGACACGCGGTAAATGCCCGATTAACGCCAGTTAGTAATGGTTTTCAGGGCGTTAACGACAACTACTCGTTAATCGGCGCGCGCGTCGTGGTCAGGCACTCTGCCACCTCTTCCAGCGCATGTTCCGCGATGCAGAAGGCGTCCTCATACTTGAAGTGACCGGCGGCCACGCACTGGGCAAGGTTAAGGCGCGCGGACACGATGCAGCGCCCGACAGCCGGGTCTGCCAGCAGCACATCCATGGCGCGCATATCGCCAGATTCAATCGACTGCAGGGCTGCCACGGCGAGGATGCGGCCAACCCGGCGTTCATCGGGCTGAAGCTGGGACTGGCCGACTGTCAGGGACAGGCTGGGCGCGGGCGCTTCGGGGCGCGGTGCGCTGGCAGAGGCGCCAAAGAGATCGGACGCCGCGCCGAGACGGCGGCCATTGCCGTTCTCTGCCATGCGGAAAGGTGTCTGCAGCCGCACCGAACCGCTCTCGATCTGTTCAAGCCGGGTGCGCCGGTCATGCGCGCGGGCGCGTGCCCAGGTCTGCCCCTGCAGATCGTAGGCGGCCTCGCGATAGCGGCTCGCCACCGTGTTCATGGTGGTGGTGTCGGTGGTCAGCGCGCCGACCACATTTTGCGAGGCCGTGTCCGCGCCCATGAAACCGGTCACGAAAACCGGGTCGTTCATCAGGCTGGCTGCTGTCACGCCCGCACCGTAATAATCGGCAATCGCGCGCACGGCATCGATGAATTCGGGGTGCTGCGAGGCGACAAGGGCGGCATAGGCGATCTGGGCGTCGACCAGCCGGCCATCCGTGTAATAGGCGGCCAGCGAGTCCATCGTCTCGTCGAGGGCCAGAACCGAGGTCAGTTCGCGCCGTCCGGCTGCGTCGACATCGGAATGGTAGGCGGCATAGGTATCGGCATGGAGATGCAGGGCAGAGGGTTGCGGCGCCTCTTCCAGCACCAGCACGGGTTCGCCGCTTGCGTGCTCCTCCGCTGTTTCGGGCGCGTCCTGCACGCCCGCATGCAGCAAGGAAACAGACAGTATCGCCAGCAAAGGTGAAATCATGCCCGGAACGCTCCATACGGCTTGGGAGCATCCACTTTGCCGTGAAATTTGCTCTTGTCCAAGGTGGCACGCAGTGATTATTCGCCCGGAGCGCGATTCAATAATTGTTAACGCCGCGAGCCGAGCTTGCAGTCATCAGAAATGTTACTGAGTCGGAGCCTCTAAGGCGGCATGATGACCCTGGCAGCAAGGCTTGGCAGCTGGATCGCCCGTACGCGGGCGCGGTGGATTCATGCGCTCTGGGCAACGCTCTGGCTGGGTTCCGGTCTGGCCGCCCTCCTGCTGGGCTCCAGCGTTGAGGCGGGCGCGCTGATCGCGGCCACCGGCCTTCCCGGACTGGTAGGGCTGCGTCTTGCGCGGGCGGGCAGCTGGAGCGATACCGCGCGTGCCTTCATCGTGGTGAGCTGGGCCGTGCCGGTGCTGACGCTGGCCGCGCTGCCGGGCGCGATGGCGGGTCTCGCCGTTCTGGCTGCTCTCGCCGGTGCTGCGGCCCTGTCTGCCAGCCGCCAGTATGGTGCCGCCCTGGTCAGCCTGCTGGCCAATTCGGCCTCTCTGGCCATCATGGTCTATGCCGGCGCGGTGGAGCTGGCCGCTTTTGGCCTGCCCGTATCGATGGAGCTGGCACTGGGCGCGTATCTGGGGCTTGCCGGGCTGATCGCGCTGGCCGGTCTTCTGCCCCGGCTCTCGCATGAGAAGCGGGATAATGCGCGGCTGCAGCCGCTGGCGGCGGGATTTGTGAATGCGCCCTCGGCACTGATCGTGTGTGACGGTGACGGCCATATGCAGGCCATGTCGCGCGCTGCGCGTGATCTGCTGCCCGGCCTGCCGCGCGATATTGACGGCCTGCCTGTGTCCCACCTCGCCTATGAAGATGAGGGGCGTGACCTGCTTGAGCGCCAGCTGCGCCATGCCAGCGGGTCTATCGTCACCGAAATGCGCGGTGCAGGCGGGCGTCCGGTATCGCTGGAGGCGCGCGCCCACCGCGCGGATGGCGGATTTGTCGTGGCGCTGTCGGTGCCGCGCCGCGAGGACAAAATTCTTGACCGGCTGGCCCGCGAGCGTGACGAGGCAGTGGCGGCCAGCAAGGCCAAATCGGAATTTCTGGCCGCGATCAGCCATGAGCTGCGTACCCCGCTGAACGCCATTATCGGCTTTTCCGACCTGATGAAGCAGCGCCTGTTCGGGCCGATGCCTGCGCGCTACGCCGAATATGCCGATCTCATCCATGAAAGCGGCGTGCACCTGCTCGATCTGATCGGCGATGTGCTCGACATGTCGAAGATCGAGGCGGATCGCTACGAGCTGATCCGCGAAACCTTCGATGCCGGTGAGGTGGTCGAAACCTGTGTGCGCATGATGCGCCTGCGCGCCGAAGACAAGAATATCCGCCTCAGCTGCGATCTGCGTCAGAGCGCCGTGATGGTCGATGCCGACCGCAAGGCACTGCGCCAGATCGTGCTCAATCTTCTGTCCAACGCCATCAAGTTCACTCCCGATGGCGGCGCCGTGGTGGTCATGCTGCGCGCCAGCGGCGCTGAGCTGGTGCTGGCTGTCGGCGATAGCGGGCCGGGCATGAGCGAGGAAGATGTGAGCCGTCTGGGGCAGGCATACGCACAGGCCGCCAATGCCCATCAGAGCGATGAACGCGGATCGGGCCTGGGGCTGGCGCTGGTGCATGCGCTGGCCGGCTTGCATGACGGTTCGATGAGCCTGCAGAGCCGTCTGGGCGAAGGCACGACCGTGACGGTAACGCTGCCGGTGGTGCAGGCCGGGGATGATGGCATTTTGCACAGCGAGCCGGAGCCGCCCGCCATCCATGAACAGATCAGGCGGGCACAGGCAGCCGGTGAGGCCATCGTCCAGCAGGCGGCTGCCAGCTGAACCTCACTCAATCCAGCCGGGCGGCGTTGGCGGCCAGCGCGTAATCGCGGGCCTGACGCAAGGCACCGATCTCAATCCAGACCCGTCCGATGCGTGCGCCGGAAGCATCATAAAGGTCCACGCGCGCGCCCTCTGCCGCTTCCAGCGCCATCATGTGTTCCAGCGTATCGGCGGGAAAGGTGAAGCTGGCGGTGCGGCCATCTCCGTCCGGCGCAAACTGGCCTGCATCGCGCAGCACGCCGCTAGTCCAGACGCGCCGCTGCCCCGATGACAGGGCGCCGAGCGCGGCCAGAGGCTCTCCGCCGGGCGGCTGGCGGCGGCCACCGGATGTGAAGTCGACCGGGCGGGGGGCCAGTTCCAGATCACGCATGACCAGCAGCGCGCTGGCGGGCTGGCGCGCGGAGCGCAAGGACAGCAGAACAACTGCATCCCCGCCGATCAGAACCGACCCAAAGCGCGCGGATATGCCGTCATGGTCTGCACTCTGCGACAGGATCCAGCCGCTGGCGCTGTCACCGGCATGGCCCGCTGTCCAGCTGCGCTGGTGGCCGTCAAATCTGCGTTCTCCGCCCATCAGCCAGCCATTGAGCGCCTGCTGGTATCGCAGAACGCTGCGCTGTGCGTCCGCGCTGGCGCAGTCAGGGCTGGCCCAGCGCCGCTGGATGCGTTCCGCGCCCGATGACCAGGTAGCCGATGACATGCCGCCTGCCTCTGCCTGGTGGCGGGCGGTCGCGATCTCCCTGTCGAGAATGGCCCGCTCGCTATCGGGCAGCAGCGCGCACGCCTCGTCGATGGCGGCAACCTCAACCAGCCGGGCCAGACGCGCAGCCGTTTCGGCGCGCGCATCGTCGCCCGGGGTAGTTATGGCAAGGCTGGAGGCGAGGGCGAGAACAATCATGGGAGCGGATACTACGCGCTCCGGGTTGATCTCCGGTTTACGGCATTGCCCGCGAACAGCAAAAGCACAGCCAGCGCGAAGGCAATCAGGGCAAACAGCCTGTCATGTTGGCGGAATAGCTCGATCAGCTGTTCGCTGAGCGCATGACTGGCCTGCGCGGTCGGGCCGAAGGCGGTGACCGAGCCGGCATCCCACAGGACGGCGCGCCCCTGCAGTTCACGCCAGAGATCGGAATGGGCGAGCCGGCGCGCAGCGCGCGAGAAGTCTGCCCCCTCCGGCGCGGTCAGAAGCACGATGGTGCGCCCGTCCGCTTCCCGATAGAGCGCGCCAATCCCGGTGACGGCGCCGGCTACCGGGCTGCCCTCGTCGGCAAAGGCGGTGGACCCGTAGGAGCGGCGCTCGCGCGGGACACGCCGGTTGGCCGCTTCGGTGGCCGCGCGCACTTCGGCAGGCGCGGCGCTGACCAGGCGCGGATCAATGGCTGCGATCGGCCCCATCAGGAACAGGTCGTGGTCGGCAGGGGCCTGGGCCGCATCACTGCCATACCAGGCGTAGAGCCAGGCTGATCCGGAAACCAGCGAGGCGCGTGACAGCAGGCTAAGCGCGCCCAGCCGGTCGGCCGTGCTGTCTCCGGCCAGAATGATCGCGGCCCGCCCGCCATTTTCCCGCGCAAACGGGATGCCGGATTCGGCCAGCGCCTGCAGATTGTCCTGCCGTGACGGGCTGCCGGGGGCGATGTGGGTCAGGCGCGGCGCAGGCAGGGCCGTGGCCGGTGTCATGCGCGTCTCCGTTCCCACGAAGCTGCGCGCGGCAAACAGGCGCGCTGCCGCTGCTACCGTGGTGGTCTCAGCGCCCGCCAGGCGGACGGTGTAGGGATCGGCAAGGGCAATGGAGGCGTTGGGCGAGAGCGGGTCCATGGCGGCGCGCACCACCAGTTCTGCCGCTTCGGCGCGCTCCACCAGGACCGGTGCCTGTCCCATGCGCAGGGCGAGGCCCTGTGCGACCAGCGCCTCGACAGCCAGCCGCTCGCGGCCCGACCCGCTGGCATCGACAAATATACGGCGCGGCGCGGCAAAATGGGCGGCCAGCGCGGTTTCGAGCGCTTCGAGCGTTTCGTGTCCGGCCGAAGGCAGGGCCGTCACGCGCAGCCGGCTGGCGCGCAGATCGACCTGCCAGCCATCGGCATTGCCTGCATCAAAACGGATGACGAGAACATTCTCGCCTGCCCGCAGACTGTCTGAATAGAGCGAGAAGCGCGCTTCAAAGCTGTCGGCACGCGGGGTGAGGGCGATCGTACGTGATCCGGCCAGCAGGGCTTCAAGACGGCCGCCAGAGCGCGCAGAGACGGGGCGGGCCGAAAGGACCAGTTCCACGCTTTCAGGGACGGAGCCCGGCGCCAGGGTGAAGGGAATGCGCAGTTCGCGCGTGCTGGCATCCAGCGGGTGCGCGGTCTGATTGTCGGGTGTCAGGCTGGCAAGGGTGCGCTCCTCGGAGCGGGCGATACGGCCGGGCGCAGCCGGGGTGCTGGACGCCGCACTGGCTTCAGCATCGGGAATCGCGCCAGCAGACGGGCTGAACACACAAGGTACGGCCACCGCAATCGCTACGGCCATACACATGACACTCCACCAGCGTGCCTGTATCGTCATGAAACGCTCCCCTCGGTTTACACATTATTAAGCAATTGTCCGGCCAGCAAGGGCGAATCATGCCTGAACTCAGCACATGGATCTGGGTGGACGCCCTCAAATGGCGTGCGGAGCGCGAGGGCGCGTCCTTTTACGTGCTGCACAAGGGCGATGCGGATGCCGGCGTTGTTCTGGTCAAGCTGGTCGGTGCTGACCGGCTGGCACGGCTGTTTGTGCCGGTGCGCGACATGGAGGGCGAGCGTCTCTGGTCCCAGCCCCTTGGCGCGCTTCCCGTCGAGGAGGCGCGCGCCGACAGCTATATCGCGCGCCGCCGCGATGATGATCCTGATATCTGGGCGGTAGAGATCATTGACCGGCAGGGCCGCCACTTCCTTATGGAGCGGGTTGAGGAGTAGGGCCTGTTATCCCCTCATCTGTGAGGACGAGCGCTAGCGAAGTGTTTCGAAGGACGAGGGGAGGGACGAATGGCCTTTAACCGCTCGGTAACACTGCTGATTTCCCAACGCGCCGGTGACGCATTTTTTACGCGCGGGCGGCACACTGGATCCATCGAGGATTTTTGCCCGGCCTGCCAGCCAGGGTTGGCGCTGCATCAGACAGCGCAGCCGTGGTGGAGCTGGCAGACCGGATATTGGAGTGGGGTAAGGTCGCGTGCTGTTTCTGTTCAACGATGTTGTTTTCAGTCTTGGCGATCCTGAGCGGGCCGCGCTGTCGGCGGGAAGCCCGCTCGGCGAATACGCGCTAAAGACGATGAGTCTGGGCAAGGCCGTCCGCCTGGTGCGTGAGGCGATCCACGAAGATCCGCTTCTGGCCCGCAACAATCCGGAGAAGGCGCGCTTTCTGGCTGCCCTGATCGGCTGGAAAAGCGACGAGGCCAATGCGCTGCTGGCGATCAGGCCCAATGCCGCCCGCGGGCCGGAGGACGTTCAGCTTCGCGTGGCGTCGGTCGGTCTGGTCGTCCTGACGCAGCTAAAGGGCTTGCAGGATCACGATATGCTCAGCGCCCGCGCTGCCAATGATGCGGTGTGGCTGCACGCGCCCCAGCGCTTGCGCGCGTAGCGCCTGATTGCTAGGTCCGGGCGCGAAACTGTTTCGTTAGCCAGGACCGGCCATGACCTCCCCCTCAAGCGCGCTGCCTGAATGGTCGCGCCGGCGCACCTTTGCCATTATCTCCCATCCCGACGCCGGTAAAACGACGCTGACGGAGAACATCCTGCTTAGCGCGGGGGCAATCCGGCTGGCGGGGCAGGTGAAGGCGCGCGGGGAGAACCGGCGCACCCAGTCCGACTGGATGAAGATCGAGCGTGAGCGCGGGATTTCGGTTTCCGCCTCGGTGATGACGTATGAATATGGCGGGCTGATCTTCAACCTGCTCGATACGCCCGGCCACGAAGACTTCTCCGAAGACACCTACCGCACGCTTACCGCCGCCGACAGCGCGATCATGGTGCTGGACGCGGCCAAGGGCGTGGAGCCGCGCACGCTCAAACTCGTCGAGGTGTGCCGCCTGCGCGATATCCCCATCCTCACCTTCATCAACAAGATGGACCGTGAGGCGATGGACCCGTCCGAGCTGCTGGACGACATCCAGGACAAGCTGGCCCTGGATGTATCGCCCATGCAGTGGCCGTCCGGTTCGGGCAACCGGTTCAAGGGCGTGGCCGATCTCGAACGCGACGAGTTCATCGTCTACCGCCGCCCGTCTGCCGACGACGCCGATCCGGTGAAGAGCCAGCGCGTCTCCCTCTCTGGCAATGAGATCGGCTCGATCCTGAACGAAGCCGAGCTGGCCGAGCTGCGCGAGGGCGCTGAACTGGCGCGCGAGGTCTGCCCCGCCTTCAATCCGCAAAGCTATCGCGAAGGGCATATGACGCCGGTCTATTTTGGCTCGGCCCTGCGCCAGTTCGGCATCTACGAATTGCTCGAAGCCTTAAAGCAGGTGGCGCCGGGGCCCGAAGCCCAGCCGGCCACCGGCGGCCCGGCACCGGAGCTGAAACCCGATGGCAAGGAGGTGGCCGGCTTCGTCTTCAAGGTTCAGGCCAATATGGACCCGAACCATCGCGACCGCGTGGCCTTCATGCGCCTGTGCTCTGGCACGTTCAAGCGCGGCATGAAGCTGAAAACCGATAGTGGCAAGCTCTTGACCGTCTCCAGCCCGATCATGTTCTTTGCCCAGGACCGCGAGCTGGCCGACGAAGCCTATGCCGGTGATGTGATCGGGGTGCCGAACCATGGCGCGCTGCGCGTGGGCGATACGCTGTCGGAAAGCGGCAAATGGCGCGTCGCGGGCATCCCGAACTTCGCGCCGGAACTGCTGCGCCGCGCGCGGCTGAAAGATCCGCTCAAAGCCAAGCACCTGAAAAAAGCGCTGGAAAGCCTTGCCGAGGAAGGCGTGACCCAGCTGTTCCGCCTGCAGGTGGGCGGCGATTTCGTGGTCGGCGCGGTCGGTGCGCTGCAGATCGACGTGATGGCCGAGCGCGTGGCGGCCGAATACAATCTGGACGTCACCTTCGAGCCGAGCCCTTATGACACTGCGCGCTGGATCACGGGGCCGCGTGACAAGCTGGAAGCCCTGATCGACCGGCATAAATCCGCGATAGCCGAAGATATTGATGGCGCGCTGGTCTTCATGGCCAAGAATGCCTGGGAAGTGTCCTACATTCAGGAGAAATGGCCCGATATCGAGTTCCACCGGGCAAAGGAGCGCCGTGCATGATGGAAACCATGACCGATCTGTGGGCCATTGTGGTCGATGTCTGGAATACCAGCTTTCTGGGCCTGAATGTCGGGCAGGCGCTGGTCGGCCTGATCGTTGTTGCCCTGGCCTTCGCGGTACGCGGGCTGGTTGGCTGGGCGATCACGAAATTCCTGCTGGCGCATGCCCAGAAAACCTCAACCCAGATGGACGAGAAAGTGGTGCGGGCGCTCTCCGGGCCGATCCGCATGATCCCGATCATTATCGGTGTCTATATCGCCGTGCTGATTGTCGGCCTCGACCAGCCCGATGGCGAAGGTCCGGGCCTCAATCTGGTGCGCACGCTGATCGTGATTGCCATCTTCTGGGCGCTGCACAATGTGGTGACGCCGGTCTCCCATCTGCTGAAGCCGCTGCAGCGCGCGCTGGGACCGGTGCTGGTGGACTGGCTGGCCAAGACGCTGCGCATCCTCTTCATCATTGTCGGCGCGGGCGCCGTCCTGCAGCTCTGGGGCATTCCGGTGGCCCCTATCGTGGCGGGTCTGGGCCTGTTCGGCGTGGCGGTGGGCCTTGGCGCGCAGGATCTGTTCAAGAACCTGATTTCGGGCCTGCTGGTGCTGACCGAAAAGCGCTTCCTGCCGGGCGAGTGGATTCATGTCGATGGCGTGGTGGAAGGTACGGTGGAGCAGATCAATTTCCGCTCCACCTTGGTGCGCCGCTTCGACAAGAGCCCCGTCTATGTGCCGAACTCCTATCTGTCAGACGAGGCGGTCACGAACTTCTCGCGCATGACCCATCGGCGCATTCGCTGGATGGTCGGGGTGGAATACAAGACCACCAAGGAACAGCTTCAGTATATCCGTGACAAGACGCTGGAATGGCTGGACAATCATCCCGGCTTTGCCAAGCCGCCCGAAGTTGCCACCTTCATGCGGGTCGACAGTTTCGGCCCGTCTTCCATCGACTATCTGCTCTACTGTTTCACCCACACCACCAATTGGGGCGAGTGGCTGGAACGCAAGGAAGAGCTGGCGCTGGCCCTGAAAGACATTGTGGAGGGCGCAGGCACCGCCTTCGCCTTCCCGTCCACCAGCGTCTACATGGATGACGGGGTGGAGGTGTTCGTGCCGCCGCGGGTGGCCGCTCACGGGCGCAAGGCCGATCCCGATGCCAACCCGGACGCGAAGGCGGCCCCGGAAATGCTCACGCGCGGAGAGGACGGGGAGGGCGTTTGAGTCCGAAAAAGGGTCGCACGCCAAAGCCCAACCCGGTCGCGCGCGGCCTCGCCCGCCGCTCGCGAAAGGCCGGTGCCATGCCCGCAAAGAAGGGCAAGGGCTCGATCTACAGGCGCCACCCAAAGCACAGGGATGGTGAGGGGTAGGGGGAACGCCGTCCAATTGGCGGTAGGTTGAAACCGCGAAGCCTGCTAAAGTACGGCGCAAAGCCGAAGAGCGCTGTTCCAGAGGGAAGGCCGATGCAGAAGACCTTTTATGTCAAGGCGCTATGGGACGAGGAAGCCAAAGTCTTCGTCTGCGAAAGCGATATAGAAGGGTTGCATATTGAGGCAGAAACGCTCGACGAGTTCGAGCGGCTGATCCATGAGCATGCCCGCGAGCTGGCGCTGCAGAACCACATTCTCAATCAGACCGGGGCGGCCAATCTGACACTGGCCGATCTCATTCCGGGCATTGTGTGGCAGCGGCCCACAACACCTGAGCCGCTTTGCGCGTGAAGCGCGATGGTTCAAGGCTATTGTCGCGACGTCGTTACCGAGCTGAAACGTGCCGGGTTTCGCCAGATAGCGGGCGGCAAGGGCAGCCATGAGAAGTGGGAGTCGCCGCAAGGCAAATGGGTGCTGGTCCCGCGAAACACCAAAAGCCGGCACACCGCCAACGCGATAATGAAATCGCCTGGTCTTCCTGCGAAGTTCTAGGCCGCCTGCATGTCGTTGCGCATGCGCCAGAAGCGCATGGCGCGTTCGGCATCTTCCTTTGACAGGCTGGTATAGAGCGCGCCGAGTGCCTGCGCGTCCTCGCTCAGATTACCCCGCGACTGGCCGCGCAATATGGCCAGGGTGACGAACAGCGCCTTGTCAAAGCCGGCCGCCTTGCAGATCAGCGCCAGCCCGTCCGGGCTCTTGTGGTCCAGCGCGCGCTGGGCGGCGCTGTGATCGACCCCGGCCAGCTCGGCCAGCGCCACGCAGCACTTCACCCGCTCGCCTTCGCGCAAGAGACGCACCAGAAGCGAGCCATCGAGCTCCTTGCGCATACGCCTTGTGGTGACGAATTTGCGCGCCTCGGCAATCGCCTTGTCACTGGCGATGCGCGCTTCCAGCCGGGCATGCGAGGCGGCGAGGGCGGCTTCGGCAATTGCCGGGTCCAGTGTTTCGAAACGCTTCATAATCCGGTCGCGCAGCGAGGTTTCCACCACGCTCATCAGATCGCCCAGAAGGTCGGCGGGCGTATCGGCCCGGTTGACGATGGGCGCCTGCAGGACCGGGCTGGTCTCCGCGCGCCGGGTCACGGTCTCGAAGGCGCCGCGCGACAGGCGCGCGCCGTCATTGGCGACGAGGCGCGCCAGTGTTTCATCATCGCCATTGGCGACGATGGCGTCACTCACGCGCTCCGGCACGGCCTCGCGCGCCGTCATGGCGCGGCGATGCTCCTCGCCCGCCTCGGTGGCGATGGCGATCAGATCGTCCTCGGTCAGCACGCCGGACTGGGCGAGAATGGGCGCGGCCACTTCAATGGCATCACGCGCCAGCTGCATGACCAGGCCGCGCGGGGCCAGCGGCGCATCGGCAAAGCGGCGCGACAGCTCGGCACGTGCATCCTGCGCGGTCTGGGCGGCAAGCGTGGACAGCACGGCGTCAAACTGCTGGTGCGCGCCGGTGCCGTTCTGCGGCGTCTCATCGAAGAACAGATCGGTGACCTCGCGCAGAAGCGCGCGGCGGCGCTCGGAGGATTTCTCCCGCGCAAGGCCCGTCAGATGGTGAAGCTTGCTCTCGATATCCATGAATTCCCACCACCCCTGATCATGTTTGCCCGTCAGGTTAGGCCCGGAGGGTAAACACCCGGTTTGTGTGCCGTTTTTTCCGCCACCGGGGAGGGTTAATCTCGGATCAGGCTTAACGTTCTGGAAATAGCTGGCTTTGAGCGCTTTCAGGCAGGGGGCTGATGACTACTGGCGGGGCTGACACGCCGCCCTCCAACGCCTCGCGTTCGCGCGCGCTGGGCTCACGCTCGATCGCGCGTTCAATTCGCGCCGCAAGCGAAGGCGAGAGGCCCGTTACCGCGCCGGGAAAGGGGCGCGGGGGCAGCGGCGCTGCATGCAGCGTGCAGCGGTTCTGATACGCATTATGCGTCCACGCCTGACAGGCTTCGCGATAGCCACAAGCCGCCGCGCAGGCCTGCCAGCTCAAGGCGGGCGCGCCTTGAAGGCGCACCAGCACCGCGCCGCGCCTTTCCTCGCCATGCAGGATCGCGCCCGCAGGCACGCCATGGGGCAGGGACAGGCTGGCAATGAGGAGCATCACGATCATGGCGCTGATTTGGCGTGTAAGCGATGAAGGAAGCGTTTCTGTGGTGTGCGCCGCGAAACCCTGCCGGCGGCCAACGGCCGCCGCAAGCGCGACTGCGCGCCCGCGACTTTTCGCGGAATATCGCAACGCGGATGCGTTGCGGAACTAAAAAATTCTGGGTTCCGGCTTTCGCCGGAAGGACGAGGGATCATAGAGAACACCACCCCCATTGCGCACGCCCCCCGCTAAAGGCTAACCAGACACCTTGCCTTGCATGAAGGGAGAGCGCGCGATGAGTGGCGAAAAGGCCGGTCTGCGATCACGGCTGGAAGTGTTTGTGGAGAGCGCCCTGTTCCGCAATGCGATCACGGCGCTGATCCTTCTCAATGCGGTCCTGCTGGGGCTGGAAACCTATGCCCTGCCGGGTGATGTCGCGGCGGTGTTCCTGATTGCCGACCAGATCATCGTCTACACCTTCGCCGCCGAGATACTGCTCAAGCTCTTCGTCTTCCGTCTGAGCTTCTTCCGCTCGGGCTGGAACTGGTTCGACCTGATCGTGGTGACGATCTCGCTGATCCCGGCGGCCGGGCCGTTTGCGGTCCTGCGCGCGCTGCGCGTCCTGCGCCTGTTCCGCCTGTTCTCGGTCGTGCCGGAAATGCGCCGGGTCGTGGTGGCGCTGGGCAAGGCCATTCCCGGCATGGGCTCGATAATGATGGTGCTGGGCCTGATCTTCTATGTCGGCGCGGTGATGAGCTCGAAACTCTTCTCCGGCACGCATCCCGAATTCTTCGGTGATCTGGGCGCGGCCGCCTTCACCCTGTTTCAGGTGATGACGCTGGAGAGCTGGTCGATGGGCGTGGCGCGGCCGGTGATTTCCGAGCATCCGCTGGCCTGGGCCTTCTTCGTACCCTTCATCATCCTGACCAGCTTTGCCGTGCTGAACATGTTCATCGCCGTCATCGTGGACTCGCTTCAGGCCAAGCACTTCGACGAGGAGACCGAACGCCAGAACAAGGCGACCGACGAGCGCACCTTGCTGCGCGAGGAAGTGACCGCCCTGCGCGGCGAGATCGCCGAGCTGAAAACGCTGATGCTTTCCGGGCAGGCAAAGCCCGCCCGGAAAGCGCCCGGCGAAGATACGGGGAGCGCCGGGTAGTCTTGTTCAGGCCGCCTTGCGGCCGATGATTTTCGCAATCTCGCTGGCTGCGGCATGCAAGCCTTCGGCGCGCGCGTCCTCGCCCATGCCCAGACCCTCGGCCCGCACGATGCGAACATCCGTGATGCCGAAAAAGCCCATCATGGTTTTCAGATACGCTTCCTGGTGGTCCATGGCGGCTTCGGCCGCGCTGCCCGCCAGCTTGCCGCCGCGCGAGGAGACGACATAGACCGTCTTGCCGCCGGCCAGCCCGACAGGGCCGGTCTCGGTATAGCGGAAGGTCTTGCCGGGAACGGCCAGCCGGTCGAGCCAGGCTTTCAGCTGGGTCGGGACCGAGAAATTATACATGGGCGCGCCCATCACCACGATGTCAGCGGCGAGAAACTCGTCGACCAGCGTATCGTTATAGGCGCGCTCGGCGCGCTGGGCGTCGTTCAGCCCGTCGACGTCACCGCGCACGGCCTGCAGCACGGATCCGTCCAGATGGGCGGGCGGAGCGGCGGCCAGATCGCGGTAGGCGATGTCCAGATCCCGGTTCATGCCCGCGAGTGCAGCAACAAGGTCAGCACCAATCTGGCGCGAAGCCGATGCCTCGCCCAGGATTGAAGAGTCGATGTGAAGAAGTGTCATGTCAGCCTCCGTCCAGCCGGACGATCCGGCGTTGACAGAAAACCTATTTATGGAACGGTCTTGCCGGTAGGCATGAGAAATGCCACTGTCCGTTCCATGAGTGGAACAATAAACCTGCCCGATCTCAATGAGCTCTACCTGTTTGCGCAAGTGGTGGAGCATGGCGGGTTTGCGGCTGCGGGCCGGGCCATCGCCGTGCCGAAATCGCGCCTAAGCCGCAAGGTGGCGCAGCTGGAGGAGCGCCTCGGCGTCACGCTGATCCATCGCTCCACGCGCCATTTCTCGGTGACCGAGGCCGGCCAGCTCTTCTACCGTCACTGCGCGGCCATGATCGCGCAGGCCCAGGCGGCAGAGGATGCCATCGCCGCCACGCGCTCCGAGCCGCAAGGCACGATCCGGGTCAGCTGCCCGGTTCTGGTCGTGGAGAAGGTGCTGGCCCCGCTGATCGCAGATTTCATGGCGCGCTATCCCAAGGTGCAGGTGCGCCTTGAATCCACCAATCGCCGGGTGGATGTGATCGAGGAAGGCTTTGACATGGCGATCCGGGTGCGCCCGCCGCCTCTGGAAGATTCGGGGCTGATCCTGCGCCAGCTGGCCACGCATCGCGGCGCGCTGGTGGCCAGCCCTGATCTGATCGCGAGTTATGGTCTTCCCGAAACGCCGGACGATATCTCGCAGTTTGACACGCTGAGCCAGACCAGCCGGACGGGCGAGTACGTAATTGCGCTGACGGCGCCGGACGGCGAAGTCCACGCCGTTCGCCATACGCCGCGCCTTGTCACCGACGATATGGAGGCGCTGCGTCAGGCGGCGCTGGCAGGGATAGGCGTAGCGGCGCTGCCGCGCCTTCTGGTGTGCGATGACATAGAGGCCGGGCGGCTGGTTGCACTATTGCCTGATTACGAGTTGCCGGGGGGGCTGGCGCATGTGGTGTTTCCCTCGCGAAGAGGGCTGATCCCGGCGGTGCGCCTGTTCATGGATGAGCTGCCCGGCGCGTTTCAGGACAGCGTCAATTAAGCCGCCCACCGGAGAGCACGCGGTCAAAATCGGCTGAGAGCCCCGAATAGAAGGCGACGAGGCGCTCCTCGCGTTCTGTGCGCACGCGCGGGGCCGGGGCGGAGAGGGGCTGCGCGGCAACGCCCTCATGGGCGGCCACCATGATCTCGCGCCATATGTCAGCCGGCAGGCCGCCCCCGGTGACGTTTGCCATCGCGCTGTCATCATCATTGCCGGTCCAGACGGCGGCGGCGTATTGCGCGCTATAGCCCACAAACCACGCATCGCGGCTGTTCTGGCTGGTGCCGGTCTTGCCCGCCACGCGGTGGCCCGGCAAGGCGGCGCGCCGCCCGGTCCCGTCCAGCACGACGCCTTGCAGCATGGTCGACATGGCACGGGCATGGCCGCGTGCGATCACCTGCTGGGTGCGGGTTTCCTCGGCGCGCTCATAGAGCACATCGCCGCGCGTGGTGCGGATGGTGGTGACGAAATACGGATCCAGCCTGCGGCCATCGTTGGCGATCACCAGATAGCTCGCCGCCATGTCGATCACGCGCACCTCGCTGGAGCCGAGCGAGAGCGAGGGCACTTCGTTCAAGGGCGTGGTGATGCCCAGCCGCCTTGCCATCTCGGCAACTTCGGAAATCCCGACCAGCATGCCCACCTGCGCGGCGATCGTGTTGACCGAGCGTTTGAGTGCATCTTCCATCGTCATCCGGCCGCGATTGCCGCCGCCGAAATTGACCGGCGACCAGCTGCCGTAGGAAACGGGCGTGTCGTTGAACACGCTGGAGGGCGAGTAATCGGCTTCCAGCGCGGCCAGATAGACAAACAGCTTGAAGGCCGAGCCGGGCTGGCGGCGCGCCTGTATCGCCCGGTTGAACTGGCTCGACACATAATCGCGCCCGCCCACCATGGCGCGCACCGCGCCATCGCTGGCCAGTATCACCGCTGCCGCTTCGCCCGCGCGCACGGCAGGCCCGTCGCGCTCCAGCCGGTTGGTAACAACCTCCTGCGCGGCGTTCTGCAGCGCGGTGTCGAGCGTGGTCTCGATGACGAGATCAGGCACCGCATTATCCGGGCCGAGCAGGCGCTGGGCTTCGGTGACGGCATAATCAAAAAGATGACCATATTGCTGCATGCCGCCGGGGCGGAAGGCGCTTTCCACCGGCTCGGCCTGTGTGGCGTTGGCCACGATGTAATCCATCGGGGTGAGGAAGCCCGCATCGCGCATGGCGGAGAGCACATTGGTGGCGCGCGCCTGCGCTTCGGCGAGATTATCTGTCGGGGCAAGGCGCGTGGGCGCAGCCGGAAGCGCGGCCAGCAGGGCGGCCTCCTGCACGGTCAGTTCAGATGCGGACTTGTTGAAATAGCGCCTTGCGGCCGCTTCGATGCCATAGGCTTGCTCGCCAAAATAGATGCGGTTGAGATAAAGCTCGAGTATCTCTTCCTTGGTCAGCACCCGCTCCAGCGCGATGGCCAGGCGCATTTCCTGTATCTTGCGGCGCATGGTCCGCTCCGGCGTCAGGATGAGATTCTTCACCAGCTGCATGGTGATGGTGGAGCCGCCCTGCACCGTGCGCCCGGCGCGGATATTGGCCAGCATGGCGCGCATCGTGCCGCGCCAGTCCACGCCCTCATGCTCGAAATAGCGTCTATCCTCGATGGAGAGGAATGCCTGCGCCACGTGGGGCGGCAAATCCTCAAGCCTCGCCGGCATGCCGTAGAGCGGCCCGCGAATGGCCAACACCGCGCCTTCGGAATCCAGCAAGGTGACGGTCGGCTCCATGCGCACGCGCCAGAGATCTTCGGCGCTTTCCGGCACCGGCGGTAGATCGTGGAACGCCCATTCCCACGCGGCATGGGCCACGATGGCACCGGCGGCGAGGAAGAGCGAGGCAATGGCCGCCATCACCATCAGCTTGCGCGCGCGCAAGGCTTCGCCAAACGCGGCGAGGCGCTCCTTGAAACTCGTCGGCTGGTCGGCGCGGAAGGTGATGGGTCGGCCTCCAGGTCGGGCGGGCGCTGGGGAAGGTGTGTTCTCAAAGCCAGAGGATCACGGCTAAATTATGGGCGATGACCCGCCAAGCCCCTTTTTACAAGACCAAGACGCTGGCGCAGATGAGCGCGGCGGAATGGGAATCGCTGTGCGATGGCTGCGGCCAGTGCTGCACGGTCTCACTCATTGACGAGGATGATCCCGAAGGCGCGGTCCTGCGCACCTGCATTGGCTGCGAACTGCTCGATCTTGAGACCGTGCGCTGCACCGATTACGCGAGCCGCCATGAACGCGTGCCGTCCTGTGTGAAACTCACCCCCGGCAATGTGCGCGATTTAAGCTGGATGCCACAAACCTGCGCCTACCGCCTGATCGCGGAAGGCAAGCCGCTCTTTGACTGGCACCCCCTCATTTCGGGCCGCTCGGAAAGCGTGGTGGAGGCGGGCGTCTCGGTCAAAGGCAGTCTGGTCTCCGAACGCGATATCGATGAGGAAGATTTCGAGGATTATGTGAGGGGGTAGGGAGGGGGCGCTCTGCTATTCGCGTTTCACCGGCGCAAGCCGGTGCCCAGCCTTTTTCTGGATCCCGGCTTTCGCCGGGAAAACGCAAAAAGTTGGCAAGTCCATCATGTTGTCATGGCACGGCCCACACGCGCCGGTAATGACAATTTTCTAGGTTCTCAAAAAAGTCTGGGTCCCCCGCCCCGACGGGGGACCCATTTTGCTATCCATCCCTCCTATCGTCATTCCGGAAACGCCGTGAGGCGTTATCCGGAACCCAGCATAGAAACAAAAACTCTGGGTTCCGGGTGTCGCTACGCTCCCCCGGAATGACGAAGTGAAGAGCAGCGTCTTCTACCTCGTCAAAACGCGGACAGTTCCCACCCAATCCCCACGCCTCAAAAACAATCCCCCAACACCCTCAAACCCTTGCTCGAAATCTGCCGTAATCACTCCGGCAGGGCCGGTCTTGCGGCATACTTCAGGCATGGTCGAGACATGTGAGAAACGAGCCCCGCCGCCCCGGCGTGACTGGCTGGCAATCCGTGAGGCGCGCCGCGCAGGCATGAGCCTTGAAGGGCTGGCTTTGCGTGAGGGCATTGGCGTGCCCTACCTCAAAGACGGTCTGATGTGGGTGGAACGCATTCTGCCCGCCAGCAAGACGGCCAGTCTGAAAGTGCGCCTGGAAGCGCATCTGGAGGCCGCCGAAGAGGCGCTGGCGCGCGGCGAGACGGCGGATGCGGAAAAGCGGGCAAGGGCGGTCAGCGCGCTGCTCAAGGCCGCGATGAGCGTTGATGACTGGGCGCGGCTTGCCGAGATCGCCCGCAAAACCGAGACAAGCGAGGCGCAGGCCCATGCACACACCCGTGAGGCTCTCCTTGAAGAGCTTCGCCGGCGGCTTTCGCGCCTTGATGCGAAGGCCAGCCGGGATTGATGCGCTGATCGCCTCCATCGATGCGCGCGAGGCCGAACGTATTCTTGATGACTGGCAAAGCTGGGCGCACGCCGCCCAGCTACCCCCGCAAGGAGACTGGCAGGCCTGGCTGTTCCTCGGCGGGCGCGGCGCAGGCAAGACCCGCGCCGGCGCTGAATGGATACGCGCGCGCATTGCGGGCGGGGCAAGACGGATCGCCCTGGTCGGCCCGACGCATGGCGATGTGCGCGAGGTGATGATAGCGGGGCCGTCCGGGCTTCGCTCCCTCGGCGGGCGCGGCCAGCGCCCGGTCTGGGAAGCGACCCGCCGCCGCCTTGTCTGGCCGTCCGGCGCGGTCGCCTACACGTTTTCGGGCGAAGACCCGGACGCCTTGAGAGGCCCGCAGTTTGATACCGCCTGGGCCGATGAATTTGCCGCCTGGCGCTATCCGCAAGGCGTGCTGGACATGCTGCGCTTTGGTCTGCGGCTGGGAGATGATCCGCGCCTGATGGTGACGACGACACCGCGGCCTCTGCCGGCGCTCAAACGCCTGATCGCGGCGCAAGGCACGGTCGTGACCCATGCCACGAGTGAGGAGAATGCCGCCCATCTGGCGCCGGGCTTCATCAGGGCGCTGCGTGAACATTACGGTGCCTCCCGCCTGGCCCTGCAGGAGCTGGAGGGGCGTCTGGTCGACGACCCCGAAGGCGCGCTGTGGACGCGCGAGATGATCGATGCCGCACTCGCGCGCGAGGCGGTGGAAGCGGAAAGAATTGTCGTCGCCGTTGATCCGCCCGCCGGGTCAACCGGCGATGAATGCGGGATCATTGTCGCTGGTGCGGCGGGGCAGGGCGCGAGGCAGATATTCAGCGTGATCGCGGATTACTCCCTGCGCGCCCGGCCGGAGGGGTGGGCGAAGCAAGTCGCCAAAGCCTTCACCGCGCACGAGGCCGACAGCGTGGTCGCCGAGAGCAATCAGGGCGGGGAGATGGTGCGCGCCGTGCTGGCAGCTGCGCTGCCGGGGCTGCCCGTCCGCCTCGTTCATGCCAGCCGGGCCAAGCGCGCGCGGGCCGAACCCGTCGCCGCGCTCTATGCGATGGGCCGTGTGGCCCATGCGGGGCGGATGCCGGGGCTGGAAGACCAGATGTGCGCCTTTGGCGCGCCGGGCTTTACCGGCTCCCCCGACCGCGTGGATGCGCTGGTGTGGGCCATCGCCGCACTGAAAGGCAGCGGCGCGGAGCCGCGGCTGAGATGGATATGAGTTTTCTGGGTCCCCGTCGGGGCGGGGGACCCCGGTTGAAAGGCCGGTGGGCACAAATGCCCACAATTTGTCATCCCCCGCTTTATGCGGGGGATGATCCCTCACTATCGTCATTCCAGAAGCGGCGTGAGCCGCTATCTGGAACCCAGTGATCTTTCAAAAAAGGCTGGGTTCCGGCTTTCGCCGGAATGACGAGGTATTGACCGATACCCATTCCTGAAATCCCGGCCGAGCGATAGCGAGAGCCGGGACCTCTGGAAGAACTGGCACCAGGCCCCGGATCGCTTCGCGTCCGGGGTTTCAACAGTTGGAGTGACTGTCCGGCCCCGTCAGGGGCCGCAAGGGCGAACGCGCGCCCGCGACCTTTCGCGGAACATCGCAACGCGGATGCGTTGCGCAGAAAAAAGAGAAAAACCCATGCTACGACAATGGTTTGGACTGCAGCGCAAGAGCGCGGGCAGGCTGGTGGCACTGTCGCTGTCTCCCCGCCCTGCGTGGAGCCCGTGTGACTACGCGGCCCTGTCGCGTGAGGGCTATGGCAGGAATGCCGTCGCCCATCGCTGCGTGCGCCTGATCGCCGAGGCCGCTGCTGCTGTGCCCTTGCGCATTGGGGGCGAGGGCAGGGCGGCAGACGCGGTGCGAACTCTGCTGACCCAGCCCAATCCGGACCAGACCGGCGTGGAGCTGATGGAGCTGTTTCACGGTCATCTGCAGGTGGCGGGCAATGCCTATCTGGAGATTGCCGAGGGCTATGATGGCCCGTCCGCCCTGTTCGTGCTGCGCCCGGACCGGGTGCGCGTCATGCCGGGGCCGAAGGGCTGGGCCGATGCCTGGGAATACCGCAATGGCGCGGACCGGCGCCTTATCGAGCGCGACCGGGCCAGCGGCAAAAGCCCCGTCCTGCACCTGAAACTCTTCAACCCGTCAGACGATCATTATGGCACCCCGCCGCTGGAAGCCGCTGCCCGCGCGGTGGATGTTCACAATGCGGGCGGGGCGTGGGCCAAGGCCCTGCTGGATAATGCCGCCCGCCCCTCCGGCGCGCTGGTGGTGACATCGAAGGATGGCTCTGATGCGCGCCTGACCGAGCAGCAATATCAGCGCCTCAAAGACGAGCTGGAAACGCTCCATTCCGGCCCCGCCAATGCCGGGCGGCCCTTGCTGCTGGAAGGGGGGCTCGAATGGAAGCCGATGGGGCATTCGCCAGCGGAGATGGACTTTATCGCCGCACGGCGGGAGGCCGCGCGCGAGATCGCGCTGGCCTTTGGTGTGCCGCCCATGATGCTGGGCCTGCCCGGTGACAATACCTACGCCAATTACCGCGAGGCGAACCTCGCCTTCTACCGCCAGACGGTTCTGCCGCTGGCGAGGAAGACGTGCGCGTCTCTCAATGGCTGGCTCTCCCCCTGGCTGGGTGAAGGGTTCGACATCCGGCCCGATGAGGATGCGCTGCCCGCCCTTTCCGAAGAGCGTCTGGCCCGCTGGAAACGCATTGGCGAGGCGGGTTTCTTGAGTGACACCGAAAAGCGCGAGCTGCTGGGCCTGAAACCGCTGGCCGATACGGAGGATGATGATGACTGAGCGCCCTGCGCACTGGCGCGTGGACCGGCAGATAACCCTCGGTGTTCTTGTCACGCTCGCCCTGCAGACCGCAGGCGGGCTGATCTGGGCGGGCGCGACCTCTGAACGCATCCGCCATCTGGAATTGCGCGTGGAGGCGACCGCTCCGGTCTATGAGCGCATCGCCCGGCTGGAGGAAAACTCCGCCTATACCCGCCTCGCCCTGGAACGCATCGAAAGGCGCCTGGCGGGGGAGTAAACCCACTCCCCTTCGTCGTTCCCGCGCAGGCGGGAACCCAGAGCCGCTAGGCACGGCTGAGCTCTTCGATCTCTGGATCCCCGCCTGCGCGGGAATGACGCAGAAAAATATCACCACCCCCAACAAGAAGGAGGCTGTCAGATGACAGCAGATGACGGCTCGGGCGAGAGGCTCGAGATCGCCGGCTATGCCAGCGTGTTCGATACCGAGGACTATTCCGGCGACATCATCCGCCGCGGCGCGTTCGCCGACAGCCTGGCCACGCGCGGGGCGGGCGGCATCCGCATGCTTTTCCAGCACGACGCGGAAGAGCCCGTCGGCGTGTGGGACGAGATTTATGAGGATGAACGCGGCCTGTTCGTGCGCGGCCATCTGACCGGCACAACCGCGCGCAGCGCAGCCACCGCCGCCCTGATCCGTGAAGGCGCGGTCGATGGCCTGTCCATCGGTTTCAGGGCGGTGTCGGAAACCGTCCGGCCCTCGGGCGGTGGCCGCATCCTGACGGAGGTGGACCTCTGGGAAATCTCCATCGTCACCTTCCCGATGGCTGAAGGCGCGCGCCTTGAAATCGTACCCGCCGCCCCGCCAGCCGCAGAGCCGGTCGAAGCCTTTCTCGACACGGTTCTGGCCTGATCCCCACACCCCTTTCACATCCCTGACCGACACGAAGGAAACCCCATGTCCCGTGAAACCAAGATGAGTGCGCCCAACGCGCAGACCCGCGCCGCGCTGCACGATTTTCTCTCCGCTTTCGAGCGCTTCAAGAGCGCCAATGACCAGCGCCTTTCCGAGATCGAGAAGCGCAAGAGCGCTGACGTGCTGCTGGAGGAGAAAGTGGCGCGCATTGATGCGGCCCTGACCCGCCAGAAGGCGGCGCTGGACCGCATGAGCGTTGATGCCACGCGGCCCTCCATCGGGCGCAAATCCGCCGCCCATCCCGGCTGGAATGCCTATGTGCGCCGGGGCGATGCTTCGGCCCTGATCGAAGCGAAAGCCCTCTCTGCCGGCTCGCCCGGCGATGGCGGCTATGTCGCCCCGCCGGAAACCGAGGCGATGATTAATCGCCTGCTGGCCAGCGTCTCGCCGATCCGGGCGATTTCGAGTGTGCGCCAGACCACCAGCCACACCTTCCGCAAGCCGGTCAGCCTTGGCGGCGCGGTGGCGGGCTGGTCTGCCGAGACCGGCGTGCGCAACCAGACGGCTACGCCCGAGATCACGCTGGTCGAGTTCCCGACCGCCGAGCTCTACGCCATGCCGGCCGCGACCCCGGTGATCCTCGATGATGCGCTGGTCGATATCGACCAGTGGCTGGCCGAAGAGGTGCGCGATGTGTTCGCCGCCGAAGAGGGCAAGGCGTTCGTTTCGGGTAATGGCACCAACCAGCCGCGCGGCTTCCTGTCCTATGACAAGGAGCCCGAAGGCCCGCAAGGTTGGGGCGAGATCGGCTATGTCGCCACCGGCGCGGCGGGTGATTTCGCGGCCGATCCGGTCGATGCGCTGATCGATCTGATCTATGCGCCCGCTACCGGCTACCGCTCGAATGCGCGCTTTGTGATGAACCGCCAGAGCGTGTCGCGCATCCGCAAGCTGAAGGACCAGGACGGCAATTATGTCTGGCAGCCGGCGGTAAACGCCGGTCAGGACGCGAGCCTGATGGGCTATTCGCTGACCGAGGCCGAGGACATGCCCGACATCGGCGCGAATGCCTATGCCATTGCCTTTGGCGATTTCGAGCGCGGCTATCTGGTGGTCGACCGCCAGGGCATCGAGATCCTGCGCGATCCCTATTCGGCCAAGCCCTACGTGCTGTTCTACACCACCAAGCGCGTTGGCGGCGGGGTGCAGGACTTCAACGCCATCAAGCTGTTGAAGTTCGCGGAGAGCTAAAAAGTTTCCCTTCCTTCGTCATTCCGGCGAAAGCCGGAACCCAGACTTCTTTGAAAGAGGACTGGGTTCCAGATAGCGGCTCACGCCGCTTCTGGAATGACGAGGGGAAGGACGTCTTCACTTTGCTTCCCCAACTTCTGAGGAGCTTCTCCCATGGGACTTCAAACGCTCGGGGCGGCCCCCGCAGCGCCGGTCAGCCTGTCTGATGCCAAGGCGTGGCTGCGTGTCGGCCATGCAGGCGAGGACGCAAGCATCACCGCGCTCATCAATACGGCGGTCTCGCGGGTGGAGGCCGAAACGGGCCGGGCGCTTCTTGTCCGTAATTTCCGCGAGACACTCGATGGCTGGCCGATCCGCCGGCTGTCGGGCTGTGGCTCGGCCTTCGCGCTGGCGGTCGCCCCTGCCGTCAGCGTGGAGGCCGTGCGCACATTCGACCGCGCAGGCGAGGAAACACTCTGGGACGCCGAAGAATACCGCGTCGATACGAGCGCCGATCCCGGACGCCTGATCGCGCGCGCGCCCTTTGCCTTTCCAAGGCCGGGGCCGCTGGCGGCGGGGATCGAGATCGATTTCACCGCAGGCTATGGTGAGACCGCCAGCGATGTGCCGCCCGCCCTCATTGAGTCGGTATTGCGTCTGGTGGCCGAAGGCTATGCGGCAAGCGAACCGACGCTCGCCACGGCACGTGGTCCGGCGCGCCTGCCAGAGACGGTGGAAAGCCTCCTCAGGCCCTTCCGGCAGGTGCGGTTATGAGCGCGGATAAAGCCCTGCAGGCGGGGCTGCTGGCGCATCTCACCGCCGATGCGGGCGTGCAGGAACAGCTGGGTAATCCGCCGCGTATCCATGACCGTGCACCGGCGGGCACGGCCTGGCCTTATGTGGCGCTGGGCCGGGGCGAGAGCCGTCCGCTGGATGGTGATAGCGCGGCCCTGAGCGAGCATCGCCTGACCCTTCATGTCTGGACCCGCCGCCATGACTTTGCGGAGGTGAAATCCATCACCGGGGCGGTAGCAGCGGCGCTGCACAATGCGCAGTTCACCCTGCCGGATGGCTACCGCCTTGTCCTCTGCCAATGCGTCTACACCGACCATTTCGAAGGCGCAGACGAACGCGCCGTCCACGGTCTGGTGCGGATCAGGGCGCTGGTGGGGCAGGACTAGCGCTGCGGCGCGATAGCCACAGCTTCGCGTCAACTGAGTCACCAGTTAGACATATTTGATTGGCACACATATATCACGGTGATAGGTGGTGTGCAGGAAAGTTGGCCCTGAAGGGAACTGGATGGCAGCCGCACCTGGAGAGTGGAGTCCGGCAGATGCGACCAAGCGTATCAATGCGTGCGCGAAAGACCGGCTGCTGGATCTGAGCTTGACGGTGCATGCGGAGCAAAGGCTGACAGAACGCGATCTTCTCACAGCCGATCTGCTGCACGTTCTCAAGACCGGGTTCGTTTACGAGAAGCCTGAACCTTCGACGCAAGATGGCTATTTCAAGTACTGCATCGAAGGCAAAAGCCCCAATAGCGGCAACCGGCTGCTTCGTGCAGTCGTTGTCCCTGACGGGCGCACCGAGTTGAAGGTGCTGACAATCATGTGGAGAGATGAGTAATGGTGAGGAGCACAGATTATCACTACACGGCCTGCGGCCTTGATAATGTGATCCTGAAAGATCTTCCGGTGGTGCAGGATGACGGTGGCGAGAAGGTCATCACGATCCCGAAGATCAACCTTCTCCATCACCTGCTGGTCAACGAGGTGGCGGCCAAACATGGACGGCTGAACGCGAAGGAAATCCGCTTCCTGCGTGCCGAGCTGGGCATGTCTCAAGGCCAGCTGGCCGAGCTGGTGGGCCGCGATGCGCAGTCGGTTGGCCGCTGGGAGCGCGGCGAGTCCGAGCCGGAGCAGGCGCTGGAAATGATCATCCGCATGAAGGCACTCGAATATGTGAACGGGGACACTCCGTCTGTTGATCAGGTGGCTGAGTGGACCAAGGACAGCACGGTTCAGCCCGCCATCCTCATCGACGCGCACGACCCGAATAATTACCGGCCCATAGCCGCGTAAAGCGCCCTCCACCACCTGATCAAAGCCGCCTCCGGGCGGCTTTTTTCTTGCCTGATTTTCAACCAAAAAAGGAGACGCCCATGACTGCCCAGGCAGGACGGGACATGCTCATCAAGCTCGGCAATGGCGCGAGCCCGGAGAGCTTTGCCAGCGTGGCGGGCCTGCGCGCGAAAGCGCTTTCGCTCAATGCCCGCACAATCGACGCCACCCATGCAGACAGCCCCGGCCAGTGGCGCGAGCTGATCGCCGGGGCGGGTGTGAAAACGGCTGCCGTCACCGGCACCGGCATCTTCCTCTCCGGCGAGGGCGATAATGCCATCAGGCAGGCCTTCTTCGCGGGCGCGACGCCGAACTTCCAGCTGGTGATGCCGGGCTTCGGGATCATTGAAGGCCCGTTTGCCATCAGCGCGCTGGAATATGCCGGTCGCCATGATGGCGAGGCGACCTTCTCCATCTCGCTTGGCTCTGCCGGCGCGCTCAGCTTCGAGGCGCTGTGACCATGGCCAATCCGCAGCGCGGTGAAGTCGTGCTGGAGGCGGGCGGGGAGCGCCATGTGCTCTGCCTGACGCTGGGGGCGCTCGCCGAGATCGAGGCGCTGACCGGCGCAGGCGATATGAGCGAAATCGGACCCAAGCTCACCTCTTTGAGCGCCAGCGGCATGCTGGACCTGCTCTCCATCCTCCTGCGGGCGGGCGGCAGCGCGGCAGATGCCCGCGCGCTTGCTATCACGCCCGCTGAAGCGGCAAGGGCCATCGCCCGAACCTTCGAGGCGGCGGCGCAATGAACGCGCACTGGGCGGCGTGTTTGAGCTTTGCGGTTCTGCGCCTTGGCCTGACGCCCCGTGCCTTCTGGGCGCTGTCGCTTGCCGAATGGCGGGCGTTGACCCGGCCCGTCACGGGCGTTTCGGACCTGCCCGATCCGGCGGCCTTGCGGGCGCTGGCCGCGCGCTTTCCAGACTGAATTTCAACCCATGAAAGGCATGTGCCATGCCCGATACTGACCGCTTTGATGCGGGCGCTCTTACCAGCGCCGCGCGCGAGGCCGAGGAGGCTGCCCTGTCGGTCTCGCGCGCGTTTGAACGCACCGGCGATGATATTGCCCGCGCCATGGAGCGCGCGGCGCGCTCCGGCTCGCTGTCCATCCACACCATGGTGGAGGAGGCGCTGCAATCGCTGGCGCGCCTGGCGCTGGACCGGTTCATCATCAATCCGCTGGGCCAGATGCTGGGTCAGCAGATCGCAGGGATTGCCGGCCAGCGCGCCGAAGGCGGTCCGGTGCTGGCGGGCCAGAGCTATCTGGTGGGCGAGCGCGGGCCGGAAGTATTCACGCCCATGGCCAATGGCGCAGTCACGCAGACCGGGGCGGCGCCTGTCATCAACATCTCCATTCAGGCGAGCGGCGATACGCTTGTCGCCGTGCGCCGCAGCGAAGGCCAGATTGCCGCGAGCCTTGCGCGCGCGGTCCGCGCCGGGAGTGAGCGGCTATGAGCGCGTTCCACGATATCCTCTTCCCTTTGAGCGTCGGGCTGGGCGCGCGCGGCGGGCCGGAGCGCTTCACCGAGATTGTCGAGCTCGCCAGCGGCCATGAGGAACGCAACAGCCCCTGGGCGCATTCGCGCCGCCGCTGGGATGCGGGGCCGGGGGTTCGCTCGGCGGATGATCTGGCGTTGCTGACGGCGTTTTTCGAGGCGCGGCGCGGGCGGCTGCATGCCTTTCGCTTTCGCGATCCGGCCGACCATGCCTCCTGCCTGCCGTCTGCGCAGGTGAGTGCCGTGGATCAGCTATTGGGGCTGGGCGACGGCACGCGAACCCGTTTCCCGCTTCTCAAACGCTATGGCGAGGGGCAGGGCGCCTATCCGCGCCCGATTGCCCTGCCCGTCGCGGGCAGTGTGCTGGTGGCGGTCAATGGCGAGGCGGCGGGCTTCACGCTCGACGACGCAGAGATCGTGCTGGCCGAACCGGCACCTGATGGCGCCAGCGTCAGCGCGGGTTTCCGCTTTGATGTACCCGTGCGCTTTGACACGGACAGGCTGGAAATCGCGCTGGATGCGTTCCGCTCCGGGGCGGTCTTCAGCGTGCCACTGGTTGAGGTGCGGACTTGATACCCCTTATTTCGTTTTCCCGACGAAAGTCGGGATCCAGAAAAACGCTGAGCACCGGCTTTCGCCGGTGAAACGCGTAAACGAAAGCTCTCCCCATGCTCTCCCTTCCTCCTGCCATGCAGGCCGCGCTGGATAGCGGCGTGACGCAGCTGGCCTGGTGCTGGCTGATTACGCGCCGCGATGGCACGCAGCTCGGCTTTACCGACCATGATGGCGTGCTGGAAATTGACGGTGTGGCGTGCGAACCCGGCAGCGGGCTCATCCCCGGCGATATCCGCTCTGACACTGGCAGTCCGGCGCGCGGCGCGGCGTTCGGGGCGGTCAGTTCAGACCGGATCAGCGCCGCCGACATCGCCAAAGGGCTGTATGATGCGGCGCGCGTGGAGGTCTGGCGGGTGGACTGGGCAGCGCCGGAAACCCGCGTGCGTGTCTTCACCGGCGAGATTGGCGAGATACGCCGCTCCGGCGCCGGGTTCGAGGTCGAGCTGGCGGGGCTTTCTGCGCGTCTGAACCGGCGCATTGGCCGCGTGTTTTCAAAGACTTGCGATGCGGAGCTGGGCGATGCGCGCTGCGACGTGGATGTGTCTGTTCCTGCCTTTACCGGCGAAGGCAGCGTTGTGGAGTTGGCCAGCGCGCGGAGCTTCGCGGCAGAGGGACTTGCAGGCTTCACGCCCGGCTGGTTCGCCCATGGCAGGCTGGTCTGGCTGACCGGCGCCAATGCCGGCGCCACGGCGCGTGTCGAAACCCACGCGCTGCGCGGCGGCGCGGTGCAGATCGCTCTGGCTGGCGCGCCCGCCTTCCCGTTGGCGGCAGGCGATACATTCCAGATCATAGCCGGGTGCGATGGCAGGGCGGAGACCTGCCGGGCGAAGTTTGCCAATTTTGCCCGCTTCCGGGGATGTCCGCATATTCCCGGCAATGATGTGCTGATCCGCCATGCCGGGTCTGAACCCCTGCGTGATGGAGGCCGCCGGTGACGGCCCAGCGCGCCGCGATCATCGCGGAGGCACGTAAGTGGATCGGCACATCCTACCGCCATCAGGCCAGCTGCAAGGGCGCTGGCACGGACTGTCTGGGCCTGGTGCGCGGTGTCTGGCGGGCGTGTGTTGGCCCGGAGCCTGAAACCCTGCCCGCCTACAGCCCGGACTGGGCGGAGCGGTCAGGCGAAGACACGCTACTGGCGGCGCTGAACCGGCATTTTGCCCCTCGTGACATCGATGCGCGCCAGCCGGGCGACGTATTGCTCTTCCGCATTCGCGCGGGCGGGCCGTCACGCCATTGCGCCATCCTCTCTACACCCGAGACCATCATTCACGCCTGGCAGGGGCGGGCAGTGGCCGAAACGCCGCTGGACGGCTTCTGGATGAGGCGCATCAGCGCCGTGGCCGCCTTTCCCATCCCTGACTGATTTTTCTCCCGAACAAGGACATCTCCCATGGCCCAGATGGCCTTTGCCGCTGGCGCGCGCCTTGCCGCCGGTGCCTTGCGCACGCTTGCCGCCCAGGGCGTGGCGCGCCTGTTTTCCGCTGGCGGGCGCGAGCCTGCGCGCCCTGAGGGGCTGGATATCCAGACCTCTACCGAGGGCAGTCCTGTGCCGCGTGTCTATGGCCGGATGCGCCTTGCCGGTCAGGTGGTCTGGGCGTCGCGCTTTCGTGAGACTCGCGTGAAGGAGCAGCGTCCGGGCAAGGGCACGGGCGGCTCCACAAGCAGCTATGCCTATTCGGTCAGCTTTGCCGTCGCCCTGTGTGAGGGGCCGATTGCGGGTGTGGGCCGGGTCTGGGCCAATGGCGCGCCGCTGGATACGGGCCGCATCACCATGCGCGTGCATGCCGGCACTGAAGGCCAGCTGCCCGACCCGCTGATCGCGATGATCGAGGGGGCAGACGCCGCGCCCGCATACAAGGGCCTTGCCTATGTGGTGTTCGAGGATCTGCCGCTGGACGATTTTGGCCTGCGCATTCCCCAGTTGAGCTTCGAGGTGCTGGGCGGCGGTGATGCACCCGAATCCGGTTCGCTGGAAAGCCTCATCGAAGGCGTGTGCCTGATCCCGGCATCGGGCGAGTTCGCCTATGCGAGCCAGCCGGTCATGCGCGAGATCGCAGACGGACGCGATGCGCCGGAAAACGTTCATATCCTGCGCGCCGATACCAATATCGAGGCCGCGCTGGACGATCTGGCCATGCGCCTGCCCGAATGCCGCTCGGTGGCGCTGGTCACCGCCTGGATCGGTACCGATCTGCGCTGCGGGGAGTGCGAGATTCGTCCCGGTATCGAGTCCTTTCACAAGATCACCCGGCCCCATGCCTGGCAGGCTGGCGGTGTGAACCGTCCCAATGCGCACCTGATCAGCGGCGGGCCGGAAAAGCCGGTCTATGGCGGCACGCCCTCTGACCGCAGCGTCATTCAGGCAATCCAGCTTCTCAAAAGCCGTGGCTACAAGGTCGTCCTCTACCCCTTCATCCTGATGGATGTGCCGCAAGGCAACGCGCTGCCAGACCCCTATGGCGGGGCCGAGCAGGCGGTCTTTCCGTGGCGCGGACGCATTACCTGCCACCCCGCACCCGGCCAGCCGGGCAGCGTTGATGCCAGCTCCGCTGCCGCCGCGCAGGTTGCGAGCTTTTTCGGTAGCGCCAGCGCATCCCATTTCAGCACGGCATCCGGACAGGTGAGTTATTCCGGCCCGAATGAATGGCGGTTTTCCCGCTTCATCCTGCACCACGCGGCCCTGGCTGCGGCGGCGGGTGGGGTGGATGCCTTCCTCATCGGTTCGGAGATGCGCGGGCTGACAACTATCCGCTCCGCATCCGGCTTCTATCCGGCGACCGCACACCTTAAAACGCTGGCCGGAGAGGTGCGCGCACTGCTGGGGGCAGGGTGCAAGCTCTCCTACGCGGCGGACTGGTCGGAATACTGGGGTCATGCGCCGGGCGGGGGCGAACGCCGCTTCCATCTCGATCCGCTCTGGGCGGATGCCAATATCGATTTTATTGGCCTCGACTGGTACATCCCGCTGGCTGACTGGCGCGACGGCGCAACCCATCTGGACGCGCTTGCCGGTTTCTCCTCTACCCACGACCCGGATTATCTGACCGGCCAGGTCGAAGGCGGGGAGGGGTTTGACTGGTATTACGCCAGCCCCGCTGACCGCGAAGCGCAAACTCGCACCCCCATCACGGATGGTCAGGGCGAGCCATGGATCTGGCGCTACAAGGATTTGCGCAGCTGGTGGAGCGAGGCCCATCACGAGCGCAACGCATCCGGCACGCGCCTGTCCCAGCCGACGGCGTGGATTCCCCGCTCCAAACCCTTCGCCTTCATCGAATATGGCTGCCCGGCGGTCGACAAGGGCGCAAACCAGCCCAATGTCTTCATCGATCCGAAAAGCTCGGAGAGCTTCGCGCCATACTTCTCGCGCGGCACACGCGATGACGTGATCCAGCGGCGCTATATGGAGGCGCTGATGGGCTATTGGCAGGGTGCCAATAATCCCGTCTCGCCACTCTATGGCGGGCTGATGATAGACCTCTCGCTCGGTCATGCCTGGACCTGGGATGCGCGGCCCTTCCCGGAGTTTCCTGCCCTCTCCGCCGTCTGGGATGACGGCGCGAACTGGCAGCTCGGCCACTGGCTGACCGGGCGTGCCGGGCAGGCGAGCCTTGCCCGCATCGTGCAGGACGTTGCCGCGCGCGCCGGTCTGGAGAGCGTGGATACAACCCGGCTCGACGGCCTCGTCGCCGGGCTGGTGATTGATGGCGGGGAGCGGGCGCGCGATGTGCTCGCCCGGCTCGGCGCGCTCTATGGCTTTGACATGGTAGACCGCGCTGACGGCGTGACCGCGTGGCCGCGTTCGGCGCTGGCCGTCACAAGCCTTGATGCCAGCCATTGCGTGCGCGCTGGCAATGCGCCGCCGCTGGTCGTTACCCACGAAGCGGCGGCAGGGCGGGTGCGCGAGGTGCGCATTGCCCATATCACCGATGATGACGCCTACAGCCCGGCCATGGCGTCGGCGCGTGGGCTCGATGCAGCGGTAGAAGGCGTGGCCGAATTTGGCCTGCGTATCCTTGCTGATACCGGTCAGGCGCAAGGCTGGGCGCAAGGTTTGCTGCGCAGTGATGAGGCGGGCGCGCTGGGCGTTGATCTGATGCTGCCGCCATCCCTGATGGCGGTGGAGGCTGGCGATACGCTCATCCTGTCTGGTGAAACCGGCATGGACGCGCCGTTGATGGTGGCAAGCCTTGAAGGGGTTGCCGCCCGTCAGGCCGCTCTGGTCCCTGCCAGCGGGCGTGACCCTGTTCTCGCCGGGACGCAGCCTTCATCGCGAGAGCCGGATCAGGCCCCGCCATCGCGGCCCGTTCTGGTGGCTTTAGACCTGCCTGTCCTGCCCGGTGAAGCCTCCGAGAGGGGCGGGCTGTGGGTGGCGGCCTTTGCTGCGCCCTGGCCCGGCCCGCTGACGCTCCATGCCGGGCCGGATGTGTCGTCTGTGGTGCCGGTGCTCGAACTGGAGCAGCCTGCGAGCCTTGGCCATCTGGCCGCCGATCTGCCCGCCGGATTTGAGGGCCGGTGGGACCGGGCAAGTGTGCTCGACATCACCCTGTTCGATGGTGCGCTGGAAAGCGTGGCCCCTCTATCGGCGCTGTCGGGTGTCAATCAGCTGGCGGTGGAAGGTCCGGACGGGTGGGAAATCATCCAGTTTGCGAGCGCAGAGCTGATCGCGCCGTCACAATGGAGATTGCGTGACCTCATACGCGGCCTTGGCGGCAGCGCCGTTAGCGGCGCGCCGTCCGGTGCGCGCGTGGTGGTGCTGGATGGAGCGGGCGCGGTGCTGCCCCTTGATGCCAATGCGCTGGGTGCGCCGCTTACGCTGATTGCCGTGCCGCCGGGGCGCAGCCTTGACGATGTATCCGCCCGGCAGGTGGAAGCCCTCTATGACGGCGTGGAATACCGCCCGCTCTCGCCAGTGCATCTGAAGGCCGTCTGGCAGGGCGATGACCTCGCCTTGAGCTGGATACGCCGCACCCGCCTTGAGGGCGATGCCTGGGGTATTGGCGAGGTGGGGCTGGGCGAGGCTGAAGAGCTCTACGGGGTCGAAGTGCGTGACAGCGCTGATGCGCTGCTGTGGACGGGCGAAAGCACGCTGCCGTCAATCCTCGTACCGGCTGCAACGGCTCTGGAACTGCCCGCTGGTGCTTACTGGCAGGTGGCACAGATGTCAGCGCGGACCGGGCCGGGGCGCCCGGCGCAAGGCGCACTGCCTGCCCCCTTGTCCTGAGCCCTGCAGCACGCCACATCGCCAAGCGGTCAAAGCGCTGCTATCCCATCTGCACCATGATGAACCCGTATGCGATTCTGGGCGTTTCGGAACGTGCCCCGGCGGACGAGATCCGCAAGGCTTACCGAAAGCTGGCCAAAGAGCTGCACCCTGATGCGCGCCCCGGCGACAAGGCAGCCGAGGAACGCTTCAAGCAGGTGACGCAAGCCTTCAAGCTCTTGTCCGATCCTGAACAGCGTGCGCGCTTCGACCGGGGCGAGGTGGACGGGCAGGGCCAGGAACGCCCGCACTTCCATTACCGCTCGCGCCCCGGTGGCGGTCCCGGCCAGCGCGGGCCGCAAGGGCGGTTTGAGGATCTGGGCGACATCTTTGCTGATCTGTTCGCCGCCCAGAATGCCGGGGCGCAGCGCCGCCGCCCGGCTGCCGAAAAGGGCGCTGATCTGCGCACACAAGTGCGCATCACCCTGCCTGAAGCGGTGCTGGGCACGAAAAAACGCCTGTCGCTGCCCGGCGGACGGGCGCTGGATGTGACCATCCCGGCGGGCGTCAATGACGGGCAGGTGCTGCGCCTGAAAGGGCAGGGCCATGGCTCGCTATCGGGTGGACCACCCGGCGCGCTGCTGGTCGAGATAAAAGTCGCCCCCCATCCCCATTTTCGCCGTGAGGGGGATGATATCCGCCTTGATCTTCCCATATCGCTGAAAGAGGCGGTGCTGGGCGGGCAGGTGCGCGCGCCCACGCTGGATGGCGATGTGGAGGTGCGTATCCCCTCCGGTACCAGTTCAGGCTCTGTCCTGCGCCTGAAAGGACGCGGCGCGCCCAAAAGCGGCGGCCAGCGCGGCGATCAGCTTATCCGGCTGATGATCGATCTGCCGTCAGGCGACCCCGCGCTGGAAGAATTTGCAGAAAGCTGGCGCCCGCCGACGGGATATGATCCCAGGCGGCGTTTAAAAAGCTAATGTATGCGTGCTTGGCCCGTCGCCTGCATGTCTGCAGAATGACACGGTCGTTCAGATAAGGTTCAGCGCTCCGGTGCGAAACATGTCGGCATGATGAAACGCTACGCCCTTCTCCTGATCTGCCTGACCGCCCTGGTGGCGGCAGATGCGCGTGCCACCGAGGTGGCCGCTGAAGCGCAGGCGTTTGACCCGCGTTCACGCTATTCCGCAGACGAGGCCCGCAGCCAGAGCCAGTCCGGCAATGTCGTGCCGGCCCGCGTCGCGGTGGACAATGTGCGCCGCCGCTATCCGGGCGCGCAGGTGCTTGATGTGGAACTGGTTCGCTCCGGCTCGCCTTTTTACATCGTGAAGATACTCACCCAGGAGGGCCGCCGGATCGACGTGCGCGTTGATGCCGCCAGTGGCCGGGTGATGTGATGCCAGTACTTTTCTCAACGGAGTGTGTCTGATGCGCGCCCTGATAGTTGAAGACGATCCCGATCTGCGCCGCCAGCTCAAAGACGTGCTGGACCATTCCGGCTATGCCGTGGATGAGGCAGGCGATGGCGAGGAGGGCTGGTTCATGGGCGATACCGAACCCTATGACGCCGTTGTGCTCGATCTTGGCCTGCCGCGCCTTGATGGTGTGAGCGTGCTGGAACGCTGGCGCTCGGCTGGGCGCGACTTTCCGGTGCTGATCCTGACCGCCCGCGACCGCTGGAGCGAAAAGGTGGCCGGGTTTGATGCGGGCGCGGACGATTATCTGACCAAGCCCTTCCACCCGGAAGAATTGCTGGCGCGCCTGCGTGCCCTGACCCGGCGCGCAGCTGGCCACGCGACATCCACCATCGAGATGGGCGATCTGTCGGTGGATACGCGCGGCGCGCGGGTGTTTGTCGGCGATCAGCTGGTCAAGCTGACCTCGCACGAGTTCCGCATCCTCTCCTACATGATCCACCATCGTGAGCGGGTGATCTCGCGCACCGAGCTGGTCGAGCACATTTACGATCAGGATTTCGACCGTGATTCCAATACGATCGAGGTGTTTGTCGGCCGTCTGCGCAAGAAGATCGGAACCGAGCGCATCGAGACGGTGCGCGGGCTGGGCTACCGGCTGGTGGCGCCCGGCGCAGATACGCGGGCCAAGGCGGGGTGAGCGCTGACAGCAGTGACACGCTGATCGAACGCGGGTCGCTGCTCAGGCGGCTGAGCCTTCTTGCGCTCAGCTGGGGACTGATCCTGCTGACGGTTGGCGCTGTGTCGCTGACGGCGGTGTTCCGCCAGACGGTGCTGACCGATCTCGATAACCGGCAGGCCAATATCGCCGAATTTCTGCTGATCCAGCTGGAGGCGACACCCGATGGCGGTGTGGTGCTGACGCGCGATCTGCTTGATCCGCGCTTCGGCCAGGTGTTTTCCGGCCGCTACTGGCAGGTAAGCCACGCCAATGCGCCTGCCGGTGCGGACCCTATTGAGCGCTCCCGCTCTCTCTGGGATGAAACCATCGTTCTATCCGACAGATTGCGTAGCGCCGCTATTGCGGCGAGCGGACAGGCCGTGGCCGGCAATGCCGACGGGCCGGACGGTGAGCCCTTGCGCCTGTCGGTACGGGCGGTTGTCCTGCCCGGACTGGATGGGCCGGTCATCATTATCGCTGCCGAAGACAGGCGCCCGTCCGACCGGCGGGTCTGGACATTCGGCCTCGTTGCAGCCGGCCTGCTTGCCGGGTTTGCCATTCTGCTGGCGGTCGGCGTGGTGGTGCAGGTGCGCGTCGGCCTGTCGCCAGTGCTCAAACTGCGGCGCGCCGTGGCCCGCGTGCGCGATGGCGAAACGCACAGGATTTCAGGTCAGTACCCGTCCGAAATGATGCCGCTGGCCAATGAACTCAACGCGCTTATCGATCATTCCAGAGAGGTGGTCGAGCGCGCGCGCACCCATGTCGGCAATCTCGCCCACGCCCTGAAAACGCCGATCACCGTGCTCTCCAACGAGGCGCGCGGCGATGACACCCGGCTGGGCGACCTTGTCCGCCGCCAGACCGATGCGATGACCGGGCAGGTGGAGCACCATTTGCGGCGCGCCAGAGCCGCCGCCAACGCCAAGGCCATTGGCGCGCGCACACCGGTGGGCGAGGTGATCGAGGATCTGGGGCGCACCCTGCGCCGCATCTATGCCCGCCGGGACATCACGCTGGACTGGACTGTCGAGGGCAATCCGGTGTTCCGGGGCGAACGCCAGGACCTTGAGGACCTTATCGGCAATCTTGTCGACAATGCCTGCAAATGGGCGGCAAGCCGCGTGCAGATAAGTGCCAGCACCGGCGCGGAGGGCGCGGTTCTGCTGAGCGTGGAGGATGACGGGCCGGGGCTGGACCCGCAGGCGCGCGAACAGGTTCTGGGCCGGGGTGTCCGGCTTGACGAGCAGGCCCCCGGCACCGGCTTTGGCCTGGCGATTGTCAGCGATCTGGTGAAAGCCTATGGCGGGGCACTGGCGCTGGAGGTCAGCGCGCTCGGCGGACTGGACGCCAGGCTGGTCCTGCCAGGCGTGATCCGCACAGGGGAAACGCGCCATTAACCGCAAAATGTGACGCTGAAACCCGGATTTACCGTCGCGGCCGCATTTATGACGACGCTCACACCTGCCAAGATTGCCCAGCTACGTGCTCTGATGAGCGCGCTGCCTGCGGCGTTCGCTGCCCGCATTGTCGAGACGGCAAGGACGGGTGACGAGACGATGGGCGAGCTTCTGCATGCGTGCTCACGAAAGCCGGAACTCTATACACGTGAACGGTTTTTCGCGCCGCTCGCCCCTTTGAGCCTTGACCCGGCCCATGCCCGCCCGTCGCTGGCGCACATTCCCCCTGCCATGCTCGCGACCGTCTGGAGCTGGATGGACGAGACGCTCGCGCCGGACATAACCGCAGCGATGACGGAACGCTGTGCAAACCCGCTCATGCCGCTGGACGAAAAGGCAGAAGACTCGCTGCGGGCCGATGCCTCAAAGCGCATCCTGGCCGCGATTGAAGAGCTGCGCGACGATCCGCGTGCGACAAAGCAGCTACGCCACCGGCTTGGGGTCAGTGATTTCCGGGCAGTGCGTGATCTCGCGGCCATTTTGCGGGCCGGGCCTGTCTTGCGCAAAGCGATGGCCGATATTCCCCCCAGTATTGCCGAGCTCGAGGAGGGCCTGTCCCAGACCCTGCGCGACCGCTATGACGCAGCCTGCGCCGCCGACCCTGATGCGGGCGTCTGGTTTCTCTATCTTGTGATGGCGCGCCTTGCGCGGCCCTGGGCGATCCTGCGCGTGTTCGAGAAAATCGCCCGGCGCGACGATGATTTCCTGCTCTCGCGCACGGACGTCTCCACGATCGGTGACGCCCTGCTGGAAGATGCGGCCTATTATGTCAGCGGCTTTGCCGAGATTCCCGCCAGTATTGAGGCCGCCCAGGAGATGGCCACCGCCCTGACCCAGTTTGCCACCGTGACCGTGGGGATGAGCCGCGAAATCGGCATTCGCAAGGATGGGGGCTGGGGACGCCAGATCATGGCACTGCGCCAGCGTGCGTCTGCGCAGATGGAAGCCATTCATGGCGCAGCGCTGGCCCAGCTCGACAAGACCGTCCCCGACCCGCACAAGGCGCTCCCTGCGCGGCTCATACTCTCCGGCGATGCGCTGGAGGCGGCGGCGACGCGGATGGAAGTGTTCTGCACATTTTTGCGGCTGACGCGCGATGATGCCTCGCGCGCGGCGGTGGGCGGGGCTCATGCGGGTGTGCTGGACCGGATGAACCAGCGGCTTGATATGGCGTCCGGAGCGGTGCTGGCGCAGATGCGGGGCAGTCAGGGTGATGATGCCCTGACAGAGCGCGCTGCGGTCATTGCCCGGCTGATGACAGCCATGGGCCAGCAGGAAAGCGCTGCTGTGTTCCTGCGGCGCGCCGCCGCAGCGCGCGCGGCGTGAATGGCTTTATCCCGAACGGCTGGCGGCCTATGTAGACGCCATGACCGGCTCATCTCCCATCGCTCTTGAGAATCGCGGCCAGACCGGCGCGCGCCTGAGTTCTCCGAGTGCAGCGCGCAATCGCGAGGTCATCGCGGCCACGCTGGCGCAGGTTTTGCCGCAAGATGCGGCCGTGCTGGAGATTGCCAGCGGTACCGGCGAGCATGCTCTGGCCTGCCTGTCGGCGCGCGCTGATCTGCGCTGGCAGCCGAGCGACCCCGATCCCGCCTCGCGCGCCAGCATTGATGACTGGGCGAGTGAAGCCGCCGGGCGAATGGCGAGCGCGCTCGATCTGGACACGCAGCATTCAGGCTGGTGGCGGGCCGTGCCGCGTCCGGTGTCTGCGGTGTTCTGCGCCAACATGATCCATATCGCGCCGTGGCAGGCCGCCGAAGGGCTTGCCGAGGGCGGCGCGGCGCTGCTGGACGAGGGCGGTTATCTCATCCTGTACGGGCCGTTTCTCGAAGGCGAGGCGACCGCGCCGTCAAATCTGGCTTTCGATGCCAGCCTGAAATCGCGTGATCCGCGCTGGGGCGTCCGGGCGCTGGATGATGTCGCGGCGCTGATGGCGCGCCATGGCCTTGTTCTGGCGCAGCGCCTGGCCATGCCGGCCAATAATCTCACCCTTGTTTTCCGGAAAGGTGCGCCATGATCGCCCTGACGCTGATTATTGCGGCGCTTGGCGTCGGCGTGGCGATGTGGGTTGCCTCCCCGCTGGCGCGTGGCGCTGCCGGTCCGATGCACCGGCTGGTGGCGTTCGGTGTGATGGCCGTGCTCGCCATAGCGGCGCTGGGTGCCTATCTGGTGGGCGGCCAACCCGGCCTTGAAGGTCAGCCCTATGCGGCTACCGAAGCCCGGCTGGCAGAGTTGCCGCCCGAAGACCTGACCGCAGAGGAGCAGGAGGAACGCCTGCGCGCCATTGTGCGGCGTGAACCGGGCAATCCCGAAGCGCTGGCCATGCTCGGCCGCTTTCTGGCGTTTGACGGACGCCACCTGGAAGCCATTGCCATGCTGGAGCGCTCGGCGCGTGTACGCGAAGATGCGCGGGTGTTCTCCGATCTGGGTCAGGCGCTGGTGAACCTCAATGAAGGCACGGTCACGCCAGAGGCCGAGCGCGCGTTTGCCGCGGCGATGGAGCTGGACGAGACCTTGCCCGAACCCGCCTTCTTCATGGGCGCAGCTGCCTATGATGCGGGTGATCGTGAGGCGGCGCTCGGTCATTGGGCGGGCATCGTAGGCCGCCTGCCGGAAGATGATCCTTTCCGCCAGGCCATCGCGGTGCGCGCCGCTGACCTGCTGTCGCGCCCGGCTGGCGGCCCGCAGATGATGGACCCCGATGCGCTTGACCCCGATGAAAGCCCGGATGCGATGGTGGCACGAATGGTCGCAGGGCTGGAGGCTGGACTTGAAGCTTATCCGGATGATCTAACCCGCTGGATGGTGCTGGCGCGTGTGCGGGCGGTCCGCGAAGACCGTGATGGCGCACGCGCCGCGATTGCCGAGGCCCGCGCCCGCTCTGGCGGGGATGCCGGTACCGGCGCTATTCTCGACGCGCTGGTGCGCGCGGGCGGCCTGGATGCTGAAGCAGAAGGGGAAACCGAGTGATAAAGGCGCGCAAACGTCTATGGGTCGTGCTGGCATCTGCCGGCGTGCTGGTGGCTGCGGGCCTGCTGGCAGGCTTTGCCTTGCGTGATGCGATGACGTTTTTTCATTCGCCTGCCATGGTGGCTGAAGCGCCGCCACTGCCCGGCCAGCGCATCCGCGTGGGCGGTCTGGTGATTGAAGGATCAGTGGAGCGCCCGGCATCGGGCGGCGCCAGCTTTTCCGTGACCGACACCATCGCCGATATCCGCATCAGCTACGCCGGTTCACTGCCTGATCTGTTCCGCGAGGGGCAGGGCATTGTTGCCGAGGGCGCGTTCGCCGAAACCGGCCTGTTTGTCGCCAGCCGGGTGCTGGCCAAGCATGATGAAGCCTATATGCCGCCAGAGGTCGCTTCGGCTCTGGCCAGCGCCGAGGCGCAAGACAGCCTGCCCGGTGCGACAGGGCGCGATGCCTGGACGCTGGGGCAGGCGCGGATCGGGCAAGACCGTACATGATTGCAGAACTTGGCCGTTTTCTGATCGCGCTGGCCCTGATCGTCTCACTGGCGCAGATGGTATTGAGCTGGGTTGGGGCCAGTCAGGGCGGGCGCTCGCCTTATGCCGCTGCCGGGCGCACGGCCAGCCTCGCGGCGCTTCTTTCCTCGGCGTTCGGCTTTGCGCTGCTGATTGTCACCTTCATCCAGTCTGATTTCTCGGTCGCCTATGTTGCCGGGCATTCCCATGTCGACAAGCCGCTTTTCTACAAGATCACGGCGGCCTGGGGCGGGCATGAAGGCTCGATGCTGCTCTGGTGTCTCATTCTGGCGCTGTTTGGCTATGGCCTGACGCGGGTGGGACCGGCCGACCCGGCGCTGCGCGCACGCGCGGTCAGCCTGCAGGGTCTGCTGCAAAGCCTGTTCTTTGCCTTTCTGGTGTTCGCCTCCAACCCGTTTGACCGGCTTGATCCGGCTCCGCTGCAGGGCCGTGACCTAAATCCGATCCTGCAGGACCCCGCGCTCGCCTTTCACCCCCCGCTTCTCTACCTGGGCTATGTCGGCCTGTCGGCGGCATTTGCCATCGCGGCGGCCGGACTGATCCAGAAAACATCCGGGCGCGACATTGCCCGCGCGCTGCGCCCCTGGGCGATTGGCGCGTGGACCAGCCTGACGGCGGGTATCTCGCTGGGGGCCTGGTGGGCCTATTACGAGCTGGGCTGGGGCGGATGGTGGTTCTGGGACCCGGTGGAGAATGCCAGCTTCATGCCGTGGCTGCTGGGGGCCGCTCTGGTTCACTCGGTCATCGCCACCGAAAAGCGCGGAGCTTTCCCCGGCTGGACGGTGTTCCTCGCGCTTCTGGCTTATGTCCTCTCGATCCTTGGCGCGTTTCTGGTCCGCTCCGGCGTCATCACGTCGGTGCATGCCTTCGCGCTCGATCCCGAGCGCGGTGTCTGGATTCTCGGCATGCTGGGCGTGTCGGCTGTCGCGGGCTTTGGCCTTTTTGCACTGCGTGCCGGGCATCTGGGTGAGGGCGAAGGCTTTGAGCCGACCAGCCGCGAAGCCTTCATCGGGGCCAATAACCTGCTTCTTGCGGCGGCTTCGGGCGTGGTGCTGGTCGGCACGCTCTATCCCCTGTTTGTGGAGATGCTGGGCGGTGCGCCGGTCTCTGTCGGTCCGCCCTATTTCGATGCGGCGGCAACGCCTTTGCTGATCCTTGCCCTCCTGCTGGTACCGATTGCACCCTTCCTGCCCTGGGCCAATGGCGGGGCCAGACCGGCCTTGAAGCAGATGCGGGCGGCCTTCCTTCTCCTGCCGGTAGCGCTGGCGGGTATCGCTCTGGTCTGGTTTGGTGCGCCGGTGCTGGCCGTGATTGGCGGGGCGCTGGGCGTATGGGTGATGGCGGGGGCCGCGATGGACGTGTTCAGATCGCTGCCACTGGCACAGACGCGCGTGCTGAAATTTGCCACGGCCGGGCGGGCCATGGCGCATGCCGGGGTGGGCTTCATCGCACTGGGCGCGGCCGCCGATGCCTCGCGTCCGCCGGATGTGAACAGCGCGCTGGGAAGCGGAGAGAGCATCGAGATCGCCGGGCGCACCCTGACGCTTACCGATGTGCGCCGCGCCGATGGTCCCAACTATCTGGCCGACCGCGCCACCCTGTCAGTATCCGGTGGCGGCACGATCAGCCCGGAGCGGCGCTATTACTGGGCCGCGGACCAGCATACGCGTGAGGTGGGGCTCGGCTCATCGCTGCGGGGTGATCTCTATGTCTCCATCGGCGAGGCGCGCCCGCGCGAGGATGGCAGTGCGGCCTACGAAATCCGCGCCGCCTTCCATCCGCTAGTCTGGATGCTGGGCCTTGGCGCGACCCTGATCGTGCTGGGCGGGTTTTCAGCGCTCACCGCGCAAGTCCTCACTCGCCGCCAGCGTACGGTGCAGCCATGATTGCCGCGCTCCTGATGGCTCTGGCCCTGCAGGCTTCGCCTGAGCTGGCACCGGCTGACGAGGCGCGCGCGCAAGGTCTGATGCGCGAGGTGCGCTGCATGGTGTGCGCGGGCGAGTCGGTGCTGGATTCCAGTGCGCCCATGGCGGGCGATATGCGCCGCTTCATCCGCGAGGAGATTGCCGCCGGGCGCGAGGACGAAGCCGTGCGCACCGCGCTGGTGGCGCGGTTCGGCCATGAAGTGCTGATGCGCCCGCCCATGGAGGTGCGCACTCTGCCGCTCTGGCTGGCACCGGTGGTTTTCCTCGCGCTGGGCGGTGCGCTCCTGTTCACCAGCATGCGCCGCAAGGCCGTCAAGGACAGCTTGTAAGCGCCCGCCGCTTGCCGGACACTCCGCGCGTCAACGCAATAACGGGAGCGGCATGATGCGGTCAGAAAAGCTGGAGTTTGAAGGCAGTCAGGGCGCAATGCTGGCGGCCAGGCTCGACAGGCCCAAGGCGCCGCCGCGCGGCTATGCGCTGTTTGCGCATTGCTTTTCCTGCTCCAAGGAGACGCTGGCGGCGACCAGGCTGGCGCGCGAACTGGCCGGACATGGCATTGCGGTCCTGCGCTTTGACTTTACCGGGCTTGGCCATTCCGACGGCGAGTTTGCCAACACCAATTTCTCCTCCAACATCGAAGATCTGCTGCGTGCTGCCGATCATTTGCGCGAGCACTACGAAGCGCCCTCCATTCTGATCGGCCATTCGCTGGGCGGTGCGGCGGTGCTGGTTGCGGCGGCAAAAATCCCCGGAATCAAGGCGGTCGTGACCATCGGCGCACCGGCTGATGCCGCCCATGTCGAAAAGCAGTTCGCCGATGATGTGGACACCATACGCCAGACCGGCGAGGCGCGCGTCCAGCTGGCCGGCCCTTCACCATCCGCAAGCAATTCCTCGATGACATTGCCGGGCAGAACGTGCTGGAGGCGGCCAAAAGCCTGAAAGCAGCCCTGCTGGTCGCGCATGCGCCGCGCGACGAGACGGTGGGCATTGACAATGCCACGCGCCTCTTTGTCGCCGCGAAACACCCCAAGAGCTTCCTGAGCCTTGATGATGGCGACCATCTGCTCAGCGGCGCGGCTCACGCCGCCCATGCGGCCAAGGTCATCGCGGCCTGGGCGGAGCGCTACGCGCTGAACGATCCGCTGCCTGCCGCCCCAGCCTCGCCGCCCGGCCATAACTCCGCCCTTGTGCAGGAGACCGGCAAGGGCGCTTACTTGAGCTGGGCGTCCACGGGCGAAGCGCGCTTTCTGGTAGATGAGCCAGAGGAGCTTGGCGGATTTGATGCGGGTCCGGGCCCCTTCCAGCTTCTCTCAACCGCGCTGGCGGCCTGCACCACCATCACCTTGCGGATGTATACAGACCGGAAGAACTGGGCGCTGGGGCGTATCTCGACCCAGGTGACCCACGCCAGAAGCGATGCTGAAGATGACCGGCCTGCCCGCGACGTCTTCACCCGCGCGATTTCGGTTGAAGGCGGCGTCGATGATGAACAGGCAGCAAAGCTGGTGGAGATTGCCGGCAAATGCCCGGTGCATCGCACGCTGGAGCGCAGTTCGCGTATCGACACCGCCTATGCGGGTGATGAGACCTGACCCCCTTTATCATTACAGCTTCGTCACCATTTGGTAATAGAGCGTAGAGCCTGACCGCGGCATGAACGCGGTCAGGGACGATCTGGCTCCGCCCTTGCAAGCTGAGTCAAACCACACCCAGCCGCCAGAGGATTTCTCATGTTGTCACCGCGCGCCTTCCGTTCGCTTCTGATCCCCGCCCTGCTTGCGGGCAGTGTCTGCCTGATGCCGCCGCAGCTGGCTCCGGGCGCATCGGCCCAGACCGCCAGAAGCGCTGAATCCATGCCGCCGGGTACGCCGATGTCCTTTGCTGACCTGATCGAGCGGGTCAGCCCGGCTGTTGTCTCGATTGAAGCGGCGGGCAGTGTTGACCCGCGCGGCGTGCCGGACCTGTCCGACATTCCGCCGCAGTTTCGCGAATTTTTCGAGCGCTTTGGCGGGCAGGGCGGACCGGCCCAGCCGCGTGAGCGCCGCTCGCAAGGCTCAGGCTTCTTTATCTCCGCTGACGGCCTGCTGGTGACCAATGAGCACGTCATTTCCGGATCCAGCGAGATCACGGTGACGCTGGCCGACGGCTCGGAGTTTCCGGCCGAAATCGTGGGACGTGATGCCGCCACGGATATTGCCCTGCTGCGCGTTGACGGTTCGGGCCGCGAGTTCGCTCATGTCAGCCTCGACCGCACCCCGTCCATCCGTGTGGGTGACTGGGTCGTAGCGGTCGGCAATCCGTTTGGCCTTGGCGGTACGGCAACGGCCGGTATCGTCTCCGCAATTGGCCGCCCCTTGGGCAATACCCAGCTCTACACGAACTTCCTGCAGATCGATGCACCCATCAACCGGGGCAATTCGGGTGGTCCGGCGTTTGATCTCAATGGTAATGTGGTCGGTGTGAACTCGGCGATCTTCTCGCCCACCGGCGGCAATGTCGGTATCGGCTTTGCCATCCCTTCAGATCTGGCGGCATCGGTTGTCGACCAGCTGATGGATGGCGGTGAAGTACGCCGCGGCTATCTGGGTATCGCGCCGCAATCGCTGACCGCAGACCTTGCTGAAAGCCTCGGCCTGCCGCGCGACCGGCGCGGCGTGCTGGTAGCCGAAGTCATCGCCGGAACCCCGGCGGCGGACGCTGGCCTGCAAAATGGCGATGTCATCATCCGCATTGACGATCATACGGTGAACGAACAGCGCGAGCTGTTCCAGCGTATCGGCGCAGTGGCGCCCGGTGAGCGCGTGGAACTGCGCATTATCCGCGATGGCCGGGAGCGCACTATCCGCGTGCGCCTGTCAGAGCGCCCGGATGCCGGTACCGCCTCCACCAGCCCTGAGGTTCAGCCCTCGCGCAATGAGGTGTTCGGCATGAATCTCACTCCGGCTGATGACGCCGCGCGTGAGCGCGTCGGTGCCAGCGGTAATCGTGGTCTTCTGGTGAACAGCGTGCGTTCGGACTCCGAGGCTTCACGCCGCGATATCCGCAATGGTGACGTCATCCTGGAAGCAGGCGGACGTGATGTGCGCACGGTCGACGATCTGCGGGCGGCCGTAGCGGCTGCGCGTGAAAGCAATCGCAACGCCGTACTTGTGCTGGTGGCCCGCCAGCAGGGCGGGGTGCGCTATGTCGCGCTCCGGCTTGATGCCGAATAGGGCGCGTTGAAACCATCGGATCGGGAGCTCCGGACATGCGTATTCTCATTATGGAAGACGACAAGCAGGTGGCCGCCTTCATGGGGCGGGGCCTGCGTGAGGCGGGGCATGTCTGCGACGCGGCCCATGACGGCGAGGACGGGCTGGAGATGGCCCGCAACAGCCAGTACGACGTGCTGGTCGTTGACCGGATGATGCCGCGCCGCGACGGGCTGTCCGTGATCGAGACCCTGCGCGCCGAAGGCATGGCCACCCCGATCCTCATCCTCTCCGCGCTGGGCGAGGTGGATGACCGGGTGGACGGGCTGAAATCGGGTGCTGACGACTATCTGGTGAAGCCCTACGCCTTTGCCGAGCTTCTGGCCCGCGTGGAGGTGCTGGCGCGGCGGCGTGATCCGGGTTCTGTCCAGACCCAGCTTTCGGTCGGTGATCTGGAAATGGATCTGCTGGCGCGCACGGTCAGGCGCGGCGGGGAGGATGTCCTCCTGCAGCCGCGCGAGTTCCGCCTGCTGGAATTTCTCATGCGCCATGCCGGACAAGTGGTGACGCGCACCATGCTGCTGGAAAAGGTGTGGGACTATCATTTTGACCCCCAGACCAATGTGATCGACGTTCACATTTCCCGGCTTCGCTCCAAGATCGACAAGCCGTTCGGCTCGACCATGCTGCATACCGTTCGCGGTGCGGGTTACCGGCTGCAGGCGTGAGCGATACAGCGCCGATATCGCCGGTGCCGGCTGGCAGGTTCATCCTGCCAGCCTTCGCGCGCACGACGGCCTTCCGCCTGACCCTGTTGTCGGCGGCGCTGTTTGCGTTCTCCAGCTTCGTGATCCTGGCGCTGGTCTATGCCGCTACCGTGACGGCGGGTGTGCGCCGGGCGGATAACGCCGTCGCCCAGGAAAGCATTGCCATTGAGGCGCGTTTCCGGGCCGAAGGCGTCGCCGCTGCCAACCGCTATATTGTCCAGAGTTCGGTGGCTGGCGGGGAGTTTCTCTATCTCCTGAACCAGCCCTCCGGCCGCCGCCTGTCCGGCAATATCTCCAACCTGCCATCCACCCCGCCCGACGCGCAGGGGCGGGTGCGTTTCACCTATGAGCGCGCGCCGCCGGGCGGGCAGACGGCAGCAGAGCCCAGCCGCGCCGCGCGCGGCCTTATCAGTACGCTTGAGGGCGGATACACGCTCTTCGTCGGCATCGATGTGGAGGACGAGGCCCGCTTCGTCACCTACATTCTCAACGCTGTGCTCATCGCGTCCGGGCTGGCGGTGGCGATGGGCATCGTGTCCGGCGCGGTGGTCAGCCGGCGCTTCTCGCGTCGCCTCGATGACATCAATGCCGCTGCGCGTGAGGTGATGGCCGGACGGCTGCAAACCCGCGCGCCACGCAATTTCTCCGGCGATGAGCTGGATGATCTGGCATCCAACTTCAACGACATGCTGGACCGGGTAGAGCACCTCATGCAGCGCATGCGATCGGCGGGCGATTCCATTGCCCACGATTTGCGCCTGCCGCTGACGCGTATGCGCGGGCGGCTGGAAGCAGCTCTGGTGGAGGCGGGAGATATCGCAGACCGTGAGGCCGCGCTGGCGCAGGCCATCTCCGATTCCGACGAACTGCTCAAAACCTTCAATGCCGTGCTGTCGCTCTCACGCCTTCAGACCGGTGAGCGCCGCCGCGCGCTCGAAGTGCTCGACCCGGCGGAGATTATCGCGGACGTCGCCGAGCTTTATGAGCCGGTATGCGAGGAAACCGGCCATGATTTCGCGCTGGATGCCAGTGCGGGCCTGACCATTCTGGCAGACCGCGAGCTGGTGGCGCAGGCGGTGGCCAACCTTCTGGACAATGCCATCAAGTACACGCCGGCCGGCGGCGCCATCATGTTGCGCCTGCGGGCCACATCCAGAGGCGCAGTGGAGATTTCCGTGACCGATACCGGCCCCGGCATTCCGCCAGACGAACGGCCGCGCGTGCTGGAACGCTTCGTGCGCCTTGAAGCCAGCCGCAATCTGCCCGGCGTCGGCCTTGGCCTGTCGCTGGTCCAGGCCATCGCGGAGGTGCACGGTGCCGAGCTGAAACTCGATGACGGCCCCGGTTCGTCCAGCGGTGAGGGAACAGGGCTGCGCATCGCCTTGCTGTTTCCCGCCCATCGCGCGTGACGCGCTTGCCTTGAAGGTCAGACGCGGGCCAGTTTGCGTCCCATGACCGCCCCTGTCTCCCAACGCATCACTACAGCGCTTCCTGTCCGGGATGCTGACACGGCCCGGCAGCGGCGCGCCAGTATTCCGGCGGCTGCGCTGTCCGCCTGGCCGCCGGAATTTCTCGATGCGGTGATGTCGGCCTCGGCCTATCTGGCCCGGCTGATGGAGCGGCGCGCCGCCACCTTGCAGGCGCTGGCCACAGACAGCCCTGAAGCCGTATGCGAGGCGGTTATTGCCAGCGCGCGCTCGGCGGGCGCTTGCGACACCGAAGCCGACGTTATGCGCACCTTGCGCGAGGCCAAGATGGACATCCATCTGGCGACGGCGCTGGCCGATCTGTCCGGCGCATGGCCGCTGGAGCAGACTACCGCCACCATCTCCGCTTTTGCCGATGCCGCCCTGCAGGGCGCGCTGGGCTTTGCGGCGCGGGAGATGGGGCTGGCGGACGATGATGGCGCGATGCACGGCTATAGCGTGCTGGCGCTCGGCAAGCTCGGCACGCAGAGCCTCAACTATTCCTCCGATATTGATCTGGTGGTGGTGTGGGAGGCGGAGCGCTTCCAAGCGCCAGGCGGCAAGGAGCCGCAAAAGCTGGCCACGCGCCTCACCCAGCGCCTAGTGCGCCTGATGAGCGAAATGACGCCTCAGGGCTATGTGTTCCGCACCGATCTGCGCCTGCGCCCCGACCCGTCCTCCACGCCGCTGGCGGTCAATGGCGACATGGCGCGTCACTATTTCGAGGCGGTCGGCCAGAACTGGGAACGGGCCGCCTATGCCAAGGCGCGCGCGGTGGCCGGTGATATCGAGGCTGGCAACGCCTTCATCGCCGATCTGGAGCCCTTCATCTGGCGGCGCACGCTTGATTTCGCGGCCGTGGAGGACATCCGCGCACTGGCCAAGCAGATACAGGCCGTTGGCAATCGCGCAGAGCTCAACGTTGCCGGACATGACGTAAAGCTGGGCCTGGGCGGTATACGCGAGGTGGAATTTTACGCCCAGGTGCTGCAGCTGGTCTTTGGCGGGCGAAAGCCGCAATTGCGCGTGGCAGGCACGCTGTCAGCCCTCAATGCCTTGCGCGAGGCAGAGCTGATTGAGGCCGATACGGCGCGCGTGCTGGCCGAGAGCTACACCTTCCTGCGCCATGTCGAGCACCGCATCCAGATGCTTGATGACGAGCAGACCCAGACGCTTCCGCAGAAGGATGCTGACCGGGCGCGCGTTGCCGCCCTTGCCGGCTATGCCGAGCTCGACGCGTTTGACGCGCGCGTAGCGGAGACCTTGCGCGCCGTTCACAACGCCTTCACCGAGCAGTTCGAGGAGGGCGAGAGCCTCGCCACCCATGAGGGCAGCCTGGTACTGACCGGGGTGGAGCCGACGCCTGACACGCTCGAAACACTCTCCCGGCTGGGCTTTTCCGATCCGGTGCGTATCTGGCACCAGCTTTCGGGCTGGGCGGCGGGCCGGGCGCGGGCCGCGCGCACAGAGCGGGCCCGCAGGCTGTTCTCCCGTCTGGCACCGCGTCTGGTGGAAGCCATCGGCGCGACCGGTGATGCCGATGCCGCCTTTGCCCGGTTTGCGGCCTTCTTTGAGGGCCTGCCTTCGGGCGTGCAGCCGTTATCGCTCCTGACCGCGCACCCGGCGCTGGCCGACGAGCTGATCGCCATTCTGGGGCTGGCACCCAGCCTCGCCGACGAGATCGGCAAGCGCCCGGCGCTTCTGGACGTCATGCTGGAGCCGGCCTTCGCTGCGCCATTGTCCGAGACCGGTCCAGCCAGCCAGGAAGTGCTCACCGAGCGTCTGGCGCGCGGGGAAACCTTCGAGGATGCCATGAACACCGCGCGCCGCTTCGTGCGCGAGGAGCGCCTGCGCATCGGCGCGCAGCTTCTGCGTGGCCGGGCAGGGGCCAGCGACGCGGCCAACGCCTATTCCATCCTCGCCCGCCATAGCGTGATGGCCATGTCCGGAGCTGCCGAGCGCGAGATGGAGCGCCGCCACGGGGCCGCGCCCGGACGGTGGCATGTGCTGGGCATGGGCAAGCTGGGCGGCGGGGAGTTGTCTGCCGATTCCGACCTCGATCTGATCGTGGTGTATGAGCCGCAGGCCGAGCAGTCCGACGGTGCCCAGCCGCTCGAAGCGCCGGTCTGGTTTACGCGCTTCACCCAGCGCCTTGTGTCAGCGCTCTCTGCGCCGACCGAGGAAGGGGCGCTTTATCCGGTTGATCTGGCCTTGCGCCCATCCGGCTCTGCCGGGCCTGTAGCGGTCTCGCTGCAGCGCTTTGAAACCTATTACCGCGAGGAGGCCTGGGTGTGGGAGCGCATGGCGATGACGCGCGCGAGCCTTGTCGCATCGAATGGTGACAATGGTGCCATCGCCCGCGCCATCGCCGATGGGGTCAATGGGCATACGCTGAGTGAGGAAGAGGTGTGCAAGGCCGCCAGCGACATGCGCGCCCGGCTGGAGCGCGACAAGCCCGCGGCCTCATCATGGGATCTCAAGCTGCGCCAGGGCGGTCTCATGGATATCGAGTTCGTGGCGCAGGCAGGACTGGTGGCAGGGCGTCTGGGCTGCGAGCCGTCCACGCGCAAGGCGCTGGAGAGGCTGGGCGGCACGCACTGGCTGGAGGCGGCGGACGCTCACACCCTGCTGGAGGCCCATGCGCTCTATGAGGCGGTGACGCAGCTGACCCGGCTGGCCCATGGCAGCGGATTTGATCCGCAAGATGCCAGCGAACCCTTCGCCCGGCGCCTCGCCCAGGCGGCAGGCTGTGCCAATCTCGAGGCGTTAAAGGCGCGGGTGGAGGCGCTTGCTGACCAGACAAGAGCCATATTTATCAAGGTGGTAGAAAAAAGAGCATCGACGCGCGACGGATAGGGCGCGCTTACTTCGTTTGAGAGGGTGCAGAGGGACAACTGCTCACCGAAGCAATCGGAGTTACGACGCAATGAAAACCTCCCTGAAATTTGCCGCAGCTGCTCTGGCGCTCGGCTTTACGTCTGTGCCGGTCATGTCTGTCAGCGCTGTTGCTGCTGAGGCGGCCGTGCAGGAATCCGCCGCTGGCGAACGCGGTGAACGCCGCGGCCATCGCTGGGGCCATCGCGGCACGCGCGGCAACCCGGAAGCCTTTGCCGAGCGTCTTGCCAGCATCGATGCTGACGGCGATGGCGTCATCACCCGCGCCGAGTTTCTGGCCCATCACAACACCATGTTCGACCGGATGGACGCCAATGATGACGGCGTCATCAACGCGGCTGACCGTGAGCTGATGCGTGAACGCTGGGCTGAACGCCGTGCAGAGCGTGGCGCTGAAGGTGGCGAGCGCCGCCGTCAATGGGGCCAACGTGGCGGCGAACGCCGTGAGCGCGCCGACCGCGAGATCACCCGCGCTGAATTCGAGGCGCGCGGCAATGCCATGTTTGACCGCTGGGCCGGTGAAGGTAATGATTCCGTCACCGTCGCCGCTGTGCAGGAACGCATGGCGGAAATGCGCGCTCAGCGCGGCGAACGCGGCGAACGCGGTGAACGCCGCCAGCGCCGCAGCCGCGACTAGTACGACTGAAGGCAGCGTTGTCAGGGAGGCGTCCATCCGGCCGGTTCTGCAGGTCATTACCGGCTCTGGAAGGCGCGCCGCCCCTGACGGCGACGCCGCCCTGGCGCGCGCGCTCGGCCGGGGTGACAGTGCGGCCATGCAGGCATTCATTGCCCGCACCCTGCCCAAGATCACCGGCGCTGCCTGGCGGTTGCTGGGTGATCGCAGCGAAGCCGAAGACGTGGCCCAGGAGACCTATTTGCGGGTCTGGCGCAATGCAGACCGGTGGAAGCCCGGCACAGCCCGGTTTGATAGCTGGGTAATGAGAATTGCGGTCAATCTTTGTTATGACCGCCTGAGAAAACGCCGCGAGACCAGCCTGCCCGAAAACTATGACCGGGCAGATGGCGGAGCGGATGCAGACAGCATGCTGGCAGGCAAGGACAGTCAGGACGCCGTGCGCGCCGCTGTCGCCAACCTTCCCGAACGCCAGCGCCTTGCGCTTGAACTTTGCCATTTTCAGGAGCTGGGCAATATCGAGGCGGCAGAGATAATGGAGGTCAGTGTGGAAGCGATGGAATCCCTGCTGTCACGAGCGCGGCGCAGCCTGCGCGAGCAGCTGGCAGACAACGCAACCGACCTCATAAACACGCTGGCTCATGGCCGTGGCGATCAAAGCCGGGGGGACCCGATATGATGGACCAGACACGATTTTCCGCGCTTCTCTCCGCCTATGGGGCGGACCCGAAACGCTGGCCGCAGGCAGAGCGTCCCGGCGCGCTGGCCTTCATGGAAAACAATAGTGAGACGGCCACCAGGCTGATGGCAGAGGCCGGCGAGCTGGACGGACTGCTGGAAGCGGCGCGGGCAGAACCGCCCTCTGCCGGTCTGGCAGGGCGCATACTCGCCGCCGGGCAAGCGCAGGCGCGCTTTGCGCCTGAATGGGCGCGGCTGGCAGCTGTGCTCGCGCTCAGCGCCGGGCTGGGGCTTGGCTGGGGCGGTGCAAGCCTTGGCGGTGCCAGTCAGAGCGATGCGGCCTATGCGATGGCATTTTCCAGCTTTGCCGACCCGGCCTATGAAGAGCTGGTCGACTTCATCGAGAATGAGGTGCGCTGATGAGCTGGTTTGAGGGACGGCGTTTCTGGATTGCGCTTCTTGTCGTGTCGCTGGGCGCCAATGGCGTGCTGGCGGGCATACTCGCCCAGCGCGCGCTGGCGCCCGCCAGCACTGTCCAGGAAACGGGCCGGCATCTGGTTGGCAGCGGCGGCTTCAACCCGCGCGCTTTCATTGCCGCCCTGCCCGAAGAGCGCCGAGATGCGGCGCGCCGCGAGCTGCGCGAGGGCCTGCGCGAGCTGCGCCCCCTGTTTGGCGAGATGATTGACCGGCGGCGCGAGATGAACGCGCTGCTGCGCGCCGATGAATTTGACGAAGCCGCGCTGCTGGCTCTTACCGCCGATATCCGTGCCATCCGCGCCCGGCTGGATGCAGCCGGCGAAGAGGTGCTCCTGAGCATTGTGTCTGATCTTGAGCCGGAGGTCCGCCGTGCCGCTCTGGAGGCGGCCTATGCGCCGCGCGGCCGGGGTATGAGGCGCGGTGGTGAAAGGCGGGATGGGGAACGCCGCCGTCATCATCAGGTTGAAGGTTCCGAATAGATTATTCTGCGGCCTCGGTGACCGCATCGGGTTCGCCACTTCCGCTGCCATTACTGCCCGGCTGTTGCCGGGGAATGGTGAAGGAGATGGTGGTGCCTTTGCCCAGCACCGAGTCGATGCGCAGCTCGCCGCCATGCAGCTCGACCAGCGATTTTGACAGGGCCAGACCCAGTCCTGAGCCCTGATAGCTCTTGGAGTGCTGGTTCTCGATCTGCTCGAACGGGCGGCCGAGGCGCGGCAGGTCTTCTTCGGCAATGCCGATACCTGTGTCGGCAACCTGCAGGACGATGCCGTCAGCGGCTTCAAACCCGCGCACGATGACGCGCCCGCCTTCGGGCGTGAATTTCACCGCGTTCGACATCAGGTTCAGCAATATCTGCTTGAGCGCGCGCGGATCGGCCTCCACCTCCGGCAGATCGCCGCATTCAGCGCGCACCTGCAGGCTCTTCTCCTGCGCACGCGCGCCAATCAGACGCACGCACTGCTCGATCACGGCTGCCGGATCGAGCGGCTCGGTCTGCAGGTTCATCTTGCCCGCCTCGATCTTCGACATGTCGAGGATGTCGTTGATGAGCGAGAGCAATAGCCCCCCGGAATTGTGGATATCGCCCGCGTATTCGATATAGCGGTCATGGCCGAGCGGGCCGAAAATCTGCTTCTGCATCATCTCGCTGAACCCGATAATGGCGTTCAGCGGCGTGCGCAGCTCATGGCTCATATTGGCCAGGAATTCGGATTTGGACCGGTTGGCTTCCTCGGCGCGCAGCTTCTCCTCATGGTGGCTCTTGGCCAGCTCCCTGATCTGCTGGGACGAGGCTTCAAGCTCGTTATAGGACTGGCGCAGCCTTTCCTGATTGTCGCGCAGCTCGCCCTGCTGCTGCTTGAGCAGCGTGATGTCAGCGCCGACGCTGACCAGGCCGCCATCGGCTGTCTGGCGTTCCGAATAGTGCAGCCAGCGCCCGTCGGTCAGCTCCATCTGGTAGGATTCGCCATCATTTTCGCTGGTGTGCACACCGGCTATCGAGCCGGACGCCGCAGCCTCGACGGCCTCGTACGCCATGCCCGGGCGCAGCGAGCCTTCAGGCAGGTTGAAGAAGTCGCGGAATTTGCGGTTCCACAGAACCAGGCGGCGGCGCGAATCCCACAAGGCAAAGCTTTCCGTCATGGACTCCAGCGCTGCCCGCAGGCGGGTTTCGGCGGCGAGCACGCGCTTTTGCGCGCCTTTGCGCTCGGTGACATCGATCGCCACACCGACCAGACGCCGTCCCGGACCCGCCCCTTCGCTCGCCAGTGGCCGGCCGCGCATCTGCACCCAGACGGCCAGGTTTTGCGCGCGAACCTCCAGATCCACTTCCTCCGCTCTGGATGCGGCGCGAATGGCGGTGCGCAGGCGTGACCGGTCCTCATTTGACAGCAATTGCAGGAAGTCGGCCCCGGACATGCTGGCCGCATCGTCCAGCCCCAGCATGCGGGCAAAGGAGTCGGTGATGAAAACCGCGTCGGTTTCCAGATCCCAGTCCCAGACCCCGCAGCGCGCGCCCTCGATGGCCAGCCGGAAGCGGCGTTCAGAATCGTGCAGGCGCGCTTCGGCCTTCTTCAGCGCGCCGGTCTGCATCAGCAGCACGACGTAAAACGCGATGGCCGTGAATAGCGGCCCGAAGAACAGCAGGGCGTGGAAAATCAGCGTCATGTTCCACGCGGCCGCGTCCAGCCCCGCCGGTCCGATGGAATAGACATAGAGGGGCGCATCGCGCAGCCGGGCGACGCCCAGCACCTGTTCGGCCTCGCCAAGGCGCGCGCCGGTCAGCGCGCCGCCACCGGCATCGGCCAGCGCCCTCGCGTCCCGGCTCTGCAGTCCGAAGCGCTCGGCAGCCAGCGGCGCGCCAGTAATCGGCGCTTCGGGGTAAAGCGCGAGCGTGCGCCCCACACTGTCGGTCAGCACCGCGATGCGGGCCGCACCATCAGCGCTGACAAGCTCTGACGGGGTGGCAAATGCCAGCAGGGTGCCGACGCTCTGGTCGGGCAGGGGAACCGGCGCAGCCAGCACGACATGAGCCGTTTCGCCCGCAATGCCGGCAACCCATTGCGGGCTGCCAAGGGCGGCATCGGCGGCGGTGGCCAGATCGGAGGGCTGGCTGCCTGCCGTCAGCGGCTCGGCACCGGGCAGCCAGAGCGCGGCGCCCGATACATGGGAGGAGCTGGTGACCGCCTCCACGATGGCCTGCTGGTCGATGCCGGTATCAGCCTGCGACAGGCTGGTGGCTGCGAAACTGAGCGTGCCGCGTATTTCCGACAGCCGCCCTGACACGCTCTCGGCGATGAAGGCGGCGCTGCGGGCCTGACGGTTTTCCGCCTCGGCCTGCGCCGAGCTCCACTCCATCTGCAGCTTGGCCCAGATGACGGTGCCGAAAACGCCTGCGAAAACGATGAGGAAAATCAGGACAAGACGGGACAGGCGTGCGCGCCCGGAGGCTGGCCCGTCCATGGCCGGCCGTCCGTGCGGACGCCGTGCGTCGGTATTGCGCGCTGTCCGGGCTCGAATCATCGCTCCCAGAATAGGGTTGCAGGCCGGTAAACGTCCAGCGCCTCTAAGGTATTATTCGGCGGCCTGGCTGGCCGCGCTTCCGGCCTCGCCCGGCTTCGCCCGGACCGTGCGCACAGTCTCCGACATCTGGCGGGCAAGCCCCACCAGTTCGGGCCCGCATTCAGGATTGTCGGCGACGGCGCGCGCCATCGCTTCGGCCAGTGCCAGAAGGCGCGGGGCCTGCGCGATCAGGCGCGCTTGGGCCTCGATGCGGTGCGGGTCGCGGTCATACTCGGCGCCCGGCGTGCGCCAGCCGCCCCAGTTCTGCTGGTCGGTAACAACCACCGGATAGGTGCCGGGGAAGGGGTGGTGGGCGCACTCTTCGGGCGTCTGCCACTTATTGGCCGCGCGCAATATGCGCCAGTTACTGCCGGTGCTCTCGCCGCCACTGTCTTCAACCGCCAGCTCATGTGCCTGGAAGTCACGCCCCAGCCCGCAATCATAGAAGACCTTTACCGGCTCCTCCACATCGCGGACCCATTGCGGCTTGACCTTCTCCACCAGCGCCCATGTGCCGACCGGATGGACGAACACGCGCTGGTGCTTGTGAAAGACGGCCTTGGCCATGACAGGCTCCGCTGTTTCTCGCCGGACAGGCGAAATCGCAGGCACAATACACCGGCCGGTTTAGGGTGACGTTAAGGAGCATGGTTAACGCGCCGTTTGCACGGGCATGCAAACGGCGCGTCGGGAGCTCCCGGCTAGGACGGTTGTTTCGCCGCCTTCCTGCGTTTGCGGCGGATCAGAAGCCAGCGGATCAGGAAGACCGCCGGTATGAGGATGATGAGCCATGGCAGGATCATGGCGACAAACAGGATCACGGCTGCGACACCTTCCGACAGCGTGTCGGTAAAGTCTTCCAGGGCATGCATGATCGGATTGAAGCGCACCGGCGATGTCTGGCTGACAATGGGTTGGTAGTGCAGCGTCAGCCGTGAGGTTTCCACCCGTGTGCGCAGGGCTGCGATGACGCTGGCGCGGGCATCGATATCGGCCTGCACGCGGGCAAGCTCGCGTTCGACTGCCAGAATGTCGCTCATCGGACCGTCAGCCGTTTCCAGCAGTCCCTGCAGCCGGTCGCGCAGTGCCGTCTGGGCGGCCAGACGGGCTTCTCCGTCGACGATCTGGGTGGTGAGATCCTCTACCGAGGTGTTTTCGCTCTGGATATTGCCACCCGCCTCGCTGACCTCTCCGGCGAGACCTGCGCGAAAGCTTGCGATCCAGTCGGGCCGGGCGCGGATTTCCAGCGAGCCCGACGGGCGCTCGCCCTCGGGGTCATTGATGGTGGCGCTGATCACCCGGCAGACATTGCCACCGGCTGCGGCGCACGCGTCCTGATGGGCGGTGTGAACGTCCGCCAGCACACGCGCGGGAAGGCGCAGGCCGTAATTGTGCGAGTAGGCCAGCAGCGCGCCCTGCTCGGGCTCGGCGCTGCCGCCTCCGGCCTGACTGACGGCCGAGGGCGGGGGTGGCGCGGGAGGGGGCGGCGAAGCTGCCCGGCCCGCCACCGCGTAGTCAGCGCTCGTTTCGTAGGCCGGCAAGCCCCCGTCCCGGTACTCGGTCTCACCACTACATGCAGCCAGGAGAAGGCTGAGAGCGGCAATTACCGCAATCTTGTGCACAAACATAAGCTGAACTCCCCGGATTTCAGACGTTGAATAGTCCCGGGAAGAATGTGCATGTGTGATTGTGGCAAGCGCAAGACGGCCTTGCCCGGTTGACCTTGAATGTCAGACCAGTTCGCCGGTCAGTCTCTGCCTTTCCAGAGCCAGGGCGCCGCGAATAAGGATCACGGTCAGCACCACTGCGCCGATGCCGGCGAGCACTTCGCCGATCTCGATGGCCAGCATGGGCAGATGCAGGGTCATGCCCAGCGCCCAGATCACGGCGGCAACTGTGAGAAAGCCGGTCACGGAGATAAAGAGCGAGCCGGTCACAGCTGCGACGATGGCATACAGGGTAAGCCGCGCCGGTGACGCGGCGGTCTCGGTCGTCATGGGGAACTCCAAACAAAAGAACGCTCAAAAAATGGTGCGCGCGGGCCGCGCGGGTGTCCGCTGCGCAGCGATATATTTGGCGATGAACGTGCCGGCGGAAAAGAGGCAGTGTGCGCAAATGCCCCGGGCGAGGGAATCGGGTAGACGTTGAGGATTGATGCGGCTGCAGACAGGGCCGCGCGTCCCGGCAGGAAAGGTTGAAACAATGAGTGATGCACCGCTTGGCTCGAAGGCCAATCCCTCGCAGTTCGACTGCCTGCCGGATCTTGCCGACGACGAACCCTATTTCGTGATCCGGGCCCACGATCCGTTGTCCAACGCGCTGGTCGAGCTGCACGCCTATATCGGCGCCGGGCAGGCCGGTGCCGCTCATAACAAGCTTGCCGAAATCATGGCGCTGACATCGGAACGTCCGCCGCGTCCGTCGGGCTCGCCCAAGTATCGGGAAACGTTTGCTATTTCGGGATCGATGGAGCGCTGGCGGCGCGATAACGCCTGAATCATGTAAACGTCCGTTTAACCTTTCTTAACCGGCGCAACGGCGTCTGGAGAGGGGCAGAAACGCCAGCAGGAGCCTGACAGGATGACGGGCGCGGAAGTACTTGATGTCGGCCGTGAGGCGATCTGGACCATGCTCGCCATGGCTGCGCCGATCATGCTTGTAGGGCTGGCGGTTGGCATAATCATCGCGCTCTTCCAGGCGCTGACACAGGTGCAGGAGATGACGCTCGTCTTCGTGCCGAAAATATTCGCCATCTTTCTCGCGCTGGTGGTCTTCATGCCGCTGATGGGGGCTGTACTGGGCGCATTCATGACCAATATCGCGGACAGAATCGCGGCAGGCTGACCCTGCCATGGTCATCAGCTTCGATCTTCCCGCCATTGTCTTTGCTGCCGCGCTGGTGTTCGCCCGCATGGGCGCGATCCTCATGCTGCTGCCGGGTTTCGCCGAGCCTGGCATTCCCATCCGCATCAGGCTGTCGTTCGCGCTGGCGTTTTCCTTTGCCATTGGCCCTGTCGTCGCGCCCATGCTGCCTGCGCAGCCAGACACGCTTGGCAGGCTGGCGGGTTTCGTTGCTGGCGAGGTTGTCATCGGGCTGATGATCGGCGGGGTGGCGCGCATGTTGCTGGCGTCCGCATCGGTGGCAGGCCAGGTAATCGGCTATCAGAGCGGGCTTGCCATGGCGCAAGCGTTCGACCCGGCCCAGGGGCAGACCGGCGCCCTGCCTGCCACCTTCCTGAACCTGCTTTTCATCGTGCTGATCTTCACGACCAATCTGCATCACCTGCTGCTGCAGGCGGCGGCGGGCTCCTACATGGTGATGCCGGCAGGTCAGGTGCCGATGTGGGGCGATGCGGCGCAATGGGCCGTGGATATCTTCATCAGCGCCTTCAATATCGGCATCCAGCTGGCGGCGCCGTTAATCCTGTTCGGGCTCATCTTCTATCTGGGGCTCGGCGTACTGTCGAAAATGATGCCGCAAGTGCAGATATTTTTCGTCGCCATGCCGGTCAACATCCTGATCGGTTTCACGATCTTTGCGCTGGCGCTCGGCACGATGGCCATGGTCTGGCTGGAGCGTTTTGAAGCCTTCACCGCAACGCTGATGTGAGGGTCACATGGCAGAAGGTGAAGACAAGAGCGAAAAGACCGAGCCGCCAAGCCAGCGAAAGCTGGACAAGGCACGCGAGAAAGGTGATGTCCCCAAATCTCAGGAAATCCCGGCCTGGTTCATCCTGGCGGCAGGGCTTGGCGTGCTGGCCGCATTCGGACCGTCCATGGGCGCGGGGCTGACACGCGAGCTGTCGGTCTTCCTGTCGCAACCCCACGAATTGTCGCTAGACAATACCGGTGCGCTGACACTCACCATGGCGGCGGTGATGAAAGTGTTGCTGGTCATGGGGCTGGCTTTTGGCGCAATCATTGCCGCGGCGCTGGCCGGCCATTTCGTGCAGCACGGGCTGATCTTCACCACATCGAAGCTTGAGCCCAAGCTCAGCAAGCTGAACCCGGTGGAGGGCGTGAAGCGCATTCTCGGCCCGCAAGGCTGGGTGAACTTCCTGAAAGGCCTTGCCAAGATGACACTGGTGGCTATCGCCATCACCATCGTCCTATGGCCGCGCCAGTCTCTGCTGGCGGGCCTGCCAGCGGTGGCGCCGGGGCAATTGCTGGTCCTGTTCCGCGAGATCGCCATCCAGCTCATGTTGGCTGCGCTGGCTGTGTTCGCGATCATCGCGCTGGCCGATTACATCTTCCAGCGCCAGCAATTCTATGACCGCAACAAGATGAGCCGGCGCGAGATCCGGGACGAGTTCAAGGAGTCCGAGGGCGATCCCATGGTGCGCGCGCGCCTGCGCCAGATACGTCAGGAGCGGGCCCGGAAGCGGATGATGGCCGCTGTGCCGGACGCTGCGGTCGTAATTACAAACCCGACCCACTATGCCGTGGCGCTGAAATACGAGCAGGGCATAACGGCGGCGCCGGTTTGCGTGGCCAAGGGTGTGGAAGCGGTGGCGCTGAAAATCCGCGAGATCGCCGAGGAGCATGGCGTCCCTATCGTGGAGGATCCGCCGCTGGCGCGCGCCCTGCACGCCAGCGTGGATCTTGACGAGGTCATCCCGCCGGAACACTTCGCGGCGGTCGCCAAGGTGATCGGCTATGTGCTCTCGCTCAAAAAGCGGCGCTAGGCATAGCTCACCACCTCGTACTCGATCCCGTCCCAGTCCTCGAAATAGAAGCGCTGACCGGGCTCGTAATCGGCGTGTGCGTAGGGTTTGAGGCCCTGCGCCTTCACCCGGTTTTCGGCGGCGGCAAGGTCGCGCACCTCGACGCCCAGATGATTGAGGGGCCGGCTTTTCGCCCACACCTCCGCCTTTGCCGGCGGGCGTGGCGGGTAGAGCGCGACATAGCTGTGTTCCCCGCCGACATGCAGGCCGATGCGGCCGTCGGGTTCGAGGCCGCGCCAGCGTTCGCGCCAGCCAAAGACCGCTTGCAGCATGGCGCTAGTGCGTTCGGGGTCAGAGGCGGTGAGATTGATATGTTCCACACGGGCTTCGCTGGAACGGGCGGCAGGTGGCAGGCGGCGGTCTGCCAGTAAAAGCTGGTGCAGTGGACTCATGGAGCGATCCTTGTTTCTGCTGAAGTGCGCATAAAGCGGATCATCTGTGTGCAACCTCAACCAAGGTTGAGATCAAGCGAATCTGGATCCGGGAAGCAGCGCACCCGTTACCGCAGAAGTTTTCGTCAGGGCGCGGAAAACTGGTTAACCTGAATCGGTCAAACCAGAGGCCGAATCGCTTTTCCCCGCACGGAGTGCCGTGATGACTGACGCCCCCGCCCGTACCGACAAGGCCGCCAAGGCAAATCCGAAGGCCGAAAAAGCCCGGCGCGAGCCTGTTTCGGTGCGTGAGCAGTCGCTTCCCAAAGAGCGTCAGAGCCGGATCACGCTGCTGGCGCGTACGGTGTTCTGGATATCAGGCCTGCTGGCGCTGGGTGCGGCGGGCTTCTCGCTGATAGCCGCCTCCACGGCCGGCTGGCACGGATTTGTGCTGCTGTCGGGCATAGCCTTTGTGGCGTTCATCCTGATGTTTGCGCTGGCTGCCGGAGAGAGCGCTGCGCGTTCGCTTCGCATCGAACCGGCAGTGAGACCCAAAGCCGACGCGCTGGTCAGCGCCGCCATTGACGCGGCGGGCGAGCCGATACTCATCACCGATGCGCGCGGCCGCGCGGTCTGGGCGAATGGTGCCTACCGCAAGCTGGCAAAGACGGTGATGCCGCTGACGGCGGGCATTGCCCTGCCGGCGCCGGACCGTCTCTGGCCGGGCAGTTCGGGCGGGGCGCTCTATCGTCTGTCACGCGCAGCCGCATCAGGCGAGGCGGCGCGTGAAACCCTTACGGCGCTGGGCGAGTCCGGGGGCGGTGTGTACAGCGTATGTGTGGACCCCGTTCCCCAGGGCGGCGCCCTGTGGCGGTTTGCCGAAGTGCGGGCGGGCGACACGCTGGAAGCTGAAGCCGGCACGCCGGACTGGGCCGAACATGCGCCGGTGGGACTGTTCCTGGCCGATGGTGAGGGCCGTGTGCTGGCCGCAAATGCTACCTTGCGCGCCTGGCTTGACGTGCCGGAAGGGCAGGCATTGAAGGTGAAGGATTTCCTGGCCGGTGACATGGCCAAGGGCTTCCTGAAGACCCGTAGCGAGAAGGGCGTGGTGCGCCTTGATGCGCGCCTTCTCGCCCGGGAGGGTGTTGAAAGCCCGATCACGCTGGCGGTCGAATGGGATGAGGGGCGGCCTGCGCGGGCGCGCGCCGTGGTTTACGGGCTGACGGCTGCGGGCACGCCGCCTGGCGTCGCCCAGATGATCGCCCAGCACACGGGCGGGCGTACAGGCCGCACGTTCGACGACATGTTTGCCAGCGCGCCATTCGGCGTGGCCCGCCTGGACGGGGCAGACCCCACCAGCTCGATCATCGAGGATGCCAATCCGGCGCTGGTTCAGCTGTCGGGCGGGGCGGCCCTGCCGGGCGTGGCGTTTGAAGCCCTGTTCGACTGGAGCCATGGCGACAGCGCCGATGCCGCCTTTGCCACCGCCATGTCCGGGCGGAGCGAGCCGGTGGCCCTCAAGCTGAAATCTTCAGGCGGCGTGCGCGATGTGCACCTCTTCCTGTCGCCTGCGCGCTCCGGCAAGCGGGCCGCCTATGTGGTGGACATTACCGCGCTGCGCGAGCTGGAAGGCCAGTATGCACAGGCGCAGAAGCTGAAAGCCGTTGGCGAGCTGGTGGCGCGCGTCGCGCACGATTTCAACAATTTCCTGACCGCGATCCGGCTCAATACCGACAACCTCCTGCTGCGCCATCCGGTCGGCGACCCGACCTATCCTGATCTTCAGAACATTAATGGGGTGGTCGCGCAGGCTGCCGGGCGCATCAAGCACTTGCTTGCCTTCGCCCGCAAGCAGACCCTGCGCGTCGAAACGGTGGACCTGACCGAAACGCTGGCAGACACCGTGCATCTGGTGCGCCAGAGCGTGGAAGAATGGATGCGCGTGGAAGTGCGCCACGGCCGCGACGTGCCGCTGGTGCGCATCGACAAGGACGAGCTGGCAAACGCGCTGATGAACCTTGCCACCAATGCGCGCGATGCGATGGCCTCCAAAGGCCGGGGCACGCTGACCATATCTACCGAGGCGGTGGATGCCGCGGCGGTCCGGTCCGCCGGGGCACCCGACGCCAAGGAGGGCCCCTGGGCCGCAATCCACGTTACCGACGAAGGTTCGGGCATGGATGAGGATACGCTGGCCAAGATATTCGAGCCATTCTTCACGACGAAGGAGCCGGGCAAGGGCACAGGGCTTGGCCTCGCCACCGTGTATGGCATCGTAAAGCAATCTGGCGGTTTCCTGTTCGCGCGGTCAAAGCAGGGGGCGGGCACCACATTCTCGATCTACCTGCCCGGCCACACGCCAGATGCCGAGGAAATTGCCAAGACCGAGGCCCGCAAGGCCGAAGTGCCGGTTCAGCGCAAGCCTGCTGACCTCGCCGGACGCGGGCGCATCCTGCTGGTTGAGGATGAAGCGCCGGTACGCACCATCACCGCTGCGACCCTGAAAAAGCGTGGCTACGAGGTGGAACAGGCCGAGGATGGCGAGGAAGCGCTGGAAATTCTCGAAGAGCGTCCGGGCGAATTCGACCTGATCATATCTGATGTCGTGATGCCGGGGCTTGATGGCCCCGGACTTCTCAAGGCCGCTGCGGACCATCTCGGCAATGCCCGGGTGATCTTCATCTCCGGCTATGCCGAAGAACATTTCTCCCATACGCTCTCGGCCGATCTCGATATATCCTTCCTGCCCAAGCCCTTCAGCCTCGAGGCGCTGGCCCAGAGGGTGAAGGACGAGCTGGGGCGTTAAACAGGATAACCGGCGGCCGCACTGGGCCGCCAAAATGTTCCTCTTGTGTTCCGTGAACAAATCCGGTACAGATTCCCCCAACGCAGCGCAATTGCCGATCCGGGCGATGCGTGAAATAAGGGAACCGAACCGATGGCATCTTCCGCAATCCGACTGGTGAAAGACACCGATATGGACAAGTCCAAGGCTCTTGAAGCCGCACTCACGCAGATCGACCGGCAGTTCGGCAAGGGCTCCGTGATGAAGCTCGGCGCCCGCCCGAACCAGAATATCGAGGCGGTATCCACCGGCTCGCTGGGGCTGGACATCGCGTTGGGTGTGGGCGGCCTGCCCAAGGGGCGTATCGTGGAGATTTACGGGCCGGAGAGCTCCGGCAAAACCACGCTGGCGCTGCACTGCATTGCCGAGGCACAAAAGCGTGGCGGCGTGTGTGCGTTCGTTGACGCGGAACATGCGCTGGACCCGGTCTATGCCCGCAAGCTTGGCGTGGACGTGGGCGAGCTTCTGGTCTCCCAGCCCGATACCGGAGAGCAGTCACTGGAAATCACCGACACGCTGGTGCGCTCCGGTGCCATTGATGTGCTTGTGATCGACTCCGTTGCTGCCCTCACGCCGCGTGCCGAGCTGGAAGGCGATATGGGTGACAGCCTGCCGGGCCTGCAGGCGCGTCTGATGAGTCAGGCGCTGCGCAAGCTGACAGGGTCTATCTCGAAGTCCAATTGCCTCGTCATCTTCATCAACCAGATCCGCATGAAGATCGGTGTGATGTTCGGCAACCCGGAAACGACGACCGGCGGCAATGCCCTGAAATTCTACTCCTCGGTCCGTCTCGATATCCGCCGGATCGGCGCCATCAAGGATCGCGACGAGGTGATCGGTAACCAGACGCGCGTGAAAGTGGTCAAGAACAAGGTGGCACCGCCCTTCCGCGAGGTGGAGTTCGACATCCTCTATGGTGAAGGCATTTCGCGCATGGGCGAGGTGATTGATCTGGGCGTGAAAGCCGGGATCATCGAGAAGTCGGGTTCATGGTACTCGCACGACTCCGAGCGGATCGGTCAGGGCCGTGAGAATGCCCGCAAATTCCTGCTCGATAATCCCGAGATATCCGAAAAGATCGAGAACCAGATCCGCGCCAATGCGGGCCTTATCGCCGAGGAAATGCTCGTCGGTCCGGGCGAGGATGACGATCTGGACGATGCGGCGGAGGCGGCCGGATAGGTTTCACAGCAGTCCTGGACGCATTGCATTGCAGCGGGCGCTTGGCTAAGCCGGGCGCCCGTTCGTATATGTGCGCAACGGAAAGTGATATTTTCAGATAAGCGGAGACCGCCATGACGCGCTTGCGCGACATACGTGCCCAGTTCCTTGGCTATTTCGAAGGGAACGACCACGAAGTGGTGGCCTCCAGCCCGCTCGTGCCGAAAGATGACCCGACCCTGCTTTTCACCAATGCGGGCATGGTCCAGTTCAAGAACGTGTTCACGGGCGCTGAGAAGCGGGCCAATCCGCGTGCGGTCTCCTCGCAGAAATGCGTCCGTGCGGGCGGCAAGCATAATGACCTAGATAATGTCGGCTATACGGCACGCCACCACACCTTCTTTGAAATGCTGGGGAATTTCTCCTTCGGCGACTATTTCAAGGAAGAGGCGATCCACCATGCCTGGACGCTGGTGACGAAGGATTTTGCCCTGCCCAAGGACAGGCTGCTGGTCACGGTTTATGCCGATGATGATGATGCGGCAGCGTTGTGGAAGAAGATCGCCGGCCTCCCCGAAGAGCGGATCATCCGCATCGCCACATCGGACAATTTCTGGATGATGGGCGATACCGGTCCGTGCGGGCCCTGCTCGGAGATATTCTTCGACCATGGCGAACATATCCCCGGTGGCCCTCCGGGTAGTGCGGACGAGGATGGTGACCGCTTCATCGAGATCTGGAATCTCGTCTTCATGCAGTTCGACCAGCAGGCCGATGGCTCGCGCCGCGCGCTGCCCAAGCCGTCCATCGATACCGGCATGGGGCTGGAGCGGGTGGCGGCCGTGCTGCAGGGCAAGCACAATAATTACGAGATAGACCTGTTCGCGAACCTGATCGCGGCCGGCGAAGAGGCGCTCAAAGTGAAGGCGCAAGGCGATGCGCTGGCCAGCCACCGCGTCATTGCTGATCATTTGCGCGCTACCAGCTTCCTGATTGCCGATGGGGTGACGCCGTCCAATGAGGGGCGGGGCTATGTGCTGCGCCGGATCATGCGCCGCGCCATGCGTCATGCGCATATTCTGGGCGCAACCGAGCCGGTCATCTACACGCTGGCGCCGGTGCTGGCAGCCGAGATGGGCGATGCCTTCCCGGAGCTGAACCGCGCGCTGCCCGTTATCGAGGAGACGCTGCGCGGCGAGGAGGAGCGTTTCCAGCGCACGCTGGGCCGTGGCCTTACCCTGCTGGAAGAGGCGATCGAGCAGCTTCCTGAAGGCGCGGCTTTGCCCGGCGAAACGGCCTTCAAGCTTTATGACACGTATGGTTTCCCGCTGGATCTCACGCAGGATGCCCTGCGGGCCAAGGGCCTGTCGGTTGACGAGGCGGGGTTCAACACCGCCATGGAGCGCCAGCGCGCCGAGGCGCGCGCCCACTGGCAAGGATCAGGCGATGCCGCGGGCGATGCGGTGTGGTTTGCCGTGCGCGATGTCACAGGCTCCACGCAATTCCTTGGCTATAGCGAGCTGTCGGCCAAAGGCGCGATCAAGGCGATTGTGGCCGATGGCGGCATGCAGGAAAGCCTCACTGACGGCTCCCGCGCCGAGCTGGTGTTCGACCGTACGCCCTTCTACGCCGAATCCGGCGGCCAGGTCGGTGATACCGGCGAAATCCGCTTTGCCGGCGGCGCGCGCTTCGTCGTTGAGGACGTGAAGAAGCGCGCGGGCGATGTGTTTGCCCATATCGGCGCGCTGGAAGGCGGCGCCATCAAGACAGGCGATGAAGCTGAACTACTGGTGGATGCGCAGCGGCGTGACCGTACGCGTTCCAACCACTCGGCGACCCACCTCATGCACTCGGCCCTGCGCAACGTGCTCGGCCCGCATGTCGCGCAGAAAGGCTCCTATGTGGGCCCCGACCGGCTGCGCTTTGATTTCTCCCACGGCCGCGCGCTTTCGCCTTCTGATATAGCCGCCATCGAGGCGGAGGTGAACGCGGTCGTGCGCCAGAATGACGAGACCGAGACCAGCGAATCCACGCCCGATGAGGCCATCGCCAAGGGCGCGCTCGCCCTGTTTGGCGAGAAGTATGGCGACCGCGTCCGCGTGCTCACCATCGGCCAGAAGCCGGGCGAGCCGGACAAGGCCTATTCGGTAGAGCTGTGCGGCGGTACCCATGTGCGCCGTACAGGCGATATCGCCCTGTTCAAGATTGTCGGTGAAAGCGCCGTGTCGGCGGGCGTGCGCCGCGTCGAGGCGCTCACCGGCGAGGCCGCGCGCGAATATCTGGAACAGCAGGCCGGTATCGCGAAAGCCGCTGCCGATACGCTCAAAGTCCCGGTTTCGGAGCTGGAAAAGCGCCTGGCTGCGCTGGTCGATGAACGGCGCAAGCTGGAAAAGGAACTCAGTGACGCCAAAACGAAGCTCGCCATGGGCGGGGGAGGTGGCGCTGCGCCTGCGGCTGTGGAAACCATCGGCAATCTGAAATTCACCGGGCGTATCGTCGAAGGTGTCGGCGGCAAGGAATTGCGCAGCCTGGTGGACGCGGCGCGCGCCGAGATGGGCTCGGGCATCGCAGCTTTCGTCGGTATCAATGATGGCAAGGCGGCCATAGCCGTGGGCGTCACCGACGATCTGGCCGGCAGCGCAGCGGACGCGGTGGCGCTGGTGCGCGCAGGGTCAGCGGCAATTGGCGGCAAGGGCGGCGGTGGACGGCCAGATTTTGCGCAAGCTGGTGGCCCGGATGCCGACAAGGGCGAGGAGGCCCTGGAGGCTATCCGCGCGGTGCTGGCGGGCAAGGGGTAGTTCCATTCACGCTGTCATCACCCGCTTTATGCGGGTGAGCCACGCCTGTGACGGACGTTCAATCGCAAGGCTTCAGGCATGGGTTCCCGGGACCGCTAAGCGGCCCGAGGATGACAGCTGAGGGTACTCACCCCCCACCCAGCCTCTCGATCAGTTCAATCGCGCTGTCGGCGATGACGGTGCCCGGCGGATAGACGGCGGCAGCGCCCATCTGGCGCAGTGTGGGGACGTCTTCAGGCGGGATCACGCCGCCAACAACGATCAGCTTGTCACCGCCCCCGCCGTCTTTGAGCGCATCGCGCAGGGCAGGCACCAGGGTGAGGTGTCCAGCGGCCAGCGAGGATGCGGCAACGACATGGACATCGTTCTCGATGGCCTGGCGGGCGGCTTCCTCCGGCGTCTGGAAGAGCGGGCCGATATCGACGTCCCAGCCCAGATCGGCAAAGGCAGACGCCACGACCTTCTGGCCGCGGTCATGGCCGTCCTGCCCCATTTTCGCGATGAGGATGCGCGGGCGGCGCCCCTCGGCCTCTGCAAAGGCGTCGGCGGCGGCCAGCGCGCGTTTGACCTTTTCGTCATTGCCCGAGGCTTTCAAATACACCCCCTGTATCGACTGGATAGCAGCCTTGTGGCGGCCATAAACCTTTTCCAGCGCGTCGGAAATTTCGCCCACGGTAGCATGGGCGCGGGCAGCATCGACCGCCAACGCCAGCAGATTCCCGTTTTTCTCATCTGCTGCGCGGGTGAGGGCGTTGAGGGCCGCTTCCACCTTCTCGCCGTCCCGGCCGGCTTTCAGCTTTTTCAGCTTCTCCAGCTGCTGGCGGCGCACGCCGGCATTGTCGACTTTCAGCACCGGCACGTCTTCGGGCTCGGTCAGGCGGAACTTGTTCACGCCCGCAATCGTCTGCTGACCGGAATCGATGCGGGCCTGGGTCTTGGCGGCCGCCTCTTCGATGCGCAGTTTGGGCGTGCCGTCCTCGATGGCTTTGGCCATGCCGCCGAGGCTGTCGATTTCCTCGATATGGGCGAGTGCGCGCGCGGCGAGATCATGGGTCAGGCGCTCGACAAACCAGCTGCCGCCCCACGGATCGATGGCATCGGTCAGGTGCGCTTCGCTCTCCAGCACGATCTGGGTGTTGCGCGCGATGCGCGCGGAGAAGTCCGTCGGCAGGGCCAACGCCTCATCCAGCGAGTTGGTATGGAGCGACTGGGTATGGCCGTCCACGGCCGCCATGGCCTCGATGGTGGTGCGGGCGACATTGTTGAACACGTCCTGGGCGGTCAGCGACCAGCCGGAGGTCTGGCTGTGCGCACGCAAGGATAATGACTTGTCGGATTTCGGCGCAAAGCGCTCCTTCACCAGCTTCGCCCAGATCAGGCGCGCGGCGCGCAACTTCGCCACCTCCATGTAATAATTCATGGAAATGCCCCAGAAGAAGGACAGGCGGGGCGCGAATGTGTCCACGTCCAGTCCGGCCTTCACGCCCGCCGCGATGTATTCAAGGCCATCGGCGATGGTGTAGGCCAGCTCCAGGTCCGCCGGGGCGCCAGCCTCCTGAATGTGATAGCCGGAGATGGAGATGGAGTTGAAGCGAGGCATCTCGCTCGAGGTGAAGGCGAAGATGTCGGAGATGATCCGCATGGAGGGCGCAGGTGGGTAGATATAGGTGTTGCGCACCATGAACTCTTTCAGGATGTCATTCTGGATCGTACCTGAAAGCTGGGCCGGTTTTACCCCCTGTTCCTCTGCCGCCACGATATAGAGCGCGAGCACGGGCAGAACCGCGCCATTCATCGTCATCGACACGCTCATCTTTTCGAGCGGAATACCGTCGAAAAGCTGGCGCATGTCGAGAATGGAATCGACCGCCACGCCCGCCATGCCGACATCGCCGATCACGCGCGGATTATCGCTGTCATAGCCGCGATGCGTGGCCAGATCGAAGGCGATGGAAAGCCCTTTTTGCCCGGCCGCGAGATTGCGCCGGTAGAAGGCGTTGGAGTCTTCGGCTGTGGAGAAGCCCGCATACTGGCGGATCGTCCACGGGCGCTGCACGAACATGGTTGGATAGGGGCCGCGATGGAAAGGGGCAAGCCCCGGCAGGCCGCCCGTGAAATCCAGCGCCGCGGCGTCCTGCGGGCCATAAGCGGGCGCAATCTCGATGCCTTCAGGGCTTTTCCACCCCGCCGGACGCCCGGCGCTTTTGGCCGATGCGCGCGGCGGATTGAAAGGCAAGCGCGTGAAATCTGGCGGGGTCTGGCGGGTCATGGCGTCACTCCCATGGCGCGGGCCGCGAGGCGTGCATCCTCCAGCGCGTCAGAGCGCATGTGGATAGCGTGATCTATGGCTGCGTCTGCCGATGCGCTGTCGCGCCGCCCGGCGAGCCAGACCGCGTTTGCTCCGGCGGCCTTCAGCGCAGAGGCCAGCTCGGCGGCATGGTCGCCATAGGCCTCATCACTGCCGCAAATTATGGCGAGGGGGGAGCCGGAGTCTTTGAAGGCGTCCACACAGGCTTGCGCGCTGTCATGGGCCATGGCGGGCGTTGCGCGCAGACCCGCGACACCCAGCCGGTTGATGGCAAAGCCTGCGCGGGCGTTGAATTCGGGCAGGGTGCCAAGCGTCGCCAGAAATACCGGCCCCGGCGCGGCGGCTTCCACCTTCACGCGGACCTGCTCGAACGGCTCAGCCGTGCGCATGGGCGCGGGCAGGGGAACGGAATCCACTGGCTGATCACCAAAGGCGGAGCCGGAGACTGAGGGCGGGCTGTAGGCCGCGTCATCGGCTTTCAGTACGCGCGGATCGAGATCCGGATAGGCGGTGACGCCGATAACCGGCTCCTTGCCGGTTGAAACCAGTTTCATCAGGCTGTCCGCAGCCTTGGCGATGTCGGCTTTCCAGGCGTCAGAGCGCATTGCTGCACTTGCGCCTCCAAGACCAATGATGCGCTGCATCTCGCTCCAGGCGGCCTCTGCCAGCCTGTGGCTCAACGTCTCGTGCAGATAGCTGCCACCGGCCGGGTCATTGACCTTTCCGGCGTGGCTCTCCTCGGCCAGCAATATGTGCAGATTACGCGCAAGACGGCGCGAAAACGGCGTGGAACGGCCCGAAGCGCGCGTCATGGGGGTAATGGTCAGCGCATCCGCACCGCCCGCCGTGGCGGCGAAGCCTGCACAGGCGGCCCGGATGAGGTTGGTCCACGGGTCAATCGCGGACAGACCCCGCTCGGCTGTGGTGGCATGCAGATAAAGCGCAGCGCGGTCATCGCTGACGCCCCAGGCATCCATCATTTGCGCCCAGATCAGGCGCATGGCGCGCAGCTTGGCAATCGTCAGATGGATGTCGGTATCGGCGGCCAGCTCCAGCTCTATCGTGGCGGCGGCGTTGCCCGCCTCCCAGCCTGAATTGACCAGCGCCTCGATGGCCTCGGCTGCGCTGGCAGCGGCAAAGGCAAGTTCCTGCACCTCGGTGCCACCGGCCTCGAACACGGCGCGGCCATCGGCCCGGAAGGCGCGGATGGCGGGCGAGATTTCGCGGGCGCGGGCGGCCAGCGCGATGCGCTTGCCAGCCTCCTGCCCCAGCGCGGCCGACAGGCCCAGACCGGCCCCGGCTACACTGTCGCGGGTCTTGAGCACGGCCAGAAGCAGGTCCGCCGCCTCGATGTCCCATGGTCCTGCGCGCAAATGCACCGGGGCCAAGTCCAGCATCACATCGGCGAGGGTAGCTTCCAGCTCGTCTGCATGACGCGCGGCGATTCCCGATTTCCCTGCCGGGTCGATCAGCAGGGTGATCTCGCTCGCACCGCCGGCCAGATCGGCCAGGATTGCAGTATTGGCGTCGCGCGGGGCGGGGGTGTCGTGCGCCTGGCGCATCGCCCAGGGCAGATAGGTATCGCGCGCAAGGATGCGGCCGCGCGTGAAGGGCGTTGTCCCCGGCAGGGCGGAATTGAGCTGCGCAGCGTTGTGGGACGCATATAGCGGGCCGCGTGCAATATCGTCGCGCGTGCGGCGCACAAGCGTGTCGATGGACTTTCCGGCCAGTGCCTTTTGCGCGAGCACCTCCCACGCATCCGGCGTGGCGGGCGCAAATCCGTCAGCGAGCGGTGTGATCTGATCTGTCATGGTGCCAGTGACTATACCGGCAGGGCGCGAGAGGGAAGTTCCCGCTTCCACAAGGCGCGTGCCCAAACTGAAAAGGCCGCCCCTAGCGGGGGCGGCCCATCCAGCCGACACTGGGTCGGGATTTACGTGTAGTCAGGCGCTGTATTATTCGCCGCCTTCACCACCGCCGCCGAGGCTGCCCGAGACAGTCTCGAAGGTTCCGCTCAGGCTCGTGCCGAGCGTGGTAACAGCACCGATGATCACAACGGCGATAAGGGCGGCGATCAGACCATATTCGATGGCCGTTGCGCCCGATTCGTCTTTGAAGAAACGCGAAACCAGATTTTTCATCCCACTACTCCTTGTTGTTTAGCTCGCTGGCTGCCCAGGAGCCAAGCCATCCCGACCCGTCCTGAACGTGATGCGAGTAAACACCGGGGAGCGTTTCAGTCCGGTAAAAATTCGTGCTTTATTTTTGGTAAACTGCTGAAATAATTAGTATAGTTAAGAGCGGGTAAATTTGGGCGCCACTCCGGCCGGAGAGTAGCGAGGCCCCTGGCATTACAGCGCTGAGCCAACTTTGGTGTTTCACATTTTTGCGTTTCACCGGGAGGAGCCGGTGCCCAGTCCTGCTGGATCCCGGCGTTCACCGGGAAACGCGTGAGATGGCAAGCCAGAAATGGCGATGGGAACATTTCCCCTAGCCGGTGAATTCCTGCCAACTCTGACGCACGCCCAACTGGGAGAACACGGCCTGCCAGTGAAACTGGAGCGCGGCGCGCTGCTGCGGCGTCCAGCCAGGCTGGGCGACATAGTGGATTTCCACCTCCACCCCGCGCAGCGCGGAGCCAAACTCGCCTTCTACCTGCCGGGCGATTACCGACGGGTCGGGCAGGCGGTCTGTCAGGTCCTGACGTGCCTGCCCATAGACAGAGTATAGCGCCGAGTTCTGCAGCATGTCGGAAACGAGAATGATCCGCCGGCCCTGAACAGAGCGGTCGAACTCCGCTTCCTGTGTCAGGCGGGCCAGCGACTCAATTATGGGGCTGCGGGGCGCATCCTTGGGCCGCACCAGATCGGCGAGGGCGCGTTGCAGCGGCCGCTCGAACAGTGCCTGATAGCGCGCCTCGACCCGGTTCGGGTTGCGATAGAGCGGATTGATCTGTTCGCCGCGGCCGGGATTGCACAGGGAGAAGCGGTTGGTGTGGGTCAGCTCACCGCGTTCATCCAGCTCGAACAGGGAAAAGCGTTCACCGATTTCCAGCCGGTCGCGCGTCTGCAATACGAGGGCCTCAATGCGGCTGGCCTGTGCGGGCGTGTAAAGATCGGTCTTGTCGATGACCAGTACGCTATGGGCCGGCGTTATTCCGACAAGGCAGAGCGTCTCGGGATCGTATTCCTCTGGCTGCAGGACCAGCGCGGCATAGCTGATCGCCCCCAGCACGCCGGCGACAACCACTATGTTGAACAGGCCTACAAGATCCTTGCCTCTCATGGTGTCAGCCCCTTCTCTGCCGGCGCCCCCGCACCGGAAAGATCGATCCTAGCCCGGAAAGGGCGGCTTGTCGTCGCGCGAGCGGGGCTCGCCGCCATGCCGGGCGGCCTCGTCCTGGACATCGGCCGCTTCGCGGTGGCGATTGAGGGCGCGCTGGGTCTCTTCGGCGAAGAAGGTATCGATATCGAGCTTGAGCCGTACAGCATCCTCATAGGTGCTGCTGCCGACAGTGTTGCTCACGCCTTGCGGCTCGCTGCTGCGGTCCAGGGGCACCTGCTTGATGATGGCTGCCAGATGGGCGGCGGAGCGGATGGCGCGGCGTTGCACGGCGCCATAGCCAATCAGGCGGTCATCAAAGGTCGCGCCCTTGAAGGCGGCAATCGCGGCAAAGGTGATGCCGAGGATGAACAGCAACAGCGCCTCAAGCGTCTCGAAGGGCTGGAAGGTGAGCGCGCGGGTGACCGGGGCGAGAATCTCGCCGGTGCCCGCCAGTGCGCCCGTTGCCAGCACAGCCTCGTTGATCTCCAGCAGGTCACGATAGTGTGCCGCAGAGAAGTTCAGGAAGACGACAAAGCTCAGCGCAACGGGGACACCGATCAGCGCCGCAATGAAGGAGAAGGGCCGGTCCGGGTTGGACAGGCTGCGAAGCCCCACAAATCCGACGAGGAAGAAAGCGGCAATCACGTTCGTGAAGGCCACGGTGATCGCCTGGATCCAGCCGCCAAGGAGGCCGAGATCGGACGCCTTGGAGAAGAAATACGCATTGGCCAGCCCCTCGAAGAGAATGAGGGCCGCCAGAATGGAGAAATGCATGATGTGGCTATCAGGGTACTGCGCAGCACGCTGCACCCAGCGGTGCGGCGGCAGGGCGCCGCCGAACATCCGGCCGCGCGTCGCGCGAAAATCCAGATAGGCGTTGAAATCGCCCGACGCGCGGTAAAACGCGTCGCTTAGCCGGTCTACAATCTGATGTGTCTTCTGATCTATGCGGTTCATCTGCCTGACATCTCCCGAAACGGCTGTATCAGCTGTGCGGTATTCGGGACGGCGGCGTGCAGTGGAATTTCCAATTTCATACGATGACATAAGGAGGCCCCCCTCCGTTAAGTGTTCAACCCGAATTAACCGTAATTATGCTTCGCGTCAGGACTTGGACAGAATAAGGCCATTTTGGACACATCTGGGCAGAAACGGGGCAGGGCGCTTGTATTTTCTGCATGCGGCGACAAGCTGGCCGCCAGCAATCGTCCGGAAGGGTCATGACCAGCCACATCGTAACATCACGGCGTTCTGTTCTGGGGTTGATGGCCGGGGGCGCAGCCGGCCTTACGGGAGGCGGAGCTGCGGCTGCGCGTGTGCAGGAAGCCATTACGGCAGAAACCCTTGCCTGCAGCGAGTCCCTGTTTGCCGTCAGCTATACCGACGAGGAACGCGCACAGCTGGTGCGGACGATGGAGGACTGGTCCGCGCGCGCAGAGGCACTGCGCGCCCATCACCGGCCAAACACGCTGGCGCCGGCCCTCTCCTTTGATCCGCGCCTGCCAGGCCGGTCCTACCGCACTCAGGCCAACGCGCTGGGGGGCGTCCCGGGGGAGGCCGGCCGCTGTCCCCGCGCGGCAGCCGATATTGCCTTTGCACCGGTCTGGCAGCAGGCTGCCTGGATGGCGCGCGGCGAGCTATCGTCTGCTGAACTGACCGAAATATATCTGGACCGGATTGCGCGGTACGCCGGCCAGCTGGAATGCTTCATCACCATCACAGCAGAGCGTGCGCGCCGGGAAGCGGCTGCGCGCGACGCGGAGCGCGCTGCCGGCAGGGTGCGTGGCCCGCTGCACGGCATACCCTATGCTTTGAAAGACATTGTCGATGTCGCCGGCCTGCCTGCGACCTGGGGCGCCACGCCTTATCGTGAGCGTGTAGGCGAGGAGACGGCAGTCGCCGCAGCGCGGCTGGAAGAGGCGGGTGCGGTTCTGCTCGGCAAGACCAGTGTGGGCGCGCTGGCCTATGGCGATATCTGGTTTGATGGCGTTTGCCGCAATCCGTTCAACCCCAATGAGGGGTCGTCAGGATCTTCTGCCGGATCGGCGTCCGCCACTGCCGCTGGCCTTTGCAGCTTTTCCATCGGCACCGAGACGCTGGGGTCCATCGTGTCGCCATCTCATCGCTGCGGCACTGCGGGGCTGCGCCCGAGTTTTGGCAGGGTGGCGCGCACCGGTGCCATGGCGCTGTGCTGGTCGCTCGACAAGATCGGCCCGATTACACGTCATGTCGCCGACACCGCCTATGTGCTCGGCGTGATAAACGGCGCCGATGCCGGTGACCCGGCCTCGTTCGACCATGGCTTTGACTGCGATTTCTCGGGCGATCTGGCCGGGCTGCGTCTCGGGTACAATCCCCAATGGCTCGAGCAGGGCCACGAGCTCGACCGGCAGGCGCTGGATGCTGCCCGCTCGCTGGGCGTCGAGCCTGTGCCCTTCGAGATCGAGGAGCTGCCCTATGCGGCCCTGCTGATCCAGCTGGAAGCCGAGGCGGCGGCAGCGTTCGAGGAGCTCTCCCTGTCGGGCGCGGATGCGCAATTGCGCTGGCAGGATGACGAGGCATGGCCCAACACATTCCGCAGGGCGCGCTTTATCAGTGGCATCGATCTGGTGAACGCAGACCGGCTCCGCCGCCAGGTCATGTCCATGATGCATGAGCGGATGGACGGGCTTGATGCGGTTATCGGGCCGAATTTTGCCGGCAATATGTTGCTGGCCACCAATTTTACCGGCCATCCCCAGCTGGTCTTGCGTGCCGGTTTCCACCAGCAGCCCACCCGTACCCTCTCTGGCGAGGCGGCCGGTGACGGTGGCGATCTGTTCGACGTGCCTTACGCAACCAGCCTGTGGGCTCCGCTGTTCGAAGAAGGCACACTGGTCCGGCTGGGCCATGCAATCGAAAGCCGTCTGGGCGCGGCAGCGCGGCGCCCGCCGGGATTGGACTGACAGCGCCGGGAGAGCGAAACGCGATGATTACCTTCTATGACTGTGCAACCGCTCCCAGCCCGCGGCGGGCGCGCATGATCCTTGCTGAAAAGCGTGTCGACGTGCAGCGCGTAGAGATCGATCTGCGCAATGGCGAGCAGTTCTCGGAGACGTTCCGGGCGGTCAATCCGGCCTGCACCGTTCCCGTACTGGTCACACCCGGGGGAGAGGCCTTGTGCGACAACGCCTCGATCGCGCGCTGGCTTGAGGAGGTTTACCCCGATCCGCCCCTGATGGGCGTAGACCCCCTCGACAGGGCGCGGGTGGCAGAATGGCTCTGGCGGGCGGAGTTCGAGGGGCTGATGGCCATCATGGAGGTGCTGCGCAACAGCTCGAAGGCCATGGCGGGGCGGGCCTTGCCCGGCCCGCACGCGGTCGAGCAGATACCTGAGCTGGCGGAGCGCGGCCGCGCGCGGGCGCAGCGCTTCCTGGACGTGCTGGAGGCGCGTCTGGCCGACACACCTTGGCTTGCGGGGGACACATTTTCCGTAGCCGATATTGCCGCCTTTGTGTTTGTCGAGTTCGCCGGCTGGGTGAAGATTGCGCCGGGCGCCGAACATGCAGCGATTGCGGGTTGGCTTGAGGCTGTGCGGGCCAGACCGTCGGCGTCGGTATGATTTGCTGCGCTCAAAAAGCAAGCACGGTTTCAGCCAGCTATCAGTTTGCGCTGGCATTATTTATTACAATCGCTATTATCGTCTACAATAGACCTGTAGCGGTCATCAGAACCGTCAGGGAGGAAGAAAGGCCAAGGCACCGCCTTGGCCTTTCTTGTATTCTTACAGTTCTATCATCACTGACGGCTTGACAGGTTTTTGCTGCAACAGCGCAAGGAATTGCTGCGTAGCAGCAACGGAATCGCGTCTATCAAGTGAAATGAGCGTGAGTTTCGTTGTTGCTTTGCAACACGTGACCCTCAAAGACAGTGTGCGGATAAAAAATGGGCCGGCGGATGAGCCTTTCTAGTGGAATCTGACCGCATTTCCTGCATCGTCGTAACCGTGAATTGAGGCGCAGCGCAATGCTGCGCCGCAACAAAAAACGCGGGCATTCCCAGCCCGTTATTCGCGGAGGAGACACATGAAAATGAAGGTTGTACGCGCGGCGCTTCTCGCCGCTGCTTCGCCGGTGGTGCTGGCAGGCGGGGCGTTTGCCCAGACCGCCGGCGAGCCCGGCGCCCAGCGCCAGGTCGAAGTGATCACGGTTACGGCCCAGCAGCGTGAGCAGAGTCTGCAGGACGTACCGGTGGCTGTTTCGGCTTTCAATCAGGCCCAGCTGGAAAATTCCGGCATCCAGGACATCAAGGACCTGATCGTGCTCGCCCCCGGCCTGATGGTCACATCCACCCAGTCTGAAACCATCACGACCGCCCGTGTGCGCGGCGTTGGCACGGTGGGTGACAATTTCGGCCTGGAAAGCTCGGTCGGTGTGTATATCGACGGCGTGTTCCGTGCCCGCAATGGCGTTGGCTTTGGCGATCTTGGCGAGCTGGAGCGCATCGAAGTGCTGCGCGGCCCGCAAGGCACGCTGTTTGGCAAGAACACCTCGGCCGGCGTTCTCAACATCATCACCCAGCAGCCTGAGTTCGAGTTTGGCGGCACTGCCGAGCTTCAGGTTGGCAATTACGATCTGCGCCGTCTTTCGGGCTCGATCACAGGCCCCATCGTGGAAGACCAGCTGGCCTTCCGCCTGTTCGCCGTCACCAATCAGCGTGATGGTTTTACGGACCTGAATCTGCGCCAGGGCGGGACGACCACCGTCACGGATTCTGAAAACCAGGATTACTACTCCATCCGTGGCCAGCTGCTCTGGACGCCGAGCGCGACTGTAACCGGCCGTATTATTGCTGACTTCTCCGACCGCAGCGAGTTCTGCTGCTCGGCTGTGCAGTGGGACTATGATCCCACTATTGCCGGCATTGTCGGCCAGCTTGGTGGCCAGGTGCTCAGCCCGGCCAATCCGTCGGCCCGCCAGGCCTTCGCCAACACGCCCTACCAGCAGGACGTGACCGACTGGGGCCTGTCGGCGGAGTTTGATGTCGATTTCGACGCGGCGACACTGACTTCCATCACGGCTTTCCGTCACTGGGAAAATGAGCGCACTCAGGATATCGACTATTCGGGTCTCGACATCGCGTCGCGTCTGGACGGCAATTTCACCGATCTGGACCGCTTCAGCCAGGAATTCCGCCTGCAAGGCGTGCGCGGCAATCTGGACTGGCTCGTCGGCGGTTTCTACTCGCGTGAAGAGCTGGAGCTCGGTGATGCCATCCGTTTCGGTTCGCAGTGGGAACCCTTCCTGGGCATTCTGCTGACTGCGCCGAGCGGCACCCCGTCCCCCGCGGGCGTCAGCCAGACGATTTCCAGCCTGACCAATGGTGCGGTCAACATACCGGTGGGTTCGGCCATCACGGCCGGTTCCGGTGTCAATCAGGATATCTACAACCAGACCGCCACCAGCTGGGCGATCTTCACGCACAATACCTATCAGCTCACCGACCGCTTCGCGATCACCGGTGGCCTGCGCTATACGCGTGAGGAGAAAGACCTGACCGCCAGCTTCTCCACCAACTCTCCAGCGGCTTGCGCGGCTCTTGAGGGCGCATTCGGTCTGAACCCGGTTGGCGGCTGGCTTGGTGCCACGTCGGGCGTGTTGCCGGCGGCAACAGTCACCGGCGGGGCTGTGGCAATTGGCAATATCTGTCTGCCCTATGCCCGGTCTGGCCTGGACAATACCGGCTATGACCAGTCGCGCACCGATGAGGAAGTGTCCGGCACGCTGCGCGCCCAGTTCGATATCTCTGATGATGTGATGATCTACGGTGGCTACTCGCGCGGCTTCAAGGCTGGCGGCTTCAATCTGGACCGCCAGTTCAACGGCCCGGTCACGCCGGGTGTCGGTTACACCAATGTCGACACCTCGTTCGCGCCGGAAACGATCTCTGCCTGGGAAGCGGGCTTCAAGTCGACCCTTTTCGGGAACGTGCTGCAGCTTAACGGCAACTTCTTTTACCAGGACATTGAGGACTTCCAGCTCAACACGTTCAACGGCACAGCCTTCGTGGTGGAGTCGGTGGACGAGGCCCGTTCCTACGGCGCCGAGTTTGATTTCCTCTGGCTGACCCCGGTGGATGGTCTCGATATCTCGGGTGGCTATGCCTACGTGAATACCGAGTATCAGACGATCACCACGACCGATCCGCTGATTGCCGCGCTGGAAGGCCAGAGCTTCTCGCTCTCGCCGGAGAATTTCGTCAACCTCGCGGTCAATTATGAGCGCGATCTGGGCGGCAATCTGATCACCCGGATGGGGCTCGATACGCGTTATGTGTCCGGCTACAACACCGGCTCTGACAACGATCCGGAGAAGTTCCAGGAGTCGTTCACCGTGCTCAATGCCCGCATTGGCGTCGGTTCGAATGACGAGCGCTGGTTCCTCGAGCTGTGGGGCCGTAACCTGACCGACGAGACCTATGCCCAGGTCGCGTTTGACGCCTTCGCGCAAGGCCGCCGCGGTACGGCGGGCGCTGATGGCGGGGAATGGACGCAGCCGCGCAACACGGCCAGCTATGCTGCCTTCCTGGGTGCTCCGCGCACCTATGGCATCACGCTGCGTACGCGCTTCTAGGTTTCGCAGGAAACCTCGAGACGGGAAGGGCCGGAGCATCGCTCCGGCCCTTTTCGTTTGCGTCTAGCTGAATGCGAAGGGCGCTAGAGGCCGCGTATGCGGCTCGATTTTCAGGCTGCGCTGCAAGGGCGGGAAGGCGCGTTGAGCGCAGTCCGCGCGCTCGCACAGGCGGCAGGTCAGTCCTATCCCGACAGGGGCCATTGTTGAGGGTTTCAGCTCCAGCCTGTCGGCATGCTTTGCCTCGCTTCCCAGCACAATGGCCTGCAGTGCCGCGCCGCCGCCGGGCAAGGGGCGTGCCGCGACCCGCGTCATTGAGACATAGGCGCTGCCGTCGGGCAGCTCGACATGGTGTGTGTGTGTGCGTTCCGGCATCCGGAACGCATCGTGGACCGGCCAGCGCGGGCATCCGCCGCCCGAGCGTGCAAACGGGATTACGCCGCCACCGAAGCGCTTGGTCACATTGCCGGCCTGATCGATGCGCATGAGGAAGAAGGGCACGCCGCGGCGGGTGGGCCGGTTCAGCGTGGTCAGGCGGTGGGCCGCCTGCTCATAGCTGACGGAAAAGCGATGGCTCAGCGCCTCGGCATCATAGCCTGTGGCTTCGGCGGCCTGATGGAAGCTGTCATAGGGCATGAGCAGGGCGGCAGCGGTATATCCGGCCAGACTGGCCCGCAACAGGCGCGCGGTTACAGGATCGGGCAGCGCCGCGCGCGCCGTGACGGCGTCCAGCACATCGGCGCAATCGAGCAGCACCATGGTCAGCGCTGTCTGGAAGTCCTTGCCCGCAGGCGACAGCAGTTCGGACAGCAGCAGCTTGCGGGCATGAAAGTCGAACCGGCGCAGCGTGCCGCCCATCACGCTGTCATCATAGACGCGCACCGCCGCGCCATGCTGGCGGCGCAGATAGTCATGCATGCCTTGCGTCCGGCCCAGCTCGTCAAGGCGCGCCGCCTCGCGCAAGGCGTCTGCAGCCTCTTCCAGCTGGGGAAAGTGGTTCTGGGCGTTGTCGAGTGCGTCGCGCACGGTTTCCAGCGGCAGCAGGGATCGGGCGGGGCTTGCTGCACCGTCCGCCAGGCGCGAGGCCAGTTCCGCCGCATTGCCTTGCGCCTCGCGATAGGCCTGGAACAGCCGCGCCATCGCTTCGGCCGCACGCGGATGGGCGTCTGCCAGCTCGCGTATGTCGCGCTGGTCCAGCTCGGCCCCCTTCAGCACCGGGTCGCCTAGCGCTTCGGTGAGATCGCTTAAGGTCTGCCGGTCGGATTCGGCTGCGAAGGCACGCACGTCCACGTCATGGCTTTCGGCCAGCGCTAGCAGGACACGCGCCGTTACCGGGCGCTGATTGCGCTCCAAGAGGGTCAGATAGCTCGCCGATATGCCCAGCGTTTCGGCAAACTCGGCCTGCGACAGGCCCAGCTCCCGGCGTAGCCGGCGCAGGCGGGCGCCTGCAAACAGTTTCTCCTGCTGTCCGTTGTCCATAACCAAACCCTCAATGTATGAAATATTACAATCATACAAAATGCCTTGCATCAATATGCTACACGCATTCCCCTTTTATATGACGTAAAATGTGTCGTTGGAGGCGGTAGAGTGTATGAAGCCTACAAGTTCAAACTTGAGGAGGTCATCCATGACCACATTCTACGATCTCGTCCCCGCCGCCGCGCCCGGCCGTTTTGACGGCATCGAGCGCAATTATACGCCTGAAGAGGTGGTGAAGCTGCGCGGCTCTGTGCAGATCAGTCATACGCTTGCCGAGCGCGGTGCAGCGCGCCTGTGGCAGCTGCTCAATTCCGAGCCCTACATCAATGCGCTGGGCGCCCTGTCGGGCAATCAGGCCATGCAGATGGTGCGCGCGGGGCTTAAGGCCATCTATCTGTCGGGCTGGCAGGTGGCGGCTGATGCCAACACCGCTGGCGCGATGTATCCCGACCAGTCGCTCTACCCGGCCAATTCCGCGCCGGAACTGGCCCGGAAGATTAACCGCACGCTCCAGCGCGCCGACCAGATCGAAGTGGCAGAGAATGGCAAGGCGAGCCGCGACTGGTTTGCCCCGATCGTGGCCGACGCGGAAGCTGGTTTTGGCGGCACGCTGAACTGCTTCGAGATCATGAAAGCCTTCATCGAGGCGGGCGCGGCTGGCGTGCACTTCGAGGATCAGGTGGCGGCCGAGAAGAAGTGCGGACATCTGGGCGGCAAGGTGCTGATCCCCACGAGCCAGCACGAGCGCAACCTCAATGCCGCGCGCCTGGCCGCCGACATCATGGGGGTGCCCACCATCACCGTGGCGCGGACCGATGCCGAGAGCGCAACCCTCATCAACTCCGATATCGATGAGCGCGACCACGAATTCATCGATTTTGACGCGGGCCGCACCGCCGAAGGCTTCTTCCGCCTGAAAAGCGGCATGGGCGTCGAGCATTGTATCAAGCGGGGCCTCGCCTACGCCAAGGTGGCAGACCTCCTCTGGTGGGAAACGTCCAAGCCGAACCTCGAAGAGGCCAAGCGCTTTGCCGAAGCCATCCAGAAAGCCTATCCCGGCAAGATGATGGCATATAACTGCTCGCCCTCGTTCAACTGGGAGGCCAATCTCGACAAGGCGACCATCGAGACCTACCAGCGCGAGCTGGGTGCGATGGGCTACAAGTTCCAGTTCGTGACCCTGGCCGGCTTCCACCAGCTCAATTACGGCATGTTCGAGCTGGCCCGCGGCTATCGCGACCGTGGCATGGGTGCGTATTCCGAGCTGCAACAGGCCGAGTTCGGTGCCGAGAAGGATGGCTACACCGCCACGCGCCACCAGCGCGAGGTCGGCACCGGCTATTTCGACAAGGTGAATCTCACCCTGTCGGGTGGCAATGCCTCCACCACCGCCATGGGCGAGAGCACCGAAACCGCCCAGTTCAAGGCGACGGCGGCGGAGTAATTCGCACCTCTTATGCGTCATTCCGGGCGCACGCTGGTTTCTCCCCCCGGTCACGGGGGGAGGACGTCGCTCCCCTCTTGCGTTTCACCGGCGAAAGCCGGTGCCCAGTCAATTTCTGGGTCCCGGCTTGCGCCGGGAAAACGAATGAAAGGCCGGATTAAACCCATGCCCCACACCGCAGATCTCTGCGACGCCTACCCGGACAAGGTGCGCGTGCTCGCCCCGCTCTTTACCCATTATGGCGGACGGCAGGTGTTTCAAGGCGCCGTAGAGACGATCCTCGCCTATGAGGACAATTCGCGGGTTCGCGAAGCGCTGTCGGAAGACGGTGGTGGCCGGGTGCTGGTGATCGATGGCGGCGCGAGCCTTCGCCGCTCCATGGTCGGCGGCGATCTGGCAAAACTTGCAGCGGCAAATGCATGGGCGGGCATTCTGGTCCATGGCGCGGTGCGCGATGCGCACGAGCTGGAGGCAGAACAGCTGGGCGTGCTGGCCCTTGGCCTCATCCCGCGCAAGACCGACAAGCGGGGCCTTGGCACGCGCGGCATATCGGTCAGCTTTGCCGGTGTGACTTTCGCGCCCGGCGACTGGCTCTATGCTGACCGGGACGGGGTGGTTGTATCGGCGGGGGAATTGGGGTGAGTGACCCTGTTCACGGGGCGAACAGGCTCCGGTTTCCCGGCCCGCAGAGCGGCTCGCAAGCGCGACCGCGCGCCCGAGCTAATGCGAGGCGCGACGCACGGATGTGCGGCGCATCACTAAAAAGACCAGATCCCGGCTTGCGCCGGGAAAACGCGTAAAAAAGGGAACACACATGACCGGACAAGCCAACACCGCGCCAGCAGGCGTTGTCATCAAGGGCGCAATGCGTCCCGGCTATGAGACGATACTGACGGGCGAGGCGCTCGGCCTGCTGGCTGATATCCACCGGCGTTTCGACGGTGAACGCAAAGCCTTGATGACCGCTCGGCTGGAGCGTCAGAAGCGGCTGGATTCCGGCGCTGAGACGCTCGGTTTTCGCGATGACACCAAAACCATCCGGGCTGGCGACTGGACGGTGCCGGCTGCTCCGGCAGACCTCGCTGACCGGCGCGTGGAAATCACCGGTCCGGTGGACCGCAAGATGATCATCAATGCGCTCAATTGCGGCGCGAAATGCTTCATGGCCGATTTTGAGGACGCCTCCACCCCGTCATGGTCCAACATGATGGACGGGCAAATGAATCTGCGCGACGCCGTCCATAAAAAGATCGACTATACCGACCCTGCCAGTGGCAAGTCCTATGCGCTCAAAAAGGATCATGCGGTCCTGATCGTGCGTGCGCGCGGCCTGCATCTGGACGAAGCCCATATCGAGGTCGACGGCGCGCCGATGAGCGGCGGTTTTGCCGATTTCGCGCTCTACCTCCTGCACAATCACGCCCAGCTGAAAAAAAACGGCACGGGGCCGTATTTCTACCTGCCCAAGCTGGAGACGATGGAAGAGGCCCGGCTGTGGTCGCTCGTCATCCGCCATTGTGAGACCGTACTGGGCCTGCCTGTGGGCACGGTGCGTGTGACGGTGCTGATCGAGACCATCCCGGCAACGTTTGAGCTCGATGAAATTCTCTATGCCCTGCGGGAAAATATCACGGCGCTCAATGCCGGGCGCTGGGATTATATCTTCAGCTATATCAAGCGCCAGAAGACCAATCCGGCTGCCGTCCTGCCCGACCGGGGCCAGGTGACCATGGCGGTGCCCTTCATGGCCGAGTACGCCAAGCGCGTGATCGCGGTCTGTCACCGCCGCGGCGCGCACGCCATGGGCGGGATGAGCGCCTTCATTCCAGTAAAGGGCGATGATGCGGCCAATGAGGCTGCTATCGCCAAGGTGAAGGCCGACAAGACGCGCGAAGCCAGTATCGGCCATGACGGGGCCTGGGTGGCGCACCCGGCTCTGGTTCCGGTGGCGATGGAGGCGTTCAACGCGGTGATGACCGGGGCGAACCAGCTGTCCAAGCGGCCGGAGGTGCGCGAAGATGCGGCCGCTCTGCTGACCGCGCCGGAAGGCACGATCACCCATGCCGGCGTGCTGGGTAATGCCGATGTCGCGATCCGCTATATCGCCTCCTGGCTGCAGGGGCGGGGCGCTGCGCCGATCCATAACCTGATGGAAGATGCGGCAACGGCGGAGATCAGCCGTGCCCAGCTTTGGCAGTGGCGCACCCATGGCGCGAAAACGGCCGAAGGCCGCATCGTCGATGCTCCTTACGTGAAAGAAGTGATCGGCGCGGCGGCCAAAGCCATCCGCGCCGAGATCGGCGATAATGCGTGGGGAGAGGGCCGGTTTGGCGAGGCGGCCGACATTCTCACTTCCCTGGCGCTCGATGATGCTTTCGAGGAATTTCTTACCCTGCCAGCCTACGAGAAGATCCGCGAGTAGGGGGATTCTTTAGTTCTGCAACGCATCCGCTTCCAAAACCGGGGTCCCCGCCCCCGAGCGGGGACCCATGGGAAATCACGAGAGCTGGAAAAATGGATCCCGTGTTCCCCGTTTCCACGGGGACAGGCAAGCCCGGGAACCCGGTTGAGAGGGAACCGGGAAATGATCGGGGGACCTAGCCCTGACTTTGGGAAAATGAGCGCCAAAGGCGCGCCTTCCCTCTAAAACCCGCGGTGAATTCGCGCTAGGGTGACGGTCATGAACCGTTTCGCCCCCCTGATTCGTCATCGTGGCCTGCTGATTGCCGCAGGCGCGTTCATCCTGTTCGGCATCTGGGCTGTTTACCTGTCGCCCTGGTCGGCGCGTGCGATGGAGGCCCGCCTGATGGTGGCGGCTGCCAGCTCGCTGGAGCGCGTTGGTGAACAGGGCTGGGCGGTGGTCGAGATGCGCGGCCAGCGCGCCATTGTCAGCGGCTATGCCCCGTCTGAGGATGCCCGCGCCCGCGCCGTGCGTGCCGTGCGGCAGGCCGACTGGGCAGGGGGCGCGGTAGCAGGCGGTATAACCCGTGTAGTGGACCAGACACGCCTTGCGCTGCCCGAAGCAGGGCTTGCCTTGCGTGCGGACCTGGACCGAAGCGCGCTGGTGGTACGCGGTTTTGCACCCGACCCGGGTGCGGCGTCGCGCGTCGAGGAGATAGCGCGCACGCTTATCGCTGATGCGGATATATTTCTGGAGGAATCGGCCGGTCAGATGCCTGACGGCTGGGAGGCGGCCGTCCGTCTGATGCTGGGCGAACTGGTACGGCTGGAGGCGGGCACCGCGTTTCTGCTGGATGAGGGTATTGCGCTGGCCGGGTTTGCCGGCAGTGCCCAGACCGGCGAAAGCGTTGCCGGCGGAATGATGTCGCCTCCACCGCCCTTCGGAGCGGCAGCGCATATACGTGCGGGCAACGCCGTATTTGCTGCGCCGTTGCGCTCGGTCGCGCTATGCGACCTGCTGGTCCAAGCCGCGCTTGGGCCCGATGGCAGCGCGCTCGAAGCGCGCCTGCCCGTGCCCCAGGATGCCACGGATGCTCTGGCGGAAGCCGGGTCGGCCTTTTCGCGTTGCCAGCGCGGCGAACTGGTCATCACCACGCCCGTGCGTTCGGGAACGGCCATGGCCGAAGCGCTGATGTCGCCGCTAATCGCGGGCGGGGCCGACCCGCTGCGCCTGATGGTCCGCGCCAGTGGCCCGGCCGGGGAATCCGGCATTACGCTGGAAGTGGTCGCGCGCGGTACCGGTGAAGACCTGTCCGAAGCAAGCTAGGAACAAGAACGCTATGATGTGGCTGATGTGGCATATGTGGGTCCTGCTGGCGCTGGCTGCGCTGCTGGGCGGGTTGGCAGGGTGGATACTGCGCGGCGCGCGCCCTGAAGGGACACTGCGCCTGCCGCCGCGTGCAACACCCGTTGCCGCCGATCCTGCGCCTGTAGCTGAACCGGCAAAGCCCATGTCATCGCCAGAGCCGGCGACAGCCGAAGCGGTGAAGCCCGCGCCGGAGGCGGCCAGGACGGGCGCGGATGCCAGTGCAGGGCCGGATGATCTGACCCGTATCAAGGGGCTGGGGCCAAAAGCCGAAAGCACGCTGACCGAGGCGGGCGTATTTCATTTCCGCCAGATTGCCGCGTGGAGCGCCGCCGATGTCGAGAAGTTTGACGCGCTGCTCAATGCCCGCGGGCGTATCGTGCGCGATGACTGGGTGGGGCAGGCGAAGGAACTGGTGAAAGGCTAGTCGAAGCGCGTTTTCGTCCAAAGGGCGATCAGGCGCTCGGCCGCTTCGCTGGCGGGCAGGGTGCCTTCCGCGACATCGCTTTCCAGACCCGGCAGGGCACTGCGTATGGCGGGGCTCGCCTTGAAGCGCTCCAGCACCATTGCCTCCACCATCGCCCGCATCCAGCCGACCTGCTGCTCGCGGCGCCTTGCGTCAAACGCGCCCGCGGCCCGCATGGCGCGGCGATGCGCGGTGATCGCCTCCCACAGCGTATCCATGCCGCGCCCTTCAAGGGCAGAGCCGGTCAGCACCTTGGGTTGCCAGTGCGGATTGGTGGGCGTGAAGAGGTGCAGCGCGGCTTCCAGATCGCGCGCGGCGCGCCGTGCCCGTTTCTCGTTCTCGCCATCGGCCTTGTTCACGAACAATATCTCGGCGTGCTCCAGAAGGCCCTTCTTGATGCCCTGCAGCTCATCGCCTGCGCCCGGCAGCATCAGGGCCACGAAGACATCCACCATGCCCGCGATCTCGGTCTCGGACTGGCCGACGCCCACCGTCTCGATAATGACGACATCAAAGCCCGCCGCCTCGCACAGGAGCAGGCTCTCGCGCGTCTTGCGTGTGACGCCTCCCAGCGTGCCGGCAGAGGGCGAAGGGCGGATGAAGGCGTCGGGATCGGTTGCCAGCGCGCCCATGCGCGTCTTGTCGCCCAGAATGGAGCCTTTGGTGCGCGTGGAAGAGGGGTCGACCGCCAATACCGCCACCTTGTGGCCCTGACGGGTGAGGAAGGTGCCGAACGCCTCGATCAAAGTGGACTTGCCGACGCCCGGCACGCCGGTCAGCCCGATGCGCACCGCCCCGCCGGTATGCTCCATGACATCGGTCAGAAGCGCGCGCGCGTCGCTCTGATGGTCGGCGCGGGTGGATTCCACCAGCGTGATCGTGCGCGCCAGCGCGGCGCGGTCTCCGGAAACAAGGCGGTCTGCAATCTCGCTCATGGGCCCACGCATACGCCATTTACCGGGCTTGGCAAGGCAGGGGCACGACATATGATGTGAAGGCCGAAGGAGGCCATCATGCGTCACCCTGATCTCCAGCGCCTTGTCGACTATGCGCTGACCCTGCCCGGCGCAACCGAGCATCACCCCTGGGGCGAGTATGCCATCAAGGTGAAGGGCAAGAGCTTTGTCTTTTTGTCCGGGGGGCGGTCTGGCAAGGCCTGCGCCATCACGGCGAAATTGCCGGAATCCGGCGATGCGGTATTGTCGGTCCACGCGTTTGCCTCGCCTGCCGGGTATAATCTGGGCAAGTCCGGCTGGGTGTCAGCAGAGTTCCCCCAAGGAGAGGACGCACCCGTCGATCTGCTCAAGGGCTGGATTGATGAGAGCTACCGGGCGATAGCGCCCAAGGCGAAGAAGTCCCGCTGACACGTATTGTCAGTTGGCAGGCGGAGAGGCTCAGCGCACGCTCGGTCTCATATTCATGACAGGAGACCCGCCATGCTTGCCCTTTTGGCTGCCAGTCTTGCTTTCACGCCCGCGCCGGAGATGAGCGAGGTCGATCTGCACATCTATTGCAACGCGCAGGCAGGGATCATGACACAATATCTCGCCGATACGCAGTTGGCTGAAAACCTGATGATGGAAACGGCCCAGTGGCTGGACCGGGCTGTCGCCGAAGGACGCACGACCCGCGAGCACATCATGTCCGTTCAGGATGCGCTTTTTCCGGTCAATCAGGAACTGATCCTCGCCGACGACGTCGCGGCGCTGGAGGATCGCTTCGTGCCGTGTGAAGAGGCGTTCAGGGGGTAGTGTTCCCCGGCTACGCAGCCGTTGCGGTATGCTGGGATCAAGTAGGGTTATATCTCAACCGGGTTCCCGGGCTTGACCCGGGATCCAGTTTTTAAGCGCCAACCTTGTGCGGCGGTCTCATGGGCCCCCGCCCGGGGGCGGGGAACCCGGTTTGAGTGGTGCGGGTGCGTGGAAAACAAAAAAACCCCGCCATCGCTGGCGGGGCTTTCGTTATTCAGATCAGGCAATAAGCCCTAGTTGTTCATGGCCGCAGCGAAGCGCTCGCCCAGCTTGTCGAGGAAGCCTTCGGTGGAGAGCCAGCCCTGCTGGTCGCCCACCAGAAGCGCGAGGTCTTTCGTCATATAGCCGCTCTCGACCGTTTTGGTGACCGTAAGCTCGAGCTTCTCGGCAAAGTCGATAACGGCCTGATTGCCGTCCATCTTGCCGCGGTGGTAGAGGCCGCGCGTCCAGGCGTAGATCGACGCGATGGAGTTGGTCGAGGTCTGCTCGCCGCGCTGGTGCTGGCGATAGTGGCGGGTGACGGTGCCGTGGGCGGCTTCCGCCTCAACGGTCTTGCCATCCGGCGTCATCAGCACCGAGGTCATCAGGCCCAGCGAGCCAAAGCCCTGCGCGACGGTGTCGGACTGCACATCGCCATCATAGTTCTTGCAGGCCCAGACATAGCCGCCGGACCATTTCATCGCGGCTGCCACCATGTCGTCGATCAGGCGGTGCTCATAGGTAATCTTCTTGGCATCGAAATCGGCCTTGAATTCGCTCTGGTAGATCTCTTCAAAGATGTCCTTGAAGCGCCCGTCATAGGCTTTCATGATCGTGTTCTTGGTGGAGAGGTAGACCGGCCAGCCGCGATCCAGGCCATAGCGCAGGCAGGCGCGGGCAAAGTCGCGGATCGAGGCGTCCAGATTATACATGCCCATGGCGACACCGCCGCCGGGGAAGTCAAAGATTTCGTGGGTGACCGGCGCGCTGCCGTCTTCCGGCGTGAACGTCATGGTCAGCTTGCCAGGGCCCTTCACCACCATGTCGGTGGCGCGGTACTGATCGCCAAACGCGTGGCGGCCGATGACGATGGGTTTGGTCCAGCCCGGCACCAGGCGGGGCACGTTCTTGATGACGATGGGTTCGCGGAACACCACACCACCGAGGATGTTGCGGATCGTGCCGTTGGGCGAGCGCCACATCTTCTTCAGGCCGAACTCTTCCACGCGCTGCTCGTCGGGCGTGATCGTGGCGCATTTCACGCCAACGCCGTAATGCTTGATCGCCTCGGCGGCCTCGACCGTGATCTGGTCATCGGTCTCGTCGCGCTTCTGGATGGAGAGGTCGTAGTATTTCAGATCAATATCGAGATAGGGCAGGATCAGCTTCTGCTTGATGAGATCCCAGATGATCCGGGTCATCTCATCGCCATCAAGCTCAACAACGGGGGTATCGACTTTGATCTTTGCCATGTGCGGTGTGCTCTTCTCTTGAGGGCGCGCGCATCGGCGCGCTAGAGGTGGGCCTTACTGGTTCGGGCGGTCATCTAGCACCGCGCACCCGCTTAAGGAAGGGCAGGTATGTCATCGAGTGACGGTGCGCGCGGATCGGGCCCGGCTTTCGTGCTGGTCAATCCGCAAATGGGCGAGAATATCGGCGCGGCGATGCGGGTGATGGCCAATTTCGGCCTTGAGGACTTGCGCATCCATGCCCCGCGCGATGGCTGGCCGAATGAACGCGCCGAGGCGATGAGCGCCGGCTCGCCCCTCTACACGTCTGCCCGCGTCAGCGATGATCTCGATGACGCTCTGGAGGGGTGCACCGTGCTCTACGCCACCACGGCGCGCCCGCGCGGCATGGTCAAACCGGTAATGACTGCGCGCGAGGCGATGGCCGAGGCGAGGGGGCTGATCGCAGCCGGCCAGAAGCCGGGCTTCCTCTTCGGGGCAGAGAAATCCGGTCTTCCCAACGAGCTGGTCGCGCGCTCGCGCTCCATCCTTACCCTGCCTGTCGATCCGGGCTTTGCCTCGCTGAACCTTGCCATGGCGGTGGGTGTGCTGGCCCATGAATGGCGCGCGGGCGATCCGCCGCCAGAAGAGTTCAAACCGCTGGAGGAGGCCGCCGATGCGGTGCAGCTCCACCGCATGTATGAGCATTTCGAGGACGAGCTGGAACGGGCCGGCTTCTTCTTCCCGCCGGAGAAAAAGCCGCTGATGACGCAGAATCTGCGCAACATGTTCGCCCGCGCAGGCCTTACCGAGCAGGAAGTGCGCACCTTCCGCGGCGCCATCAAGGCGCTGACCATCGGACGCGGCAAGGCGCGCGTGGTGCGGGAGTAACGCGCGTTTCGCTTCATCCTTCGAGACGTTCGCTTCGCTCACCCTCAGGATGAGGGGAAAAGCGCAGTCCAATTCCCTCATCCTGAGGAGCACGAAGTGCGTCTCGAAGGACGAGGGAATTGGGCCAACTCACCCTCTTGAATTGACAATTCCCAGCCCCTGCAGCATAAGCCGCGCTTCCCTCACGCTGGGGCTGGTGACAGTCCTGAATATTCATCCCACGGGACGATGCGTGAACCGCCGTGTTTTGTAGCCGGTGCGATTGTGAGGGCGCACAGGCCGGGCCGCATCGAAGAAGAGAGAACCATGTCGAAGCGTCATTCGCAGAAATACAAAATTGACCGCCGTATGGGCGAAAACATCTGGGGCCGTCCTAAGTCTCCGGTGAACACCCGCTCCTACGGCCCCGGCCAGCACGGCCAGCGCCGCAAGGGCAAGATGAGTGATTTTGGCCTGCAGCTCATGGCCAAGCAGAAGCTCAAAGGCTATTACGGCAACATCACCGAGAAGCAGTTTGCGCGCACCTATGAAGAGGCGCAGCGCCGCCGTGGCAACACGGCCGAAAACCTGATCGGGTTGCTGGAAAGCCGTCTGGATGCGGTGGTCTACCGCTCCAAATTCGTGCCGACCGTGTTTGCCGCCCGCCAGTTCGTCAATCACGGCCACGTGACGGTGAACGGCAAGCGCGTCAACATCTCGTCCTACCAGGTAAAGCCCGGTGACGTGGTGGAAGTGCGCCAGAAGTCGCGCAACATGGCCCTCGTCCTTGAAGCGCTGGACAGTGCCGAGCGCGACGTGCCGGACTATATCGATCTCGATGCCAAGGCGATGAAAGCCACCTATACGCGCGTGCCGGAATTCTCCGACGTGCCGTACCCGGTGAAGATGGAACCGAACCTGGTGGTCGAATTCTACGCGTCGTAAGGCGCCCGGAATTATAGAATACGCGAAAAGCCCGTCAGCTTGCTGGCGGGCTTTTTGTTTGGCGTTTGGGCAAACTTTTCAGCTTGCAGTCATGTCTGGCCTGCCATGGGTTGTGCCGGTTAAAACCGGAGGCATGAGGATGATGGCGATGACACGATGGATGGCGGTGGCGGGTTCGGCCCTGATGCTGGCGGCATGCGCAGCGGCATCATCCGCACAGCCCTCGCGCGACCTGCCCGGTGAGCGCGAGACAATTCATGACTGGTATGTCCAGGCTGACGGGACGATCCGGGTTCAGGTGCGCTCCAACGGCTGTACCACGAAGGAGAGCTTCGAGCCGGTTGTGATGGTGGATTCGCGCACGCGCTGGTCTTTCACGGTGGAGCTGCGGCGGCTCCAGCCGGACCTGTGCCGCGCCTATCTGCCTGAAGGGGTGGTGCTGGTCTGGACGCGCGACGATCTGGGCCTGCCGCGCGGCGGGACGGTCCGGGTTATCAATCCGCAGGCCCCGACGCCAAGGCCGAGGCGGTAGGACGCCGGCCTTCGCGCGCGGGCTCAGGTTCCGAGGAATTGGAAGCGCTTGCCTCTCAACCGGGTTCCCGGGCTTGCCTGTCCCCGTGAAAACGGGGAACCCGGGATCCAGCAATGCCGCACCCCGGCTTTAATCGGAAAAAAGAAAAATGGACCCCGGCTCGGGGGCCGGGGACCCGGATACTCGATCTCATGCCTTGGGATGCAGTGGCGCTCGAAGGAGAGGGAGGCCAACCGCTAGGCCGCTTCAATACCCTTGTCGTCAAGCAGGGCTTTGAGCTCGCCGGTCTCGAACATCTCTTTCACGATGTCGCAGCCACCGATGAACTCGCCCTTCACGTAGAGCTGAGGGATGGTGGGCCAGTCTGAATAGACCTTGATGCCTTCGCGCACATCCATGTCTTCGAGCACGTTCACCGAGTGATATTCCACGCCCATATGCTGGAGCACGCGCGAGACGAGCGAGGAAAATCCGCACTGGGGAAAGAGCGGCGTGCCCTTCATGAACAGCACCACGTCGTGGCTCTCCACCGTGTTGCGGATGGATTCTAGCGTTGTGGTATCGGTCATGAGGGCGCTCCTTCGCGCGGGGAATATCCTGCCAGAGAGCTAGGAAGAGCCAGCCGTCCGGTCAAGCGGGGCACTCAGGGCGCGCGCGTGATGAGCGCGAGGGCATGCAGCTCGCCGCCCATGCGGCCGCCCAGCGCATTATAGACCAGCTGGTGCTGCTTTACTCTGGAAAGCCCGGCAAAGGCCGGTGAGACCACGGTCGCGCGGTAATGATCGCCATCGCCGGCCAGATCCTCGATCTCCACTTGCGCATCAGGCAGGGCCTCGCGGATCAGGCGTGAAATATCGTCGGCGGCCATGGGCATGGAATTTCCTCCTGTTCGCGGCGCTTCGCAGCGCTAGACTTGGGGTAACTCGCGCGAATCCTCAAGCGCGCATCCTAACAGCTTATCAGGGCAGGGAGCCTTATCCGTCATGCAGTTCACCCCGAAGATTCTGGTCTTTCCCCTGCTGGCTTTCGCGCTGGCATCCTGCGCGCCAACCGACACCGGGCCGTCGCGCGAGGCGCAGGCGCTGACCGATCTGCGCGCCCTCTCGGCAGATGAGATGGAAGGCCGCCTCGTCGGCAGCGAGGGCAATGCCCGCGCCCGCGCCTATATCGTCGAGCGCCTTGGCGAGATCGGCGTCGAGGCGGTGTTTGAAAACTACGAGCAGAGCTTCACCTTCCAGCGTTCGCTGGATTTCCGCGATCCTGATGCCGAGCGTGAAATCATTACTGCGATCAATCTGGTGGGCCGTATCGCCGGGACCAATCCGGGCGAACATGTGATGGTGGTCGGCGCGCATTACGACCATGTCGGCATGGATGAAGACGGTAATATATTCAACGGCGCAGACGACAATGCGTCGGGCACGGCGGGCCTGCTGGCGGTTGCCGCGGCGTTCATGGAGAACCCGCCGGAGAATGACGTTATCATCGTCGCATTCGATGCCGAAGAGGGCGGTCTTCGCGGCGCGCGCCATTATGTGGCCAACATGCCGGAAGGCTATGAATCCGTCGGCTTCATGCTGAACATGGACATGCTGGCCTATAGCGAGACCGATGATCTGTATGCCGTCGGCACCTGGCACTATCCGGTCCTGCTGGATCTGGTTACGGCCGCGGCAGAGGTGTCGCCGGTCAATCTGCGCACCGGCTATGACGAGCCGAGCGATGATCCGCGCAATGACTGGACGATGCTGTCCGATCACGGCCCCTTCCACGCGGCGGGCATCCCCTTCCTCTATCTGGGCGTCGAGGACCATGAGCACTACCACCAGATCAGCGACACCTATGAGAACATGACGCTGGCCTTCTTCGGCGGAGCGGTGGAGACGGCGGTGGATGTGGCCCGGCGTGCCGATGCCATGCTGGACCTGATTGCCCGCTCGCCTTCGCGCCAGCCCGAAGCGGTAGAGAAATAGGTGCCATGACGCTGACCGTTGAGCAGTTGAACGAGTACGCCGTCCCGCTGGCGCGCACGCTCGGCGTTGTGGTGGTCGAAGCCGGGCCGGAGCGGGTCGTGGCCGAAATGGAGGTGCGCGCCGACATCTGCACGCTCGGCGATACGCTTCATGGCGGCGCGATGATGAGCCTGGCCGATATTGCGGGCGCGATCGGGGCCTTTGTGTCGCTGCCGGAAGGCGCGGTGGGCACCACCACGACCGAGAGCAAGACCAACATGATCTCCAGCCCGCCTGTGGGCACCAAGGTCATCGCCACGGCAACGCCTATCCACAAGGGCAGCACCAGTCAGGTCTGGCAGACCCGCATCGAGCGGGAGGATGGCAAGCTGGTCTCGCTCACGACCCAGACCCAGCTCAATATGTGGCCGAGGGGGTAGGGGGAGACGTTGAAACCCCGGACGCGCAGCGATCCGGCGCCTGTCTCAGCGTGTTCTGCACTACGTCCCGGATAGCTGCTGGCGCAACTTCCGGGAATTCAGGCCATCAGGCAAACGCCTGATGGCCTGTGATGGCGCGCCCCATGATGAGGGCGTGGATATCGTGCGTGCCCTCATAGGTGTTGACGGTTTCCAGATTCACCGCGTGGCGCAGGATATGGTACTCCTCGGCGATGCCGTTGCCGCCATGGATGTCGCGCGCCTCGCGGGCGATGGCCAGCGCCTTGCCGCAATTATTGCGCTTCATCAGCGAGATGGCTTCGGGCACGAAGGCGCCCTGGTCGATCAGGCGGCCCAGCTGCAGCGCGCCGAGGAAGCCAAGCGTGATTTCCGCCTGCATGTCGGCCAGCTTCTTCTGGACCAGCTGGGTGGCAGCAATCGGCTTGCCGAAGACGACGCGTTCGAGGGCATAATCGCGCGCGGCGTGGAAGCAGAATTCCGCGGCGCCCATTGCGCCCCAGGATATGCCGTAGCGCGCCTTGTTGAGGCAGGAGAACGGACCGCGCAGGCCCTTCACGTTTGGCAGGATGGCGTCCTCGCCGACCTTTACGTCATCCAGCGAGATCGAGCCGGTGACGGAGGCGCGAAGCGAGAGCTTGCCTTCGATCTTGGGTGTCTCGAAACCCTTCGTGCCGCGCTCGACGATGAAGCCGCGTATCTCGCCGTCCAGCTTGGCCCAGACCACCGCCAGATCAGAAATCGGCGAGTTCGTGATCCACATTTTCGAGCCGTTGAGGACATAGCCGCCATCGACCTTCTTCGCGGTGGTGCGCATCGCGCCCGGATCGGATCCGCCATCGGCCTCGGTCAGGCCGAAGCAGCCGACAAATTCACCGCTGGCGAGTTTGGGCAGGTATTTCTTTTTCTGTTCGTCTGAGCCAAACGCGAAGATCGGATACATGACGAGGGAAGACTGCACGCTCATGGCCGAGCGATAGCCGGAGTCAACGGCTTCGACTTCGCGCGCGATCAGGCCATAGGCGACGTGGGAGAGGTCAGAGCCGCCATAGACTTCCGGCAAGGTGGCGCCCAGAAGACCCAGCTCGCCCATCTCCGACATGATTTTGCGGTCGAACTTTTCCTCGCGTGCTGCCTCGATCACGCGGGGCAGAAGCTCTCCGCGCGAGTAGTCGCGCGCGGCCTTGGAGACCATGCGCTCTTCTTCGGTCAGCAGGGTGTCCAGATGAAGCGCATCATCCCAGCGAAAGGTGAGTTCGGCATTCTTGGTCCCGTCTGCGGCCATGACACTCGTGCTCCTCGCATTGTTCTGACGTTCCGGTCAGGGCCTTGCTACTACCCTTGGCGCCGAAAAGGCAGAGGCTTTTTCACCCCGCGCAGAGGCGGGAGCCTGATACAGCCCCGATGCCAGACAGCCTTCCCGTTGACGGGGCACGTGCTAGCGTGCGCGCAAGAGTGTGAAAACAGACAAGGGGAGGCGCGCCATGGCGACGCTATTGCGGCTGGCGGGTATTGCAGTGCTGGTGACGGGGCTGGCGGCATGCGAGCCGCCGGTGGGCAGACCGGCGCAAACAGCTGGCGCAACCGGGCAGGCACCGCAATGGGCCGGCCCTGTGGAGCATGAGGCGGCGAGCTTCACCGTGCTCACTGGCGGTACGCCCATCGGCGCCGTTCAGGTGACGCCGCAGGAAAATGGCTACGCAATCTTTTACGAGTTCCGCAATAACGGGCGGGGCCCCACTTTCAACGAGAGCGTGATACTCGACGGGCATGGGCTGCCGGTGCACTGGTCCATCGAAGGTGCCACCACGTTCGGAAATGCCGTCGACGAGCTTTTCCATCTGGAGGATGGCCGCGCCTTCTGGCGCGATACGACCGGCGAGACCGGGATGGATGTGACCGGCCGCGCCATATACGCGCCGCAGAACTCCAGCCCCTACAGCCTCGCGATCACCGCCCGCGCCCTGATGGCCGCCGACGGCAATGTGCTTGCTGCCATTCCGGGCGGTGAGGTGCGCATCGAAGAGATTGAGCGTCTGACCGTCTCCAATGGATCTGACACGCGCGAAATCACCAGCTGGGCACTCACCGGTCTCGGTCTGAACCCGACCTATTTCCTGATGGATGGCGAGGCGTTTTTCGGGGTCATCTCGCCCTCCTTCGCTGTGCTGGCTGAAGGCTTTGAAGGCGAGGATGAGCGGCTTCGCGCGCTGGCGGCCGAATACGGTGCCAGCCGGTTCGAGGCGATTCAGTCGCGCGTCGCCCATGAGTTCGACGGGCCGGTCAGGGTGCGCAATGTGCGCGTCTTTGATCCACTCGCCGAGGCGCTCGGAGAGCCGGTTTCGGTCGTCGTCGAGGGCAATCGCATCGCTGCAATCGATCCGCTGGAGGTGCCTTCACGCGCCGGTGAGGTGGAGATTGACGGCGGCGGGGGCTCGCTATTGCCGGGCCTGTTCGAGATGCACGCCCATATGGGGGAGGCCAGCGCCTTCCTGAACATCGCTGCAGGCATTACCAGCGCCCGTGACATGGGCAATAATAACGCGGTCCTCGACCAGCTTGTCGACAATATCGAGGCTGGGCGCGTAGCCGGACCCCGCCTTTACCGCAGCGCCTTCATCGAAGGGCGCAGCCCCTTCAATTCCAATAACGGTGTGGTGGCGGAAAGCGAGGAGGAGGCCGTTCAGGCGGTGCATGACTATGCCGACCGCGGCGGGTTCCACCAGATCAAGATCTACAACTCCATGCGTCCCGAATGGATTCCAGCTGTCATCGCCGCCGCGCGCGAGCGCGGGCTTCGCGTCACCGGTCATATCCCCGCGTTCACCAATGCCGATGCGATGATCGAAGCCGGGTATGACGAGATCGTGCATATCAACCAGCTCATGCTGGGCTGGGTGCTGGAGTTCTGACGAGGATACGCGCACGCTCCTGCGCCTGACCGCGTTGCAGCGCCTTCCTGTCCTGGACCTCGACAGTCCAAACGTTCAGGCCACCATCGACGCCATGGTTGAGCGCGGCGTTGCCATCGATCCCACCTTTGCCATTCACGAGCAGCTCTTGCTGTCGCGCAATGGCGAGGTGTTCGCCGGTGCGGCGGACTATGTCGATCACATGCCGGTGGCCGTGCAGCGCGGTGCCCGCTCGGCCATGTCGGCGATCAATAGCGAGGAAGAGGATGCGGCCTATCGCGGCGCATTCGAGCAGATACGCCAGATGCTGCAGATCATGCGCGAGCGCGGTATCGCGATGGTGCCGGGTACCGATCTTGGCGGCTCATTCGCCTATCACCGCGAGCTGGAGCTCTATCAGCAGATCGGCATGGAGCCTGCGGAAATCCTCGGCTGGGCCAGCCATGGCATGGCCGAATATCTCGGTGTAGACGGCGAGCTGGGCCGGATCGAGCCGGGCTATCTGGCTGATTTCTTCCTGGTGCCAGGGGATCCCACGCAGGACCTGCGGGACATCAAGACGATCTCAATGGTTGTTGCCGACGGCCGGGTCTATTTCCCGAGCGAGATCTATCCCGAATTCGGTATCCGGCCCTTTACGGGCGTGCCTGAAATGCGGGCCGTGGAGTAGTCCTTACGGTCTGAAGCCCCGGACGTTGCCGGTGATGCCTCCCCCGTTCACGGGGGAGAACCAAATTCTTGACCGTCTCGAAGGACGAGGGCTCATCCGAACAGCACGACGCTGGCGATGGTGAAATAGATCACCACACCGGTGGCATCGGCTATCGACGTGACGAGAGGCGCGCTGGCCGTCGCAGGGTCCAGATTGAGGCGTGAGAGCACGAATGGCAGGCTCATGCCGATCAGGCTGCCGACCAGCACGATGATGATCATCGAGCTGGCGACCACCATTGCGATATCGGTTCCACCCCGGAAGACGCCAATGCCGGAAACCGCGAGCGCCATGGTGATGCCGAGCGCCGCAGCGACGAGAAATTCGCGGCCCAGCATGCGCCCCCAGTCGCGCGAGCGCACCTCGCCGGTTGCCAGCGCGCGCACCATCAGTGTTGCGGCCTGCGCGCCGGCATTGCCGCCAGAGGCGATCAGTAGCGGCAGGAAGAAGATCAGCGCGATATGGGCGGCAATCGTGTCCTCGAAATAGGCGATGCCAAAGCCGGACAGGAGATTGCCGAACACCAGCAGGACCAGCCAGACAATGCGGGCGCGATAGAGGGTGAAAATGCCGGCTGAGCGGACGCTTTCATCAATATCGCCGTGCGCGCCGAGACGCAGGAAGTCTTCCGTGGCCTCTTCCTCGAGCGCGTCGATGGCGTCATCGTGTGTGACGATGCCGAGCAGATGATGCTGCGCGTCGACAACAGGCACGGCCAGGATGTCATATTTGGCGACCGTGCGGGCCACGCTTTCCTGATCGTCATCGACGTGCACGAAGACCGGGTCATCGTCCATCAGCGCCGAGACCTTGCGTGAGGGCGGGGCGAGGATGAGGTCGGCAAGGCGCACCGTGCCGATCAGTTCCCGGTCGTCCTTGAGCACATAGGTCCGGTAGATGGTTTCCTTGTCGGGCGCCTCCAGGCGCAGCTGCGCAATCGCTTCCTTCGCCGTCATGTCAGGCTTCAGCGTTGCATAGTCCGAGGTCATGATCGCGCCGGCCGTGCCTTCCTCGTAGGAGGCCAGCTTGCGGATATTCTCGCGTTCGACATGGGCAAGGGCCGGCAGGATCATTTCCTGCTGCTCCTCGGAGAGCCGGTTGTAGACGTCGGCCCGGTCATCGGCGTCCATCTCGGTGATGAGCGCCGTCAGCTGCGGGCGTGTCATGTGCTCGATGGTTTCGGCCTGCAATTCCGGTTCGATATAGCCGAACACGTCGGCCTGCACCGATACCGGCAGCGCGCACAAAAGCTTCCAGGCCTCTCCCGGATCCATCTCGGACAGGGTGTGGGCGATATCAGCCGGATGGTCTTCTGCATCTATGGTGATCGCCAGTCCGGCTTCATCGAATGCCATGGGAACTCCTTGCAACCAAAGGAAGGGTGCTGCGTTACCTGTGTTCTAGACCTGCAAGGCGGCACTTACCAATAGCGGAACAGTGAGATGTTCGCGCGACTGGCAGGAAGGCCGTGCCGCCTCGTCAAAACCGCGACGAACAAGGAAGGACAGACACATGAGCACCTCTGCTGCACGCGCCACCAAACAGGCGAAATCTGCCGTCAAGCGCGAGGCAGATGCCGAATCCCTTGCCGCCGAGCTGGACGAGCTGAAACGCGAGTTCCGCGAGCTGGTCGAGCAGGTTGGACGGGTCGGCAAGGTCAGCGCGCATGAAGCTTCCACGGCTGCCAAGACCACGGTCAAACAGGGCAAGGATGTCGGCGAGCAGCTTGTGGAAGATGTGGTCGACCAGTGGAACACGGTGGAGGGCCGGATTGTCCGGGAGACACGTGAGAAACCGTGGCAGGCGCTCGGCATCGCGGCGGCAGCCGGCCTTCTGATCGGTTTCCTGGCGCGCCGCTAACCGCATGCTCGGACCTGTAAATGCCTTGATGTCGCTGGCCAGCGGACATGTCTCGCTGGTCGGCAGTCATCTCAAGACGCGGATTTATCTGAAAATCCTGCTGGCGCTGTGCGTCATTGGCGCGGTGGTGTTCGGCTGCGTGCTTGCCAGCGTGATGCTGGCCGAGGCGATCGGCCTGGTGAGCACGCTCGCGCTGATGGCCGGAGTCTTCGTGGCTGCGGCCCTCATCGTGCTGATCGTGATGGCCGTTGAGCAGAAACGCCACGAGGCCCGTGAGCGCGAGCAGCGCGAGGCGGAAAAGCGCCTGGCCAAGATCGCGCTGGTTTCGGCGCTTCCCATGCTCAAAAGCGGTGGGCTTATTGCCGCCGGTGCTGCGGCCATTGCCCTGATGGTGGTGCTGGGCGGCAAGGGCGGCGATGATGGTGATCCCGGCTAGAGCGGCGCACTTGCCCATCGGCGCGTAGCAGACCAGTCTCGCACCCGGCAGTAATGCGGGGGCGGGATGGCTGGCGGCGAAAAACTCCAACGGGAAATAACGGCGCGGGGCATCTGGCTTCTGGCCGTCAATGGCATGATCGGTGCCGGGATATTCGCCGTACCCGGCGGCGCGGCCGCGCTGGTGGGCGTTTGGAGCCCGCTGGTCTATGTGGTCTGCGCGGTCCTGCTGGGCCTTATTGTTGCCTGCTATGCAGAGCTGGCCAGCCGTTTCACCTCCACCGGCGGGCCGGTGCTCTATGTGCGCACCGCCTTCGGCAAGTTTGCCGGGTTTGAAACCGGGCTTGCCGTCTACGCGACGCGCATCACCGCCTTTGCCGCGAACGTGAACCTGATGGTGGCCTCCATCGCTTTCTTCGTGCCCGCGCTTGAGAGCGGGCCTTTGCGCATTCTGGTCATCATCGCGATCATCGCCGTGTTGGCGGGTATCAATATCGCAGGTGCCAAGCCCGCCATGCGCGCGATGGGGCTCCTCACCATACTGAAATTCCTGCCTTTGCTGGCGGTTGCGCTGGTGGGCCTGTTCCATATCAATCCATCGATATTTCCTGATAACTCGCTCGGCTTCCCGGCAAGCGCGCAATGGAGCGCGGCCGTTCTGCTGGTCATCTACGCCTTTGTCGGCTGGGAGGCAGCCGTCATCCCGGCAGGCGAAACGCGCGAACCGGGCAAGGCCATGCCGCTCGGCCTGTTCTGGGCGCTGGGCGTGGTGGCCCTGCTTTATGTGGTTATCCAGATCGTGTGCGTGGCGGTCGTGCCTGACCTTGCCAGTTCGGAGCGTGCGCTGGTCGATGCCGGGGCGATCCTGTTCGGCCCTGCAGGCGCGCTTCTCCTGACGCTGGGCGTGATCGTCTCGGTGGGCGGCAATATCACCGGCACGGTCGTGACAACACCGCGCCTGACCTACGCGCTGGCGCTGGAAAAGACCCTGCCGGCCTGGTTCGGCAAGGTGGATGAGCGCACGCATGTTCCGGCCAATTCCATCATTTTCTTTGCCGTGCTGGCTGCGGTCCTCGCCGTGGTGGGTGATTTCTTCGCGCTCGCCGCGATGAGCGCCTTCGTGCGTGTGCTCATTTATGTGGGCTGCATCGCGGCCATGCCGCGCGTGCGCGCCCTGCCTGCCGAGACCGAAAAGCCGATGCGCCTGCCGCTGGGCTGGACGATCCCGGTGCTGGCGGTGCTGGGATCGCTGGTATTGCTTAGCCAGGTGCCACTGCGCTCCATGGCGATCACGGCGGCGTTTCTGCTGGCAGGGGCCGTCATCTACATGCTGATGCAGTTTGTGAATGCGCGCCGCGCCTGAGCGAAAGAACAAGACGGGGGAGGGACATGAACGCTGAACTGGCCGTACTGATTACGCTGGTGACCTACAAGCTGGTGCTGGTCGGCGTGGGTCTTTGGGCCTCGCGCCTGAACCGCACCGAGACAGACTTTCTCTTGGGCGGTCGCGGGCTGGGGCCGTGGGTCGCGGGCCTCTCCTACGCGGCCTCCACCTCGTCGGCCTGGGTGCTTTTGGGGTTTTCCGGCTTCGTCTACGCGGTTGGCCTGTCCGCGCTGTGGATGGTGCCGGGGATTCTTGGCGGCTATGTCGTGATGTGGGTCTGGTTCGGGCCGCGCATTCGCGCCGAAAGCGCTGCCGAAAATCAGGTCACGCTCGGAGATTTCCTCGCCGCGCGCGCGAAAGGCACAGGCCGCACGGCCATCTTATGGGCGGCGGCGCTGCTGGTCCTGTTCTGCTTCATCTTCTACATCGCGGCCCAGTTCGGTGCGGCGGCCATCGCCTTTGAAAACCAGTTCCAGCTGGGACGGATGGAAAGCGTGCTGATCGGGGCAGGCATCATCCTCATCTATTCGCTTCTGGGCGGCTTCTGGGCGGTCAGCGTCACCGACACGCTGCAGGGCGCGATGATGGCCCTGATCGCCATTCTGCTGCCCGTTCTGGCGCTCATGGCGGCGGGAGGCCCGGCGGAGGTCTGGACCACCCTGCAGGCCAATGCCCCCGACGGCTATATGTCCTTCACGGGCAACCGCGCCATCTTCATTTTTATCGGCTTTGCGCTGGGTGTCGCCGGTATCGGCCTTGGCACGTTCGGCCAGCCGCAGCTGATGAGCCGTCTGATGGCCGTAAAGGGCGAGGCGGCAAGGAAGCGCGCCTTTGCCGTGTCGATGGGCTGGGGCGTCATCGTCTATGCCGGCATGGTGACGCTGGCTCTCTCGGGCCGCGCGCTGCTGGGCGCAGGGCAGGAGGGCGAGGCGCTGTTCTACACGCTCGCCGGGGAGCTTCTGCCGCCGGTGCTGGCCGGCATCATCATTGCCGCCGTGCTGTCTGCCGTGATGTCTACAGTGGACTCCCTGCTCATCGCCACGTCGGCGGCGGTTTCCCACGATATGGGCGTCTCGAAGCGCTATCCGGGCCGGGAAGTGCTCATCTCGCGCATCGTCATGGCGGCCCTGTGCGCCGCGGCGGTTGTCATGGCGCTGGCCATCCCGGCGACGATCTTCGACCGGGTGCTGTTCTCCTGGTCGGCGCTGGGCGCGGCTTTCGGGCCCATCGTGGTGGCCCGTGTGGCGCGCGTGGAGCCGGCAACCGGCGCCATTCTGGCGGCCATGGCGCTGGGCTTTGGCATGAGCGCGCTCTTCTTCCTCATCAGGGGTGTGGGACTGGAAGGCACGGGCGGTCTGGGCGGTTTCCTCGCCGGACTGGCGGCGCTTCCCGGCTCACCGTTCGAGCGCGTGGTGCCCTGGCTATTGCCACTGGTGATCGTGTTCGCGTGGAGGCGGCCTGCCCATGCATGATGTCGTCATCATCGGTGCGGGCTTTTCCGGGCTGGAGGCGGCGCGCCGCCTGGCGCCGGACCATGATGTGGTGGTGATGGAAGCGCGCGAGCGCGCGGGCGGGCGCGTGCTCACTCACACATTTGCCAATGGCGATGAGACCGATCTGGGCGGGCAATGGGCCGGTCCCGGACAGGACCGGCTCTATGGCCTGATCGCCGAGATGGGCTTCATTACCTACCCGCTCTGGGATGAGGGGGATCATCTGGTACGCGCCGGACGCCTGAAGCGCTATCGCGGCACCATTCCCAGCCTTTCCATCCCTGTATTGCTGGACCTGAACCGCGCGCTCTCGCGTTTCGAGGCGATGGCGCGCCAGCTGGATCCGGCTGAACCCTGGACGCACCCGCAAGCGCAGATGTGGGACCGGATCACGGTGGCAGACTTCCTCAAACGCCACACGTTCACGAAGCGCGCCCGCGAGATGTTCACCATCGGCATCGGGGCGGTGTTCTGCGCCGAGCCGCATGAGCTCTCCTTGCTGCATGCGCTGTTCTATGCGCGCTCGGGGCGCTCGCTGGACGCGCTCCTGTCCGTCTCAGGCGGCGCGCAGCAGGACCGGGTGCATGGGGGTATGGGCGGGCTCGCGACCGCTGTGGCGGCTTCTCTGGGTGATGTGGTGCGCTATGGCGAAGCCGTGCAGGCAATAGGCTGGGGCAAGGACGGCGTCACCATCACCACCAGCCGCCAGAGCTGGCGCGCCAGACGCGTGATCCTCGCCCTCCCGCCTTCACAGGCGCTGGGCATACGCTTTGACCCGGCGCTGCCGCCAAACCGTGATGCGCTCTGGCGGCGCATGCCCGCCGGGGCCTGTATCAAGTGCGTGGCGCAATATGCGCGGCCCTTCTGGCGGGAGAGCGGCCTTTCCGGGCAGGCGGTGGGCGGTGATCTCGCCGTGCGCGTGACCTTCGACAATACAGAACAGGGCAGGTCTGCCGGTCTGCTGCTGGGCTTCATCGAAGGCGAGGAGGCACGCCGCTGGTCGCAAGTTTCCGCGGAGACGCGCCGTGACGCCGTGCTGGATGCCTTTGCCGGTTTCTTCGGAGACGAGGCGCGCTCGCCCATCGACTATGCCGATAAGGACTGGACCAGCGATGCGTGGACGCGCGGCTGCTACGCCTCCATCCTTGGTCCCGGCGTCTGGACCACGCTGGGCCAGAATATGCGCGATCCCATTGGCCCGATCCATGTCGCGGGCACCGAGACCGCCGTTCAGGGTTTTGGCTATATCGAAGGCGCGCTGGAAGCGGGCGCGCGTGCGGCAGACGAGGTAAGGGCGGCTTTGGGTTGATCAATGATCGGGCAACACCGGGGTCCCGGTCCCCGAGCCGGGACCCATAGTCTGGCGCCGGGCGTAACCCGTGGATCCCGGGTCAAGCCCGGGAACCCGGTTGTTGGCCAAGCGGGCCGAAATGGGTAAGGTTTACTCCCCCACCCACAGCACCAATACCTGACCGCCGCTCGTGCGGTTGGCGGTGTGGATGCCCTCGCGGTCAACCGCAATCGCCGCCCCGTCTGATCCAATGCCCCAGAGCGAGCCGCCCAGGAAAGCGGTGATGCCGGCACGGGCCGATGTGTCCTGCAGGCGCCCTGCGAGTGCGTGCGTCTGCCAGGCCTCGCCTTCGGTCAGACGGCCAGCCTCGCCGCGCGGCACATCATCGGGCCAGGGCGTCACATAGCCGCCCCAGGGCGCATCCCACACATCGCCGGGCTGCAGGAAGGCGGGCACGGCCAACAGCTCGGCATCGTCGATCGCTGCGTAGACGTCCGGGTGCCAGGAATCGGCGCAGATCAGCACGCCCAGCCGTCCGGCGGGCGTCTCGAATAAGGGATAATCTTCCAGAGTGGCGGCAGCGGTGAAGCCCGCCTCGGACGGAATGGGATAGGCCTTGCGCACCAGCGCGCCATGGACCCGGCCATCGGGCGCAAACACCGCGCCGACATTCTCCAAAGGGCCATCCGTGTCCGCCACTATTGCGCCGGCCTCGATGCGGGCGCCTGCCAACACCACCGACCCGGCGACGATAGTGATGGCGTACTCTTCGGCCAGCGCGCTGAAAGCGGCCTGATAGGCCTGCGCCATATCGGCGCTGCGCATGCGGAACACGGCGGCAGCGGCGCGGTCAGGCTCGGCGCTCGCCAGCAGCGAACCGGCATAGGGCAGAGGGTTGGCAGCGATGAGCGCAATCATCGCCCCGTCAACGCTGCGCGCCCGGTAAACTGCGCGCGGCGCGTCTGCGGCGACCAGCCAGGTAGCGATATGTTCGGGGAAGACGGCTATCGTTTGTGGTGTCAGAACCCCCGCCTCGCGCGCCGCGTCGAGATAATCGGCCAGCCGCGCCCGGAAGGCTTGCGCACTGGTGTAATCCTCGACCCGCATGACCGGCTCAACGGCGATGAGATTGGCATTCGTGCGGCTGCCGGTCTCGCTGACCACAATCGGATCGGCAACCGGCGCATCCGGCGCGGGCAGGGCCCGCCAGAACGACCATCCCGCCAGGGCGGCAATGACAATGCAGGCAAAGAATATCAGCCAGCGGGGCATGGTGGATCTCCGGCGCTTAGCGGGCTTGCTCACGATCACTGTGACGGGTTTCGAAACAAAGAAAAAGGGCGCAGCCCGGGGAAGCTGCGCCCTTTGTGAAGACCGGTGGACAGGTCAGGATTATACCAGCCGGTCTTCCAGTCCGTCACGCTCGCGGCCGCCGAAAACGGCTGCGGCGCTGGCGACAAATGCGCCTATCAGCATGGCCAGTGCCGTGGCGATGGCGAGCGTTGCGCTGGCGGCGCGGGCATTGTCGACCTCTTCACGTGCCTCGGCGCGGACCGTGTCCATCCGGGCGAACGCATCCTGGACGCGGGCCTCGGCTTCGTTGACGCCGATGGCGGTGCGCTCGGCCACGTCCTCCACCAGCCAGGCGCGGTCCTCGGCAGTGACGGACTCCGGGTCGGCGATGGCCCGCACGACAAAGCGGTCTGCCTCCTGCCGGGCCGTGGCGAGCGTTTCGGGGTCGGCGCCGGGCGCCCGATACAGCCGGTCGGTGATGATGGTGGACGGTGCGGGCACGCCGTCTTCAGCCTGCACCGCAGCAGCAGTCACGGCCGTTGCGCCCAGTGCGCCGCCGCCGGCAGCGATCGCGGCGGCCGCGAACATGAAGGCGCTGGCCACAGCCCAGGTCAGAAAGCCGTGCACGCTGTCCCGGAAGAATACTTCATCAGCGTGGATGGACCAGCGCAGCCGTGTGCGCCCGGCAATATAGCCGCCCGCGATCGAGGCGAAGATCTGCGTGAAGATCAGCCAGACAATTGTCACGACGCTGATCGTTGTGGCGGACAGCCCGTCGCCGGCGAAGGGCGACATGGCGCCAAAGCCGAATGCCGCCCCCAGAATGACCAGGATGATGGTGAGTCCGCCAGCGGCAAACGCGCCAGCGAACACGGCCGACCAGTTGATGGCCGGACCGGTCCAGCGGGCGGGCGTGGTGGTGGTTGCGGGCGCTGTTATGGATGCATCGGTCATGTCGTGCGCCTCCTAGAACAGGATCAGGATGAGAATGATGACGGGGATCGGCACCCCCAGGAACCACATCAGTATTGCCTTGCCCATGTCCGGGTGCCTCCTCGCGCGGGATGGACCGCGCCCTGCGAATGATGATCAGCAGGGAAACGCCGGGTGCGGCGCGGTGGTTCCGGACGGGCTAGCGAATTTGCGCGTCAGGCGGGTAGACAAGGCCCAGCCATTCGGCCACCAGCGCGGGCTTGTCCACACCCTCGATCTCGACGGTTACCTCCATGCGCGTCAGGAAGCCGCCATCGCTGCGCGCCTCGGCGCCCAGAAAGGTGAAGTGCCCGCGCACCCGCGAATTGACCGGCACGGGCGCGAGGAAGCGGATACGGTCAAATCCGTAATTGATGGCATAGGCGCCTTCCGGCCAGGGGCTGGCCTGATGGCTGAAACCGGTCAGCAGGGAAAGGGTGAAAAAGCCGAAGCTGATCGTTGTCGGGAAGGGACCGTGCGCCGCGCACCAATCAGGATCGGTGTGCATCGGGTCTTCATCGCGCGTGACCTTGCCGAAAACGTTGAAATCCTCCTGCGTCAGCCGCGTCCAGCCGGACACGCCCATCGCGCTGCCGGGTTCGAGGCCAAACGGGTGTCCTGCCTGTGTCGTCATCGGGTTGTTCCTTACCTTGCAGGCAGTTCGGGTTCTCAATTGCCCCGCAAACTGCTTTGCGTTCGGCGAAATCCGCTCTAGCGCTTCAGGTCACGCCCTTCGCGCCAGGCAGCGATGTCGCTTCGGCGTACAGTGCACATGTCGCCGGGCATGGAATGCTTCACCGCCATGGCTGTGAGCGCGTCTGCAAGGGCCGTTTGCGGGTCCAGCCCATGTGCGAGCCCGTCAATCAGCCCTGCAGCGAAGGCATCGCCGCCACCAATCCGCTCTACAATACCGGCGAGGCTTTCCGGTCCGGCGCTCGCCGTGCCGCTCCGGCTGGCGAGCCGGGCATGAAGGGTCTGGTCAAGCGTGCCGCGCGACTGACGGAAGGTGGTGGCCACATGCTGAAGGCCGTCAAACCGGGCGAAGGCGGCCGCAGCCGCGTTGTCAAAATCGGCTTCCGGCTCGCCGGTCTGGTCCAGCGGCAGGATGCGGGCGAGGTCACCGGCACTGGCAAACAGTACGGTCACGTGGGTGGCCAGGGCGGCGAGAATGCTGCTTGCCTCTTTTTCGCGTCCGCCCCAGAGCATGGGCCGGTAATTGACGTCGAAGGACACGCTGGCACCCAGCTCGCGCGCCGTTCTCGCGGCGTCGAGCGCGGCCTGTGCCGGCCCGGCGCCGAGGGCGGGGGTGATGCCCGAAAGATGCAGCCAGTCCACCCCGTCCAGCGCGGCTTTCCAGTCCCACGCGCCCGGCGGCATCTGGCTGAAGGCAGATCCGGCGCGGTCATAGATGATCTCGGCGGGACGTTGCATCGCGCCGCTGGTATGAAAGTAGAGTCCCATCCGCCCGGCGGTGCGGGTAATGTGCGAGGTGTCCAGGCCAGAGCGGCGAAGCTCCCCGGTGCACGCATCCCCGATAGCGTTTTCCGGCAGCGCGGTAATGATACGCGCGCGGTGTCCCAGCGCGGCAAGGCCGGCAGCAACATTGGCTTCTGCGCCGCCGAACCAGGTTTCGAGTCGGTGTGAATGCAATAATGCCTCGCGCCCTGGTGCGCTCAGGCGCAACATCACTTCGCCGAACGCCGCAGCGTTGAGGTAACGGCTCATTTGCATACTCCATATACGCGGATCAGGGCCGTAACCCACGCTCCAGCTTGAGGATGTCACCGTAGCCGCGCGACAGTGCGCTGCGAAAGTCCGGATTTCGCGCAAGGCCAGGCGGGAAGACCTGTTCCATCTCCAGAAAGCGTGCAGTGTCGCCCGCGGGGTCTCCGGTGCAGTCCCGCCGGCCACCAGCAATGTCTCCTGCAGGGGATCGGTGAGAGCCCAACCCTCCCTTGCGGCCCGCACCACAAAGCGCATCCAGGCTGCCGCTGCCCGGGCAAGGTGCACAACCGGCCGCCCGGCCTGAAGGTTGTCAGCAACGGTGCCCAGCAGGCGCACAGGCAGTTTCTGCGAGCTGTCCCAGGCAATCTGCGACAGCTTGTGGCTGATGGCGGGATTGGCAAAGCGCGCCAGCACACCTTGCGCGTAAGCGTCCGGGTCAAGCCCCTGAACAGGCGCCAGGCCGGGGAGGATTTCCTGGCCGATCATCTCTGCAATGCTGGCGCCCAGCCAGTCATCTGCAATTGCCTCGCTTACCCGCTGATAGCCAAGGGCCAGTCCCATCCAGGCAAGCGCGGAGTGTGCCCCGTTCAGCACGCGCAGCTTGGCAAGGGCATGCCCGCGGACATCACTGGTCAGGACGGCGCCTGCCCGGCCCAGCGCGGCGACGGGTTCGCAATCCAGATTTTCGATGACCCAGGATGTGAACACCTCGCGGCAGACGGCGGCGTCGTCGCGCGTGCCCAGCTCGCTCTCCAGCGCGTCGAGGAAAGCCGGATCGCTTGCCGGTGTGATGGAATCCACCATGGTCCGTGGGAAGAGGGTGTGACGCTCGATCCAGCCGGCAAGCCCGGTGTCGGACTGCCGGGCCAGCCGGACGACGGCTTCGCGCAGCCGGCTGCCGTTATCGGTCAGGTTGTCGCAGCTCATGACGACAGGCGGCGGCGTTCCGGCGGCCTTGCGCCGGGCCAGCCCGGCCACCAGCCAGCCGATTGCGCTGCGCGGGGCGTCCGGCCGCGCGATATCGTGAACGATGTCGGGATGGCTAAGGTCAAGCTGGCCGTTCCCGTCGAGGCAATATCCCTTTTCGGTGATGGTCAGGGTGATCAGGCGTGTCGCTGGCGCGCCAAGAGCGGTGAGCGTACCGGACGGATCGTCCTGCGCGCTGAAGGCATCACGGATCGCGCCTATCACGCGGGTCCAGCTAGCTGGCCCCAGCGTTTTCAGGGTGAACAGCCCGTCTTGCGCGCGTAACGTATCGGTCGTGTCCCGGCTGCGCAGGGCAATCGCCGTGATCGCCCAGCGCGGATCATCGTGCAGCAGGGTATCGATGAAGGCGGCTTGGTGCGCGCGATGGAACGCGCCCGGTCCGATGTGCACAATGCCGGGCTGAAGCTGTGTCCTGTCATAGGCAGGGCGCGCCACATGGGCCGGCAGGGCGTGCAGCATGATATTTCCCCGCGGCCTGCTCACAGCGTGACGCCCCGCTTCCAGATGGCGATCTCGCGCTCGTCATTATGCTCATTGCGGGTGGGCTGGCCAGACGCGGCCGCCAGAACGAGATCGAACAGCCGGGCCTCCACGATCTCCATCTTCTCGCCGGTCAGGAGGGGTCCGGCGTCAAAGTCGATCCAGTGCGCCTTTCGCTCCGCCAGGCTGGAAGTAGATGCGATCTTTACAGTCGGGACCGGGAAACCCAGCGGTGTGCCCCGGCCGGTCGTGAACAGGATGATCTGCGCACCGGCGCAGGCCAGCGCCGTTGACGACACCGCATCATTGCCGGGCGCCTCCAATAGTGTGAGGCCCGGGCGGGTTGCACGCCGACCATAGGCGATGACATCGGTCAGTGCCGCCTGCCCGGCCTTCTGGACCGCGCCGAGGGATTTTTCCTCCAGCGTGGTGATGCCGCCAGCGATATTGCCCGGTGACGGGTTTTCATGAACGGGCTGGCCATTATCGGTGAAGTAGGCCTTGAACCCTTCCACCAGCCGCGCGCCCGCGGCGAACACGCCTTCATCGGCCGCGCGGTTCATCAGAAGGTGCTCTGCGCCAAATATCTCGGGGATCTCGGTGATGATGCTGGTCCCGCCAGCGCCGGTGACCATATCGGTCATGCGTCCGGCCAGCGGGTTCGCGGTAAGACCGGAAAACCCGTCTGACCCGCCGCATTTCACACCGATCACCAGATCACTGACCGGGCAGGGCGAGCGTCTGTCGTGCCTGGCGATCTCTGCCAGCTCGCCGGCGAGTGCCACGCCTTCCTCCAGCTCGTCCGCGGCGCTTTGCGCGCGCAAGATGCGCACCCGGGACGGGTCGAGCCCCGGCGCTGCGGCGAGCAGTGCCTCGATCTGATTGGACTCGCACCCCAGACCGACGATCAGCACGCCGCCTGCATTGGGATGGGAGGCCAGGCCGGCGAGTATGGCGCGCGTGTCAGCAAGATCTCCGCCAAGCTGGGAGCATCCGAACGGGTGTGTAATGGCGTGAATGCCATCAAGGCCGTCGCCGTGCCGGGCCGCCGCTCTGCCCGCGATCCGGCGTGCCGTCTGTGCGACGCATCCAACCGTTGCGATGATCCATATCTCGTTACGTGTTCCAACAGCGCCGCCCCGCCTGCGGTATCCCGCAAATGTCCGGTCGAGCGGCCGCGAACCCGGAGCGTGTATGTTCGTATCGGCGGTGTAGATGAGGGCGCCGCCGGGTTGCAGGGCGGTGGTCAGGTTATGGGTGTGAACGTGATCGCCCGGCGCAATGTCCTTGCTGGCCAGTCCGATAGGCCAGCCATAGCGCAGCACCGGTGCGCCCTCGCGCACGGGGCAGAGCGCCATCTTGTGCCCGCGGGCAATTGCCGAGGACGGCACCAAAACCTTGTCATCGAGGCGGACTTTCTCTCCGGGAGACAGGTCGCGCAAGGCGACGGCAACGCTGTCTGCGGTATTGACGCGCAACGCGTCCATCCCGGTCATGGTGTCCGTGCGGTTCATTCGATCGCCCCTTCAGCAGCCCCAGTATGGAAACCGGTGTCATGATGGGTCAAGCTCTCGTCCGCCGGCCGATGCAGCGGGCGGTGCACGATGCGGGTTTGGCAGAAAGCTCGCGGTCCGTGCTATGCCGTAGGGGGACGATCCCGTCCAGATTCGTCAGGATTTTCCGATGACCAGCAGGCGCCCGCGTTCCGAACCCGGTTCCGATAATGCCTTTGGCGCACCCTCAGCGCGCAAGCGCGCCACGATCAATGATATCGCGCGCCTGGCCGGTGTATCGAAAAAGACTGTGAGCCGGGTCATCAACCGTTCGCCCTTCGTGAAGGTCGAAACCCGTGACAAGGTCAATGCGATCATCAAGGAGCTGGGCTACCGGCCTGACCCCCAGGCGCGCGGGCTGGCCTTCCGCCGCTCGTTCCTGATCGGCATGATCTATGACAATCCGAACCCGCAATATGTCGTCAATGTCCAGCAGGGCATTCTCGATGCGGTGCGCGATTCAGGACTGGAGCTGGTAGTTCATCCCTGTAACCGGGCCAGTCCGGGCTTCCTCGATCAGGTTCAGGCTTTTGTGGAGCAGTTGAAGCTGTTTGGCGTGGTGCTGACACCTTCTGTGTCGGAAGATGATGACCTGGTGGCGATCCTGCGCGATCTCGACTGCCCTTATGTGCGGGTTGCCTCGGTATCACTGGATGATGCCGAGCGCATGATTGTCACTCATGATGCCGCTGGCGCGGCGGAAGCCGCCAGGCACCTTGCCGATCTGGGGCACCGCCGCGTGGCGTTCATCAGCGGCCTGCCGAGCTTCCGCTCGTCTCACGAGCGCCGCCGCGGGTTTGCCGAAGGGCTGGCCGAGCGGGGGCTGGAACTTGAAGAGCGCTATGTGGTGGAAGGGGCGTATACATACGATTCCGGGGTTGCCTGCGCGCGCAAGCTTCTCGCGATGGATGTCCCTCCAACCGCCATTTTCACCGGCAATGACGAGATGGCAGCCGGTGTCTATACCGCCGCGCGCGATGCTGGCGTTTCCATACCCGGCGACCTGTCGGTCATCGGCTATGATGACAGTCCGATGGCGGCACGCCTGTGGCCGCCTCTGACTTCCGTGCGCCTGCCAATCCGCGACATGGGGCGGTTCGCGGCTGAAAAGCTGATCGTGCTGGCGAACGCCGAGAGCGACACCAGCGCGCGGCATCCGGAAGTCCGGCCGGGGCTGGCAGTAAGGGAATCCACCGCCAGGCCACGCTGATAATGCCGTAGACGGTGCGCGCTGCGAACCTTGAAATATTTTATGACACCGGTTACCAAAGATATGGAGAAACCGGCACGAGAATGCGAGACCGGGGAGGAAAGCCATGGCCGTCCGGCCGCTATCGCTACACCCTGACCGGCTGTTACCCGCTGACCCGGCGCTGCGGGCGATTGCGCGCGAGCTGTATGGCGCCGTGTGTGATCTGCCGATCATAAGCCCGCACGGCCACACGGATCCGTCCTGGTTTTCCGACAATGAGCCGTTCGGCAATCCTTCGCAGCTACTGCTGGCGCCCGACCATTATCTGTACCGCATGCTCTACAGCCAGGGTGTGCCGCTAGAGGCGCTCGGCGTGCCGTCGCGGGCCGGCCCTCCCGATACTGATCCCAGGCAGGCATGGCGGACATTTGCCGCCCATTTTCACCTCTTCCGGGGCACACCGTCGGCAATGTGGCTCAACCACGTGTTCGTGGAGGTGTTCGGCATTGATGTGCGCCTGAGCGCCCGGACGGCCGATCATTATTACGATGTCATCGATGCAGCGCTGAAGACCGACGCGTTCCGGCCGCGGGCCCTGTTTGACCGGTTCGGCATCGAATTTCTCGCGACTACGGAATCGCCGGTCGACTCTCTCGACCATCATCACGCGATTGCGTCCTCCGGCTGGGGTGGCCGGGTTGTCACGGCCTATCGTCCAGATCCCGTAATTGACCCTGAGTATCCCGGATTTGCCGACGCGCTGGAGGCGTTCGGCGAGATCACGAACGAGGATGTCTTCAGCTGGAAGGGCTATCTGGAGGCGCACCGGGTGCGCCGCGAGGACTTCATCGCTGCGGGGGCCACATCCACCGACCACGGGCATCCGACAGCCGCCACGGCAGACCTCTCGCCGGCAGATGCGGCGGCGCTGTTTGGAAAGGTGGTGAAAGGCGGTGCGGATGCGCGCGAGGCCGAGCTGTTCAGGGCGCAGATGCTGACCGAAATGGCGCGGATGAGCCTTGAAGACGGGCTGGTCATGCAGATCCATCCGGGTTCGTTCCGCAATCACAATGCCGCCCTGTTCGCCAGTCATGGCCGCGACAAGGGTGCCGATATTCCCACCCGGACCGATTATGTGGGGGGGCTGAAACCGCTGCTCGACCGGTTCGGCAATGAGCGTGAGCTTGGCATCATCGTTTTCACGCTCGATGAAAGCACCTACGCGCGCGAGCTGGCGCCGCTGGCCGGCCATTATCCTGTGCTGAAGCTGGGACCGGCCTGGTGGTTCCATGACAGCCCGGAAGGCATGCGCCGTTTCCGCGAACACACAACCGAAACTGCCGGGTTCTACAACACGGTCGGGTTCAACGACAACACGCGCGCTTTCCTGTCCATTCCGGCCCGCCATGATGTGGCGCGGCGTGTGGATTGCGGCTTCCTGGCCCGCCTGGTGGCCGAGCACAGGCTGGAGATTGACGAGGCAGCCGAGCTTGCCGCCGACCTTGCCTGCGGGCTTGCCCGATCTGCTTACCGAATTGATGCAAACGAGACGATGGCACCGGCCCGGCGGCCGGCCTGACCCCTGCAAATCTGGAGGAATCCCCATGTTCAGCAAAACGCTGCAAGCCACCCATCCCGACATGATGGATGGGGCAAGCAATGACGCATTGCGCGATCGCTATCTCGTTGACGGATTGTTCGAGTCCGGCAAGGTCACTCTGGTCTACTCGCACAATGAACGCTTTGTCATCGGCGGTGCGGCGCCGGCTGGAAAGCCGCTTGCGCTGCCTGTCCAGACCGAACCGGAATCGGCCAAGGGCCATCCCTTCCTCGAACGCCGCGAGATGGCGGCGGTCAATGTGGGCGAGGGGCCCGGCGCCATTAAGGTCGACGGCAAACGCCATGATCTGGCCGAGAAGGATGCGCTCTACATCCCGATGGGTGTGAAAGAGGTGGTGTTCGAGAGCGCATCGGCGGACAAGCCTGCCCAGTTCTACCTTGTTTCCTGTCCGGCTCATGCGGCGTATGAGGTGAAGAAAATCTCCATCGCCGAGGCCACCCCGCTGGAGCGTGGTACGATGGAGGAGAGCAATCAGCGCACGATCTACCAGTTCGTGGTGCCGGGCGTGTGCCAGTCAGCCCAGCTGCTGATGGGGATGACTATTCTGAAGCCCGGCAGCGTGTGGAACACCATGCCGCCGCACCTGCATGACCGGCGTTCTGAAATCTATTTCTATTTCGGGCTGGGCGAGAAGGGCCGCGTCTTCCACTTCATGGGCGAGGCCGACAATGCCCGCCACATCGTGGTGTCCGACAAGGAGGCGGTGATCTCCCCGCCCTGGTCGATCCACATGGGTTCGGGTGTTTCCAACTACATCTTCATCTGGGCGATGGCGGGCGAGAATCTCGACTATACCGATATGAACGTCCTCGACATCTGCCAGCTCAAATAAGGGGCTTTCGCATGGCCGCATCGTTCTCACTGGCGGGAAAGACCGCACTTGTCACCGGAGCCAATACCGGTCTTGGCCAGGCGATGGCCGTGGCGCTGGCGCACGCCGGAGCCGACATTGCTGCCGCCGGGCGCTCCAGCGCTGCTGAGACTGGCCAGCTGGTGGAGGCGGCCGGGCGGCGCTTTGCAGAGATCAGGGCCGACCTTGGCGACACGTCTGTTGCCGGCGGTGTGGTGGCAGATGCCGTCGCGGCGCTGGGCGGTGTCGACATTCTCATCAACAATGCCGGCATCATCAGGCGCAATGACGCGCTCGACTTCACCGAGGACGACTGGGACTCGGTGATGAATGTGAACCTGAAGGCGGCGTTCTTCCTGTCCCAGGCGGCTGCCCGTCACATGGTTGGAGCGGGCAGGGGCGGCAAGATCATCAATATTGCCTCCATGCTGTCCTTTCAGGGCGGAATACGCGTCGCTTCCTACACGGCATCAAAGAGTGGTGTGGCGGGCCTCACGAAATTGCTCGCCAACGAATGGGCGGGCAAGGGCATCAATGTGAACGCCATCGCGCCAGGCTATTTCGCGACCAATAATACCGAGGCGTTGCGTGCGGACGAGACGCGCAATTCAGAGATACTGGCGCGCATTCCCGCGGGCCGCTGGGGCGCTCCTGAAGACCTCGGCGGAGCCGCCGTTTTTCTGTCTTCCTCTGCGGCCGATTATGTCCATGGCACGGTGCTCGCGGTCGATGGCGGCTGGCTAGCCCGTTGATACAAATTGATAAATCGGCGGATCAAAGAAAATTGGCTCGCATTATTGATACCGGTGTCATTTTCAGTCATAGTTTGCAGGATTCTGACGCGTAACGCGCTGACAACGGGAAGCATGTGAAGCGGCAATGCGTGTCCGCAAAATTGCTACCGGTGTCATACGCAGACCGCTAGGGTTCGAAACCAAAATCAAGGCAAGCTGCAAACAGCTGCCAAAGGGGAGGAAGAGGAATGTCCAGGACCAATGGAATGGCGCGTGCGCGCTCCTTGCTGACCAGCGCATCCGTGCTCGGTCTGGCTGCGGCCATGTTCTCCGCACCGGCTGTGGCCCAGGAGGCGCCCGAGGCGGCCAGTCAGCCGACAGAAACCATCACCGTGACCGGTTATCGCGCTGGCCTTCAGGCTGCAGCAGCGGTAAAGCGGGAGGAGACCGGCGTTGTTGATGCCATCGTGGCCGATGACATTGCCGCCTTCCCTGATCTCAATCTGGCAGAGGCGATCCAGCGTCTTCCGGGTGTTGCCATCGACCGTGATGCCGGTGAGGGCCGGCAGATCACTGTGCGTGGCCTCAGCCCGGATTTCTCGCGGGTGCGGATCAACGGCATGGAAGCGCTGAGCGTGACCGGCGGGACGGACTCCTCCGGCGGCGGCAATCGCTCGCGTTCGTTCGACTTCAACACCTTCGCTTCTGAGCTGTTTCAGTCCGTCGTGATCCGCAAGACCCAGTCGGCTTCGGTTGATGAAGGCTCGCTTGGCGCAACGGTCGATCTGCGCACCGCGCGCCCGTTCGACTATGACGGCTTTACCGTAGCTGCCGGTGCGCAAGTCGGCTGGAACGACCTCTCGGAGGAGTTCAATCCGCGGCTGACAGGCCTTATCTCGGACCAGAATGCCGATGGCACGTTCGGCTGGCTGCTTTCGCTGGCCTATTCCGACCGCGCCCAGCTTGAGGAAGGTCATTCCACGGTGCGCTGGCAGAACGCCAACAGCTTTGGCGGATGCACGGCCTGCGTCACGCCGGCGGAGGAAGCTGCGGTCAATAATGCGTTCCACCCGCGTATCCCGCGCTATGGCCGGCTGGTCCACGACCAGGAGCGGCTGGGCGTGACGGGCTCGGTGCAATTTCGACCCAGTGGCGTGACCGAGATCAGCCTTGATGCGCTCTATTCCCGGTTTGACGCTACGCGCTCGGAGCAGTTCCTGGAGAATTTCTCCTTTTCGCGCGGTGGCAGCGCCACCCCGGAACTGGTGGGTAAGCCCGCCCAGATCGTTACCGCCTATGAGATCGATGCCAACAACAATCTCATTTACGGCGTGTTCGACAATAACGATATCTACGCCGAGCACCGCTATGACGAGCTGACCACGGAGTTCACGCAGTTCACGCTCTCGCTGACCCACGAATTCACCAGCCGCTTCCGCGTGGATGGTGTCGTCGGCCGTTCGGAGTCGAACTTCTCCAACCCGGTCCAGTCGACCATCCTGTTCACGAACTTCGATTCAGACGGGTTCTCCTACGACTACCGCCAGAACAGCCGGACCCCCGCCATTGACTGGGGCTTTGATGTCAATGACCCGACCAATTACCAGCTGACCGAGTATCGGGACCGTCCGAACTATGTCGACAACACCTACACGACGGCGCAGTTCAATGCGGAGTTCGACCTCAACGAGATATTCACGCTGCGCGGCGGGGTGAACTGGAAGAGCTATGAGTTCGACAGCTGGGAAGGCCGGCGTGACCTGCTGCTGCCGGCGGCCCAGTGGATGCCGGTGACGGCGGCCATGGCCACCCAGGTAACCGGCTTTGGCAACGGGCTTGGCATGCCCTCTGGCAATGTGACGAGCTGGGCCATTCCCGATGTCGGCGTGGTGGCTGACATGGTTGGCCTCTATCAGCGTCCGCTGGTGCCGCAGACGGGCAATATCCGCAATGTCGAGGAAGACAATCTGGGCGGTTATCTGCAGGCGGCCTTCAGCACCGATTGGGGCGGCATGCCGGTGCGCGGTGATTTCGGCGTGCGTGTCGTGCGCACCGAGACCAGCTCGACCGGTATCATCTCCGGCGTCGAGGTGACGGTGGACAACGAGTACACAGACACGCTTCCCAGCTTCAACCTCGCCCTTGAGCCGACGAGCAACATGGTGCTGCGCTTCGGTGCGGCCCAGGTCATGTCCCGCCCGTCACTGGGCGCGCTGACGCCGGGCGGCAATGTTTCGGGTACGGCCTACACCGTGAATTACGGCAATCCGCGTCTCGATCCGTTCCGCGCCAACAATTACGATTTCAGCGCGGAATGGTATTTCGAGGATGAGTCCCTGTTCGCGGTGGCGCTGTTCTACAAGGATATCGAATCCTTCGTGGCCCGCGCGACCGACACCATCCCCTTCAGCCAGACCGGCCTTCCCGCGAGCGCCGTGCCGTCGGGCACACCGCTGGCCGGTGACCTTGCCGCGAATCTGGATCCGCTGGTTGATGTCAGCCGGAATATCAATGGGGAAGGCGGGGATCTCCGCGGTGTGGAAGTCCAGTGGGTGCGCCCGTTCAACTTCCTGCCTGCGCCGTTCGACCGTTTCGGTGCAGTGATGAACTACACCTGGGTGGACTCCGACGTGAATTACGGGGCGGCCGGTTCGAACCAGCTGACGGGCCTGTCGCGCAATTCCTACAACGCCACGCTCTATTACGAGGACGAGCGCCTGAGCGCGCGTGTGTCCTTCAACGGGCGTGACCCCTATCTGACCCAGTTCCCGGGCCGCAACGGCAATGACGAGGAAGGCAAGGAGCGCACGTTCAATGTGGATGCGGCCATCCGCTACAACCTGACCGACCGCGTGACGCTGACCTTTGACGGGATCAATCTCACCGACGAGTTCAACAGCCAGTATGTGGACAGCGCCAACCGCGTGTCAGTCTACCATCATACCGGCCGCGAATATCTGTTCGGTGTCCGCTATCGCTACTGATCTCTCCCGATAGTAGCCCCTTTGACCCCGGACCAGTACGCTGGTCCGGGGTTTTCTTTGTGTGGAGTGGCAAACGTGATCACAACGCTGGGGCTGGTCGCCCATGACGCCTGCAAGCCGGTGCTGCTGGACTGGGTGGGGGCGCATCGTGAACGCCTGTCGGCGCTGACGCTCTTTGCTACCGGCACGACCGGCCGGCGACTTATGGAGGCCTATCCCGCGCTGGCGGTAAACGCGCTGAAAAGCGGTCCGCTGGGCGGTGACCAGCAGCTTGGCGCGATGATTTGCGAGGGCCGGCTGGACGCGCTCGTCTTTTTCACCGATCCGATGAGCCCCCAGCCCCACGATGTGGATGTGAAGGCGCTCACGCGCCTGGCCGTGCTGTACGACATACCGCTGGCCCTGAACCGGGCCAGCGCCGAGGCGGTCATCCGCGGCTAGCCGCGCATCAGCTCGACAAGGCCCATGGTCAGGAAGGGCAGGTAGGTGATCGCCATCAGGGCGGCGACCAGTGCGCCGTAGAAGGGCCAGATGGTCTTCACGGTCTCCTCCATGCGCATGCCGCCGACGGCCGCGCCAACGAACAATACAGAGCCCACGGGCGGTGTGACCAGCCCGATGCCGAGATTGAGCATCATGATCACCCCGAAATGCACAGGATCAATACCCAGCCCAACCGCGATGGGCAGGAAGATGGGGGTCGTGATCACGATCAGCGGCGACATGTCCATGAAGGTGCCCAGCAGCAACAAGATGAGGTTGATGATGAGCAGGATGAGGATGGGGTTGTCGGTGACCGACAGGATCAGGGCGGCCAGCTGGGAGGGCGTTTCGAGTATCGCCAGCACCCATCCGAACGCGGAAGCGGCGCCGATGATGAAGAGTACCATGGCGGTCGTGCGCGCGGCGGCCAGCGTGGCCTCCAGGAAGGCCCTGAAGCTGAGCGAGCGATAGACAAGAACGGCGACCGTGAGCGTGTAGATGACGGCGATGGAGGAGGATTCGGTGGCCGTGAAGAAGCCGCCCAGAATGCCGCCTACGATGATGACGGCTGTCATCAGGCCGGGCAGGGCGGCGGCAAACGCGGCCACGAAGGCCGGCCAGCCGGGAAACTCGCCGCGCGGATAGTTGCGCTTCACCGCAACCAGCCAGGCCACGAACATTAGCAGGGCGCCGGTCAGAAGGCCGGGAATGATACCGCCGATGAATAGCTCGCCGACACTGACGCCGACACCGGCTGCCGCCGCATAGATGATCATGTTGTGGGAGGGCGGGATGAGCAGGCCCACCACGGCCGAGGTTGAGGTGACGTTCACCGCATAGTCGGTGTCATAGCCCTTTTCCTTCATCATCGGCATCAGGGTGGAGCCGAGTGCCGAGACGCTGGCAACCGCCGAGCCCGACACTGCGCCAAACAGCATGGACGCGCCGACATCGACCTGGCCCAGCCCGCCGCGTGAACGCCCGAAGGCCGCTTCCGCGATGCGTACAAGGCGCGCGGCGATACCGGCCCGGTGCATCAGTTCACCGGCGAAGATGAAGAAGGGTATCGCCATCAGCGAAAACACGCTCATGCCCGATGCCATGCGCTGCACGGCGACGACGGCCGGCAAGTCGAGCACGAGGAAGGCGACCAGTGTCGCGCCCAGCAATGCAAACGCGACGGGCACTCCGATGGCCAGAAGAAGCAGCAAGGTGCCCAGAAGAATGGCGAGTTCCATCAGACACGTCCTTCCATGCGCCCGCGTTCGCGCCCGGCAGCAAGCTCGGCGAGACGTTCAATGGCAAAAAGCGTGATCAGCCCGCCGCTGACGGGCAGGGGCATGTAGGCAAAGCCGCGCGAGATGCCGAGCGTGGGAATGACATGGCTCCACACCTCGCGCACAAGCTGTGTGCCCCAGATTGCAAGAGCCACGCCGCATGCGGCGATGATCAGCAGGGCGAAAGCCCGGCAGACAGTGCGGATGCGCACGGGCAGTGCTTCCACAAACGCGCCGATGCGGATGTGAAAGCCCTCGTGCACGCCGGCCGCCGCGCCGAACATGACAAACCAGACCATCAGGACCAGGGCGGCCTGCTCGGTCCAGGCAGGGCTGGCATTGAGCACATAACGGCCGAAGACCTGCCAGCCGATGATCGCGGTCATCACGGCAATGCCGGTGGCGCCGATGAACATGAGCAGGCGGGACAGCCAGCGTGTAATCGTGGCGAAACGGTCAAGCATCGGCCCCTCCGGCCATGTTGCGGATATCGTCGAGAAGGCGTTGCTGGGCTGGAGTACGCACAAAGCGCTCCCACACCGGGCGCATCAGATCGGCGAACGCGCCGACATCATCGACCGCGTTGACCTCGACACCGGCGGCGGTGATGCGTTCGCGCGCGGCGGCCACGCGCGCGTCCCACAGCTGGCGCATGAAGGGCACGGATTCGCGCGCGCAGGCCTGGACGAGCGCGCGGTCATCGGCGCTGAGCTGGCGCCAGCGGTGCGCGCTCATCACCAGCACTTCAGGTGCCATGACATGGCCGGTCAGGCTGTAGAAGGGCGCGGTTTCGAAATGGCGTGTCAACTCGTAGGACGGCCAGTTGTTCTCCGCCCCGTCGATCACGCCTTGCATCAGGCCCTGATAGACTTCCGACAGGTCCATGGGCGTTGCGTTGGCGCCAAGTGCCTCGACCATCGAGACATAGAGGTCGGAGTTCTGGACACGTATCTTAAGCCCGCGCATGTCGCCGGGCGTGCGGATGGGGCGGCGGGTATTGTAAAAGCTGCGCGCCCCGGAATCGTAGAAGCAAAGCCCGATCAGCCCGTGCGGTTCGAGCGCATCCAGCACGGCCTGACCGGGCGCGCCATCCAGCGCGGCGCGCATATGGGCCTCGGACTGAAACACGAAGGGCAGGGACAGGATGACCGTCTCCGGAGCAAAGGCATTGAGCGGCGCCAGATTGACCCGGTTCAGGTCCAGCCCGCCAAACACGGTCAGTTCCAGCGTGTCGCGCTCCGAGCCCAGCTGGCCGCCTGAATAGATGCGGATGGAGAGCCGCCCGCCGGAACGTTCCTCCAGCAGCCGGCCCATCATTCGCACAGCCTCTACGGTGGGGTAGTCGCTGGAATGAGTGTCCGAGGAAAAGAGGGGGCGTGAAATTTCCCCGCAACCGGCGGCGGCAAGCGCGCTGCCTGCCATCAGTCCGCCTGTCAGTGCGCGGCGCGTAAGCCTTGCCATGACGTTCCCCTATTCGGCCAGGCTGTTGAACCAGCGCTCTATCAGCGTGTAGCCGTCCTCGCCGGTCTCGTTGGCGCGGCATGGTCCTTGCGGGTCGATGCCTTGTGCGATCAGCCATTCATCGGGAATGCCATCGCCATTGGAGTCGGTGCGCGGCTCGCCTTGCGGCACGTCCACCCAGCCGCCGACATCCGCCGCACTATCGGGGATGATGCCGGTGCGGGTGCGTACCTCCTCGATCACGCGGGCATCGATGGCATCGCGGTAGAAGGAGGCGCCGGCGCGCTCCAGCACGCGCTCATAGGCATCTCCGGCAGAAACCGTCGTTACCTCGCCGGCGGGGAAAGCCCGGTCCACGAAGGTGCGGTCCGGCGCGGCAGAGCGTACCAGGTTGAGCTGGGGCATAAGCTGACCATCGACCGTATTGCCTTCAAAGAAGGCGCGGCCCGTCACGTTGCGCATGTAGAAGATGACCGGCCCCAGAGTGTCCGGGCCCTGCACATAGGCATTGTTGACGAAGTTGTAGCGGGCCACCGAGGCGGGATCGAGATCGGTGCCGGCGGCGTGGTGGTAGTCGAAGCCCTCACGCCCATAGAGCATGTCGCTTACAAGCCCTTGCGCGGCTCTGTAGTCGAACGTGTCGCGCGCAGGCGTCCAGTTCCAGAAATCGGTCTCCGCGCCGTGCCCCCAGTTGTAGAAGACATTGTTGCGGAAATCGAAGAGCACGCCTTCAGGGTCGGTGTAGGGCGTGGCGTAATTGCCCACGCGGGGCATGCGCGAATGGTTGTGGGCCCACAGATTGTTCAGCCAGGAATAGCGCGCGCCATGACTGCCCCTGATCAGGCTGCCATAGCCCCGGTCGCCCTTTTCATGACCGGCCCGGTAGAGCCCTTCGGAGATGATCGACCACTGAACGGTGACGTTGGAGAGGTGATTGCCGCCGCGCTCGGGATCATAGCTCTGTGAAGCGGAAAGATTCTCGTCGATCGCCCAGCTGGCCGATACGTGGTCGAGGATGATGTGGTGGCCGCCGCGTATGGAGATGGAATCGTCCTCATGGCCTGCCTCATTGCCCATGCGCGAGCGGATATGGCGAATGATGACGTGGTTCGCGTTCACCGTGAGATCATGGTCGCGCAACGTGATCCCGCCGCCCGGCGCGCTCTGGCCTGCGATCGTGATGAAGTCATTGCTGATGATGAGCGGGCTTTCCAGCCGGATGATACCATCGACATCAAATAGCACGATGCGCGGACCGTCCGCTTCCACGGCTTCACGCAAGGAGCCGGGACCGGAATCATTGAGATTTGTCACCTTGAAGACGCGTCCGCCACGCCCGCCGATAGCATAGCGGCCAAAGCCTTCCGCGCCCGGAAAGGCGGGAATGCTGCCCGGAGGCACGAACCAGGGGGCGGGCTCATCGCTCAGCGGGGGAATGTCGGGCGCGGCCGGGACCCGGTCAGGCCGGGCGGCAGCGGCGGCCAGTGCGGCAGCAGCCTGTTCGGGCGATGTGCGTGCCGGGCCGGTGCGCTCCGCCGCGGGAGAGGTGGCCTCACCGGTGCTATTGCCAGCCGGTTCAGGCGAGCAGGCAGCGAGAAAGGCGATGGCAGCTATGCCAGCGAAAGATTTGCGCATTTTTGTCTCCTCCCGCTCCCGCCCGTTATCCCGAACTGGAAGCATCATCATTATTTTCCGGCCCGGCGCAAAATCACCTGATTTGCAAATCGGGCTTGCCATATGCGCCGGTGTTCGTAAGTATGCCTCTCAATGACACCGGTTACCATGAGGACAGCCTAGCGGCTCTTGGCCGATCACGGAAGCCCTCAATGCGCAAAACCGCACCGGCAGGAGATATCGCGCTCGCAACCATGCGGCGCGCTCGGGGCAGGAATGAAAAGGGACGTGCCATTGACGGCTCGCAACGCGAATATAGAAGCCATATCAGCGGCTTTCCTGGCTGCCCGCAGACGGGGTGGTGCCCTGAAATCGTTTCCCGGCGCGCTGCCTGAGACGCTGGATGAAGCCTATTCGGTTCAGGATCGTTCAATTGCCGGCTGGCCGGACCGGGTGGGCGGATGGAAGATCGGTCTCATCATGCCTGCCTTCCGGGCCGGCGCCGGTGCCGACCGGCTGGCAGGTCCGATTTTCGCCCGGCAGATTGTCGAGGACCGGCACGGGCATGTTCATGACATGCCGGTCTTCGATGGCGGTTTTGCCGCTGTCGAGGCCGAGTTCGTGTTCCGGCTCGCATCGGGGCTGGATGCCGGCATTCCCGTGACGCCCGATACAGCAGCCGGTATCGTTGACAGCCTGCACGTTGGGGTGGAGATCGCGTCGAGTCCGTTTGCCGGGATCAATGACAAGGGCCCGATGTCGGTGATCAGCGATTTCGGGAATAATAACGGGCTTATTGTCGGCGCGGCGATTGAAAACTGGCGCGAGTGCGACCCGGCCGGCCTGACCGCCCGGGTGGACATTGACGGCAAGACCGTGGGCGCTGCCAATGCGGCTGCGATCCCTGGCGGACCGCTCGCGGCGCTGTGCTTCCTGATCGATCTGTGCCGCAAGCGCGGGATCGAGCTGAAGGCCGGCGACTATGTGTCGACGGGGGCTGCAACGGGCGTACACGAGGCGCCGATAGGCGCGTCGTCGATTGCCGATTTCGGCCCGCATGGCCAGATAGCGGTGCGGCTGGTGGCCGCCGAGGGCGCCATCCCGGCCAAGGTGACGGCGTAATCTGCCAGCCCCTTACCGTCCCTTCATGGCCTCGGCGGCGCGGGCATTCGCCGTGATGGCGGTCCAGTTGCCGGCATCAATATCGCCGGGGCTGGCGATCCAGGACCCCCCCACGCACACGACATTCGTCAGGGCCAGATAGTCAGGCGCCTTCTCCCGGCTGATCGAGCCGGTCGGACAGAAGCGGATATCGGGCAGGGGACCCTCCAGCGCCTTCAGATACGCGATGCCGCCTGCGGGCTCTGCGGGAAAGAATTTCAGCACCTCAAAGCCTTGTGCCTGCGAGGCCATCGCCTCGCCCGCTGTGGCAACGCCCGGCAGGCAGGCGAGCCCGGTCGCCAGCATCGCCTCCCCCAGCTCCGGCGTCAGGCCGGGGCTGACGAGGAAGGACGCGCCCGCCTCGGCCGATGCCCGCGCCTGCTCCGGTGTGCGGATTGTGCCCATGCCGACGATCAGCTCCGGAGCCGCGTCCTGCATGGCCTTCATGGCGTCCAGCGCCACATCGGTGCGCAAGGTCAGCTCGATGACCTTCAGCCCGCCCGCGGCCAGAGCCATTGCCAGCGGCGCGGCGTCTTCCAGCCGCTTTACGGCCAGCACCGGAATAACGCTTGCCGCATCGATAAGGGCGTCCAGAGAGGGCGGGGTGTTCATGCGACAGTCTCCGTGACGGGCCTGGGCGAGGCAGGCTCGCACAGGCCGGGAATGGACAATGCGCCTTCCTCGGCGCTGCTGGCGATCTGGCGGAAGCCGGCGAACAGTTCGCGTCCGAGTCCGCGATGGCTCGCTGTCAGATCGCAAATGGCGGCCGCGCGCGCTGCAAGTTCGTCCGGCTGGACATCCACCGACAGCACACCCGTATCGGCACAGACCGTAATCACATCGCCATCGCGCACACGGGCTATCGGGCCGCCGTCCAGCGCTTCCGGGCAGACATGGATGGCGGCCAGCACCTTGCCGGATGCGCCCGACATGCGCCCGTCGGTAACCAGCGCCACCTTGAAGCCCCGGTCCTGCAGGACACCCAGGGTTGGCGTCAGCTTGTGCAGCTCCGGCATGCCATTGGCCTTCGGTCCCTGAAAGCGGATCACGGCGACGAAGTCGCGCTCCAGCCTGCCTGCCTTGAAGGCGGCGAGAAGATCGTCCTGGGTGTCGAAAACGACAGCAGGCGCGCTGACCCGGCGGTGCTCCGGCTTGACGGCGGAGACCTTCACCACGGCCCGTCCCAGCGTCCCGGCCACCACCCGCAGCCCGCCATCGGGGGCAATCGGGTCACTGGCGGGGCGCAGTACATCGCCGTCAAGGCTTTCCGCCGGTGCGTCGCGCCAGACCAGCGTCTCACCCTCGAGGAAGGGCTCGCGTGCGAAATCGGCAAGGCTGTCAGCACCTGGCGTCATGACATCGCCGTGCAGCAGGCCAGCCTGTAGAAGCTCGCGGACCAGAAAGCCCATCCCGCCTGCCGCGTGGAAATGGTTCACGTCGGCTGGACCGTTCGGATAGATTTTCGTCAGCAGCGGCGTGACATGGGAAATGTCTTCAAAATCGTCCCAGTTGATGATGAGGCCCGCCGCCCGCGCGATCGCAACGAGATGTATGGTGTGATTGGTGGAGCCCCCGGTCGCGTTCAGCCCCACAATGGCGTTGATGATCGCGCGCGCGTCGATGGCCTCGCCGATGGGCCGGTAGTCCTGCCCCAGCGCGGTGATTTTCGCTGCGCGCCTTGCGGTGGCCTCTACCATGGCCTCGCGCAGGGGCGTGCCCGGATTGATGAAGGCAGAGCCTGGCAGGTGCAGTCCCATCAGCTCCATCATCATCTGGTTGGAGTTGGCGGTGCCGTAGAAAGTGCAGGTGCCGGGGCTGTGATAGCTGGCGCTTTCAGCGTCCAGCAGCTGGTCGCGTCCGGCCTTGCCTTCGGCGTATAGCTGGCGGATGCGCGCCTTCTCGGTGTTGGGCAGGCCCGAGCGCATCGGCCCGGCGGGCAGAAACAGCACGGGCAGGTGGCCAAAACGCAGCGCGCCGATCAGCAGGCCCGGCACGATCTTGTCGCATACGCCAAGGCAGATCGCTGCATCGAACATGTCGTGAGACAGCGAGACAGCGGTCGCCATGGCGATGACGTCGCGCGAGAAGAGCGACAGCTCCATCCCGGCCTGGCCCTGGGTAACGCCGTCGCACATGGCCGGCACGCCGCCGGCAATCTGGGCGGTTGCACCGGCTTCACGCGCCGCGGCCTTGATAATGTCGGGGTAGGCACCCAGTGGCTGATGCGCCGACAGCATGTCGTTATAGGCCGTCACGATGGCGATGTTCGGCCAGACCAGCGATTTCAGCTTTTCCTTGTCCTCGCCCGATGCGGCAAATCCGTGAGCAAGATTGCCACACGACAGGATCTTGCGTTGCGGCCCGTCCTTGCGGGCCTCGGCAATGAGGGAGAGATAGGCCGCACGCGTGCTGCGGCTGCGCGCCTCGATGCGGGCGGTCACTTCCTCGATAACAGGATGGAGCGGGGCGGGCATTGGCTTTGGCCTTCGGGCGTTGCGTCGCGTCAGGGCGACCAGAATATCTGCAGGTCGAGTGAGGGGTGGTTCAGCAGCGCGCGCACCGGCATGTCCCGGGCAGGGCCGGGTAGGCGCGCCTTTTCCAGTGCGGCGCGCTTGGCGCTGCCCCGGATGAGCAGGGCGCAGAGTTTTACCCCTTCGAGTGCGCGCAGGGTCAGAGTGATGCGCTCGGTCAGCGGACCTGTGACCGGGCTTGGCCGGGCCGAAATGGCTGCGCAGAGACTGCCGTACGCTGACAGCGCATCCTCCAGCCCGTCCGCGCGGGGAAACCATGACAGGGTATGGCCATCATCACCCATGCCGAGTATCGCGCAATCGGCCGGCCAGTTGAGGGCCGACAGCCGGGCCTCACCAGCCTGCAGGCCGTCGGCGGGGCGTGCTCCGGGGCTCTTGAGCTCCGTGAAGGCCGCGTCGGCGGCGTTGCTGGTCAGCAGCGTGCGGCGGATGAAATCGGCATTGGATCCCTCTTCGCCCGCCGCCACCCAGCGCTCGTCGGCCAGCACGACATCGATACGTGCCCAGTCGAGATTGGTAACCGAAAGGCGGCGGTAAACGGGTTCAGGCGTTGAGCCGCCCGATACGATCAGGCTGGCCCGGCGGCGCGTTGCCAGCGCGCCGCGCAATGTTTGCGCTACTGCATCTGCCAGAGCGCTGGCCGCTGCGTCGCTGTTTTCGAAGGGTTCGAAACGGTCAGGCATGATCGCCATCGAACCATTCGCGCTCGTCCCGGCTCAGCAGTAATGCGCCTTGCGAGGGACCGTCCGTGCCGGCGGCATAGCTGTGCACGGGGCTTGCCCCCTCGGTCCAGGCACGGATGACCGCATCGGTCCAGCGCCAGGCCGCCTCCACCTCGTCGCGGCGCATGAAAAGGGCCAGATTGCCCCGTACCACCGCCATCAGCAGGCGCTCATAGGCGTCCGGATAGTCAGCTTCAAATGCGTCGGCATAGCTCAGATTGAGCGGTACATAGCGCAGGCGCATCCCGCCAGGGCCCGGATCCTTCGTCATCATCATCAGCTTGACCCCCTCATCGGGCTGCAGGCGTATGACGAGGCGATTGGGCTGCAGGACACCGGCATCGGCGCGGATAATGTCATGCGGCACCGGCTTGAACTGGACGATGATCTCCGAGCGGCGCTTGGCCATGCGCTTTCCGGTACGCAGGTAGAAGGGCACGCCCGCCCAGCGCCAGTTATCAATGCTGGCCCGGATGGCGGTGAAGGTCTCTGTTTTCGACGGCTGACCGAGCTCGTCGGTATAGCCGGGTACGGGAGAGCCATCGATCATCCCGGCGCCATACTGTCCGCGGACGAGGCATTTGCCGGCATCTTCGGCGCGGATCAGGCGCAAGGCACGCAGCACTTTCAGCTTCTCGGTGCGAACCGCATCACCCTCCAGGCTGAGCGGCGGCTCCATGGCCACCAGGCACAGAAGCTGCAGCAAATGGTTCTGCACCATGTCGCGCAATGCGCCGGCCCGGTCGTAATAGTCTGCGCGCTCACCGGCGCCGAGGGTCTCGGCGACAGTGATCTGTACATGGTCGATACCGCCTGCATTCCACACCGGTTCCAGCAGCATGTTGGCAAAGCGCAGCACCAGAAGGTTCTGCACGGTCTCCTTGCCGAGATAATGATCGATACGGAAGATTGATGCCTCGTCAAACACCGCGCCAACCGCTTCATTGATGTGGCGGGCCGAATGGAAGTCATGACCGATCGGCTTTTCCAGCACGATGCGGCTGGCCGGTGTGTTCAGTGCGTGCTTGCCAATCGCGGCACACACCGGGCCGTAAACCGAAGGCGGCAGGGCGAGGTAGAAAAGGCGGATTTTCGCCTCATCGCCTTTGAGCGCATCGCGGATGACCTGCCATCCGCCGCTTTCGCCGTGTGCATCGATAGCGGTGTAGGTCACGCGCTTTGAAAATGCGGCCCAGGCCTTGTCCTTCTTGTCCCCGTTCACAAATTCGCCGGCCCGCACCAGGTATTCCGCCGTGCTCATATCCTCGCGCGCAGCCGCGATGATGCGGGAGTTTTCCGGTATCTGTCCGTCGCACCAGCGGTGAAAAAGGGCAGGCAGAATCTTGCGCCGGGCCAGATCGCCGGTCGCGCCGAAAATGACCATGTCAAAGGCTTCAACCGGGACGAGTTCTGCCATCGATTCGCGTCAAATCCCTGTATGGGGCGGTGTTCGTATTGTGCTGTAGCAGCATACTGGACCAAGCTGTGCCGATTGGGGAAGACTGCCTTGGGCCGCAAATTTATGCAACCGGTGTCATTTTCAATAATACAAGGAAAATGACCTCTTTATAGAGTCGCTCCTGCGCTTGATGCCGCAGGCGCGGGCGGACCCGCGCCGGGTCAGACTCCCTGGCGGGCTGACAGATGGCGTATCTGATGTCCGGGCAGGGAGGGCGATGGCTAGCGCAAGGCGTGCCGGTTTGCCCTTTTTCGCGCCTGGCCTACATGGCTGGCATGAGCACGCCCGCGAAATTGGGCTGGCCGGAAATGGGCCGTATCAGCCCGTCTGGCCACTAACGCGCTCGATGGCGTCAGTGGATCTAAAAATATTCAATGAAATCATAGTGATACGAACCATGGTGGCACGGTCACCTCAGCCGCGGCACGGTAAAAATAAGCAAAACAAAGATATAGCGCGCAATAGTGCCGCGCCTTTTATCTCGCCCTCGTGCAATTGGGCTTCTGTTGTTTGTCTGATTGCGTACGAACCGGTTGGATCTGCGAGTGATTGTGACAGGCAGATGCCGGTCAGACCTGAGGGGGTAGGTAGCCGACGATATGAGGCGACGCTGCTCACCTGAGCGCCTCCAGTCAAAACACCGATTGCCAGTCGGTCTTTTTCAGCATAAGCAAAAGGTGCAGGGAGTTGTGTCATGTCGTGTTCGGAGCTGAAGCTGGGCGATCTGGAGATCGCGGTGCTGGAAGACATCTGGCATGCAGGCCAGGGCGAGGCACGCGGCGTCCATGCGCGCGTCGGTGCCGTACGCGGCAATTCACTGCAGACCATACAATCCACACTCGAAAGGCTTCACAGAAAAGGTCTTCTGGCCCGTGAGCGGGTCAGCCATGCCTTTGTGTATACCCCGACGGGAAGCCGCGAAGCGGTGCTGGCGCGCCTAATTGAGGAGTTGCTGGGCCGGTTCAGTTCCGGGCAGGAGGGCGGCTTGATGGCCGCCTTTGCCGGTTATGCTTCACAGGCAGACCCGAGCCTTCTGGATGAGCTTGAGGCGTTGATCGAGCATCACAAGCGCCGGATTGGCGGAGACCCGTCATGACAGGAGGCGAGGCGATTATCGCGCTGTCCGCCGGCCTGGGTATCTTCGCGGTCTCGACAGCCGGACTGACTTTTGCCGCACCGGGTCTGATCCGCGCGATCAGACGGGTCCAGCCGGCTCTACGCGCCAGCTTTGTCCTGACGCTTGCAGCGGCGCCTTATGTGCTGGGGGCGTTTGTCGCTCTCGGGGTCGTGTTCTTCCCGCATGCTGTGGCGTTGGAGCTCACCCCTGTCCACCGCCATGACAGCCTGTCTGGCTGGGCGGGCCATGGCGCGCTCACAGGCCCCGGCATCAGTGCCTGGACTATGGTGCTGATCGCGGTTTTGCTCCTGCTGCGGATCGGACAGGCGTCAATTGCAGCAATTGTCGAAACACAGCGTCTAAAGCGGACGCTGGAGCGTGTTTCGATCCGGCGCGATAACGTCGTGCGCAGGATCGCTTCCGATCAACCGCTCGCACTGGCTGTCGGGGTGCTAAGACCGGCTATCTATCTGAGTGACGCAGTCGCAGACAGGGCCGGGGCGGAAGGCAGTGCGATCATCGAAGCGCATGAACGGGCTCATCTGGCGCGCGGAGACCTTGCCGCGCGCTTTGTCCTTGAGGTTCTGTGCAGCCTGTTCCCTGACACAGCCAAAGCGCATTTGCGCCAGGCGCTGGTGCTGGCTCAGGAGCAGGCGTGTGATAGGGCTGTGGCGCTTCACCATGCGCCCATCCGGATCGCGGAAACGCTGGTTCGTATGGAACGTGTCCACGCCAACGCTTGTGCATTGTCGGCGCAGTTTCAGGATGCAGATATCACGCTACGCGTGCGGGCTCTGCTCGAGCCGGACTTCGAGGCCCCTGCGCGCTCAATCGCAAGGGCAAGTGCATCGGGCGGAGTGTTGCTCTTCGCGGCCTTTTTGGCGCTGGAGCCCCTTCACCACAAAATTGAATCCCTGTTTCTCACGCTTGGAGGCTAGACCATGCCTTCCTCTCTCCGTTTTGTTGCATCCAAAAAACCGATAGCGGCTCGGTGTTTGGCGGTCTTGATCTGTTCAATGACGCTGCCGGCAATCGCAGGCGCGCAAGTGCTGACGGCCGACGAAGCCGTCCGGCTGGCGCTGGAAAACGCACCAAACCGTGTCTTTATCGATGCGCCTTCGCAAATGGCCGAAGGCGCGGTTATCTCGGCGGAGACCTGGCGCAACCCTGTGCTCTCGGTCGAGCGTGAAGGCGAGCGGGGATTTGGCGGAGACCACGTAGAGACCACCGTGTCGCTGGAGCGCGCCTTCGACTTCTCGGGCCGCCGTTCATTACATGCCGATGGAGCGCGTGCAGACCTGGTGGCGGCCCGGGCGCAGGGTTTTGTGACCCAGGCGGACTTGCAGGCCGATACGCTTGGCGCCTTCTATGGCGTCCTGGCTGCTCAGGCAGAGCTGGAGGCCGCAGAACGGCTGCGCGAGCAGTTCGTGAGCCTTGAGGCAGCCACACTGCAGCGTGTCGAGGCGGGGGATGCGTCGCGATTTGAACTGGAACGCGTGCGCCAGGAGACCCTTGTCTTGCCGGGTTTCGTCTCGGAAGCGCAGCTCAACATGCAAGGCGCACGCGATGAACTTTTCATCGCGACCGGATCGGAACAGGCGCTGTCCGCACGTATAGAGGGCGATCTGTTACCCGGCACCGAGGGCCTGGCCACGCTCGGCGGGGCGAACACCCCGGCCCGGCTCGCCGTCCTCGAGGCCGGGGTGGAAGCAGCTGCCGCCAGGGAGACTGCGGCGTCGCGACTGGCACCGGAGGTCAATCTCGGCCTGGGTGTTCGCCACGCAGAGGGCATGGGAGCGGAAACCGGGGTAGTCGTCAGCGCCAGCCTGCCTTTGCCCCTGTTTGACCGAAACCAGGGCGAACGCCTCGCCCGCGCCGCCGATGCCCGGCTGGCCGAGGCCCGACTGCGGCGCGAGCAACGCCGGATTGAGGCCGAAGCGGGCGCTTTGCGCCGCCGTGCCGCGGTGCTCCATCAGACCGCAACAGATTACGAGGCCGATGCTCTGGTGTCCGCACGCGAGATGCAGCGGATCGCTCTTGTGTCCTACCAGTCTGGTGAAATCAGCGTGCTCGAAGCCATCGACGCCCTGCGTGCGGCCTTTGATGCCGAAACGCGGGCGATATCCCTCAAATTCCGGGCGCGTCAGGCTGAGATTGCGCTTAATGCCCTGCTTGCGGAGACCGAATGATGCGCCTTGACCTGATACTGACCGCATTGTTGATAGCCGGGTTTCTGGCTGCCTGCTCTGGCGCGGACGATCATGACCATGATCATGGAGACGGCGGGCATTCCCACGGCACGGACAGCCATGACCACGGCGCAGATAGCCATAATCACGGGGAAGATGAGCATGATCATGGTGACGATGAACATGCCCATGGTGGTGGAGTTGTTGTCACCGACTTTACCGAACTGACGGAGCTTTTCGTAGAGTTTCCGCCGTTCGCGGTTGACCGTGACTCACCATTTGCAGCGCATTTCACGCGGCTGGCCGATTTCACCCCGATAGGCGAGGGGCAGGCGACTGTCCGTCTGGCGGGCGGTGGAGCTCCGGAAGAAACCTTCACCGCCGGACCATCTCCCGTCCGGGGTATTTTCCGTCCGGTCGTCCGGCCTCGCCATGCTGTGATCCGCGACGTGAGCGTGATCCTCCAGTCGGGCGATCTGGTTTCGGTCCACCAGCTTGGGCGTTATGAGGTCTTCACCACAGCGCTAGCGGCTGACGCCTCCTTGCCTGCTGACGAGACAGACGGCGATCTCATACCCTTTTCCAAGGAACAGCAATGGCAGGTGGATTTTGCCACCGCCGAGGTGCGTGAGGGCGTGCTGTTCCGCTCCATTCGCGCATCTGCGGCTCTGGAGCCTGCCCCAGCCGGTGATGCCCGGGTAACGGCGCAAACCGCTGGCATAGTGCTCTCCTCCGGTGCGGGCTTTCCCCAGATCGGTGACCTGGTAGAAAGCGGCGAGGTTATCGCCATGATTGCGCCGGCACTGGCGGGTGAACGGGACGCTCCGGGGCTGCTGGCGGACCGTGATGGCGCCCGCGCCGCTTTCAATGTTGCCCGCGCCGAGTACGAGAGAGTCTCCGCACTTTTCGAGGCAGGGGCCGTGGCGCGCAACCGGGTGGAGCAGGCCGAGGCCAGCCTTCAGACAGAGCGTGCTCGCCTGAATGCGGCGCAGGCCCGGCTCGATGGAACCGGAGGCGAAAGCGGCGTCGCCATCAGAGCGCCGGTCTCAGGCCGCATCGCCCGCATGGATGTGGGTCCTGGCAGCTATGTCGAGGCGGGGGAACCGCTTTTCCGGATTGTTGACCTCTCCCGCATCCGGCTGGTGGCTCAGCTCGCCGAGATCGATGCTCCACGCCTTGGGCAACCGCAAGGCGCGTGGTTCACGCTGCCGGGAGACAGCCGGAGCCATGATCTCGCCGACTACGCCGCCCGGCTGGTGGCAGCTGGTGGTGCGGTTGACCCCGTACGCCGCACCGTGCCGGTCATTTTCGAGTTTGAAAACACGGCCGGTTTTGCCGCCGGCACACTGGTCAATGCGCGGGTGCGGACGGCTGACCGCTCTGAGGGCGCTATTATCCCCGTCAGCGCCATCGTCGACGAGGCAGGCCAGAGTGTCGTCTTTGTGATGGCCGATGGAGAGAACTGGCGCCGCCAGCCGGTACGGATATCCGTTCGGGACGGCGATCTCGTCGGCGTGTCGTCAGGCCTCGAGCCCGGCGAGCGCGTGGTGACTGAAGGCGCCTACCTTGTCCATCTGGCCGCCAGTGGACCGGCAGAAGCCGGTCACGGCCATGCGCACTGAACCGGAGCGAGCATGATACACCAGACCATTCGCTTCTCGCTCCTGAACCGGGCCTTTGTGCTTATGGGCGGTCTGGCGCTTCTGGCGTGGGGCGCCTGGGAAGCGACGCGCATGCCTGTGGATGTTTTCCCGGACCTGACGGCGCCCACCGTAACGGTCGTTGCTGAAGCGCACGGCATGGCGCCGGAAGAGGTTGAAACACTGATTACCCTGCCAATCGAGACGGCCCTGAATGGCGCGTCGGGCATACGCCGCGTGCGGTCATCCACATCGGTCGGCAGCGCCATCATCTGGGCCGACTTCGAGTGGGGCACGGATATCTACCTGGCCCGGCAGATCGTGGCGGAGAAACTACAGCTTGTGCGCGACACCTTGCCGCCCGGCGTGCCTGCGCCCGTACTGGCGCCGGTGTCCTCCATCATGGGCGAGGTGATGTTTATCGCGCTCGGATCAGACCAGCATAGCGAGATGGAGATCCGCACTGCGGCCGACTGGACGTTGCGAAGGCGGCTGCTCGCGGTTCCGGGCGTTGCTCAGGTCATCCCCATTGGCGGCGAAGTGCGCCAGTACCAGGTTGATGTGCGCCCCGAGCGTCTCGCGGCCCACGGCATCACCTTTGAAGAGGTGATGACCGCTGTCGCCCGGACCAACGCCAACTCCTCGGCCGGTTTCGTTTCGCAAGGCGGTCAGGAATACCTGATCCGCGGTGTCGGCCGGGTCGGGTCGCTTGAGGACATAGCCACAACGGCGGTCCGGCAGGTTGAGGGCGTACCAGTGCTGGTCCGGGATCTGGCCGAGTTGCGTATGGGCGCGGCGATCACGCGCGGCACAGGTTCGCAGAATGGCAACCCGGCGGTCGTTATCGGCATCCAGAAGCAGCCGGACACGAACACACTTACACTTACCGAAGAGCTGGACCGGGTTATCGGGGAAGTCGAGGCCGGACTGCCCGAGGGGATGTTCATCGAGACCAATCTGTTCCGGCAGGCCAACTTTATCGAGGTCGCGGTTGAAAATGTCCTCCATGCGTTGAGGGACGGAGCAATCCTCGTCGTGGTGATCGTGTTTGCCTTCCTGATGAGCGGGCGGGCGACGCTCATCTCGCTTCTGGCCATTCCGCTTTCGCTGGTGGTGGCGATCCTGACCCTGCGCTGGCTGGGTTTCAGCATCAACACGATGACCCTCGGCGGCATGGCCATCGCGCTCGGCGCGCTCGTCGATGACGCGATCATCGTGGTCGAGAACGTGGTGCGGCGTTTGCGCGTCAACCGCTCAAGCCAGGCACCGCAGCCCGTATTGAAAGTCGTCGAAGACGCTACGCGGGAAATTCAAGGGTCGATTGTCTTTGCCACCCTGATCATCATGCTGGTCTTCCTGCCGCTCTTTTTCCTTTCCGGGGTTGAGGGCCGCCTGCTTCAGCCTCTGGGGCTCGCCTATGTAATCGCGCTGGCGGCATCGCTGCTGGTGGCGGTCACGGTGACGCCGGCGCTGGCAGCCGTCCTCATGCCGGGGTCGCGCACGATCCGCACTGATCGCGAACCGTGGCTGGCCCGCATGGTGCACGCAGCTTACCGCCCCGTGCTCAATATCACTCTTGCGCACTGGGCCATTCTTGGCGGGCTTTCGCTCGTCGCGCTTGCAGCGTCGCTTGCCCTTCTGGCGACAGCCGGGCGTGCCTTTCTGCCCGACTTTAACGAGGGCAGCCTGACGGTCAGTGCGGTTACGCTGCCGGGCACTTCGCTAGAACAGTCCAACGAGTTGGGCGCCATGGTGGAGCGGATACTGCTGGACCAGCCGGAAGTCGTGGCTACCGCCCGCCGGACCGGGCGGGCCGAGCTCGATGAGCACGCCCAGGCGGTCAGCGCCTCGGAGATTGAAGTGACGCTGGAAATGGGAGATCGCTCAAGGGAGGATTTCCTGGAAGACCTGCGCCGGTCGCTCGGCGCGCTGCCCGGGATGAATGTGACTATAGGCCAGCCGATCTCGCACCGGATCGATCACATGCTGTCCGGCACACGGGCGAGTATCGCTGTGAAACTGTTCGGGCCTGATCTCTATGAATTACGCAGGATCGCAGAACAGGTCCGTGCGCAGATGGAAACGGTTGAAGGTGTAGTTGACCTCTCGGTCGAGCAGCAGGCCGATGTCCCGGTGCTCACAGTTGATTTCGACCGCGATGCCATAGCCCGGCACGGGCTGCATGTTCAGGATGTCGCAGAAGCGGTCGAAGCCGCCTTTGCGGGAGTGGAGGTTAGCCAGGTTCTAGAAGATGGCGCGGCCTACGGTCTTGTTGTGCGTTACGCCGCCGAAAACCGCCAGGACCTTGATGCTGTTCGCGACACGCGCTTCATCACGCCTGGCGGCGGCGAAGTTCCGCTGCGCGCGCTGGCTGACATACGCCGTGACCGGGGTCCCAACACCATCAGCCGTGAGAACGTAGAGCGCAAGATTGTCGTCATGTCCAATGTGGCAGGCCGTGATCTGCTCAGCGTTGTAGGCGACATTCAGACCAACATTGCTGCCAATATCGATCTCCTGCCGGGTTACTACATCGAGTATGGCGGACAGTTTGAAAGCGCGAATGAAGCCACGGCGCGCCTGTCAGTGCTTTCGGTTGCCGTGATCGTCGGTGTCTTCCTGTTGTTGTACATGGCGTTCAGCTCGGCACGGGATGCGACGCTGGTCATGGCAAACCTGCCTTTTGCGCTGATTGGCGGGGTGATTGGCGTGTTCGCAGCCGGAGGGGTGCTGTCGGTGGCGTCCATCATCGGCTTCATCACCCTGTTCGGCATCGCCACGCGTAACGGCGTGATGATGGTGTCCCACATCCGTCACCTCACACTCAGCGGCGAAGCCGCAACGTTCGAGGAAGCGGTGCGGCGCGGTGCCATGGAGCGCCTGGTGCCAATCCTGATGACAGCGCTCGCCACGGCCCTGGCCCTTGTCCCGCTTGCACTGCGAGGCGGCGAGCCCGGCAGCGAGATACAAGCCCCCATGGCGGTTGTGATCCTGTTCGGTCTGGTGTCCTCCACCCTGCTCAACATGATCGTGCTGCCCGCACTCTATTTACGTTTCGGCGCGGTACGACATCACGGCGGCGGCCGGCGTGAAGCCGAGCCTGCTGCGATGCCTGTTCCCGCCCCTTCAAGGAGTTGAACCCATGCGTCTTTCCCTCGTCAGCCTCGCCGCGCTCAGTGCGGCCCTTTTCGCCGTTCCCGCGTTCGCCCAGGAGCACGGCCATGATCATGGCGATCACGGCCACCAGCATGACGATCACGGCCACGCCCATGACGACCATGGACACGATCACGGACATGATCATGGCGACCACGCCCACACCGACGACGCCGACCAGCAACCCGGTGGTCTGCGTCTGACCGCCGAAGCCGCTGGCGAGCTGGCCGCCGGTCAGGACGCAACTCTCACTCTCCAGCTGTCAGGCCCTGACGGCGCACCGGTCGCCGGTTCTGATTTCGCCCCGACCCACGGCCGGCTGGTCCACGTGCTGATCGTTGATGAAGGCCTCGAGGACTTCCATCACCTGCATATCGAACCGGACGCCGAGGGCCGCGCCACACTCGGCTTTACACCGGCGCACCCGCGCATCTACCGCGTCTGGGTGGATGGCCAATTGTCGGAACCGCTCGATTCACCGGCCGCGACCGAAGGCCATAGCCATGGCGGCGGCCATGATCATGCCCATGACCCTCAGGCCGACGATCACCATGCCGGACACGGGGAGGACGCGCACGCCCATGACGCGGGCGCTGTTCGCGCCACTGACTGGGTGCGCGTGGGCGATGAGGCAGCGCCTTACATCATTCCGGCTGACATCCTGACGGCTCAGGCCGGCGGCCTCTCCTTCACGCTTGCCCCGCAAGCGTCCATCCGCGCCGGCATGGCAAACGTCATGACGCTGTCAGTGGCAGATGCCGAGGGCGCGCCGGTCACGACGCTCCAGCCCCATCTGGGTGCATTTGCGCACATTGTCGGCTTCAACGCCGGCGCTTCGCAGATGGCGCATGCGCATCCGTCTGGCGCCGAACCGGTGACGGATGAGGCCTTCGCCGGTCCGGACCTTACCTTCGAGATCGGCTTTGACGAGCCGGGCGTCCACAGACTTTTCGTTGAGGTGCGTCATCAGGGTGAGGTGATACTCTCGTCCTTCACAGTGGTGGTGCGCGAGTAACAGGCAGGAGGACAGGCGGGTGCTTTATCTCGCGGTCAAGGCGATCATCTCCGCATTGATCATCGTTGCGGTCTCTGAGCTGGCCAAGCGCAGTCCTGCGATGGCGGCTTTGCTCGCCTCGCTTCCGCTTGTCTCGGTGCTGGGCATGATCTGGCTATGGCGCGATGTACCAGACCCTGAGCGGATCGCCGCACATGCCGAGGCTACGTTCTGGTACGTGCTGCCGAGCCTGCCGATGTTTCTTCTCGTCCCGGCACTGATCCGGCGCGGTGTGGACTTTTATCCCGCATTGGGCGCCGGGCTTGTCCTGACCGTGTCGCTCTACCTGCTCACGGCTGCCATTGTGTCGAGGTTTGGCGTTCAGCTTTAAACGGCCGAGGCGTGGAACGGGCCGTCGGTAAGCTTTGGCTTGCATATTGCCCCTTACGCCGTATCTGCACTCTCCATGAGCCGGACGGTCGCCTCATGATCGTAGCCAGGGCGTGTGTTCCCTGTGTGCAGAGCGTGATCGAACCCTGGCGAAATGCGTCGCGTTACGTCGTAAACTCGAGTGCACACGCCATTAATCAACGCATTGAGTGCAAATAGAAAGTGCAATTAAATCAATCACATAAATTCTGTATTGCGCCCATGATGGACTGGACGGACCGGCATTGCCGGGCCTTTCACCGCGTCATGTCGCGCCGCGCGCTGCTCTATACCGAGATGGCAGTGGATCAGGCCGTCATTCATGGCGATGCGAAGCGCCTCATCGGGTTTGACCCTTCAGAGCACCCGGTCGCGATACAGCTCGGCGGCAGTGATCCGGCCTTGCTGACACAGGCAGCGCGCATCGCGGAAGATTTCGGCTATGCGGAAGTGAATCTCAATGTCGGCTGCCCGTCTGACAGGGTGCAGTCGGGCACGTTCGGAGCCTGCCTGATGCGCGAGCCGCAACTGGTGGCTGACTGCCTGGCCGCCATGCGCGAGGCGGTCTCGGTGCCGGTAACGGTGAAACACCGGCTCGGCGTGGATGAGCAGGACCCGGAAGAGGCGCTTTTTGCCTTCGTCGAGACAGTAGCGCAAAGCGGCGTGACCACGTTTATCGTTCATGCCCGAAAGGCGTGGCTGAAAGGTCTGTCGCCGAAGGAAAACCGGGATATTCCGCCGCTGGATTACGAGATCGTGCGGCGCCTGAAAGCGGCGCGCCCCGATCTGGAAATCATCCTGAATGGCGGGCTGGCAGATATCGCGCATGCGAAAGCCGAGATGACCGGGTTGGACGGCGTGATGCTGGGCCGTGCCGCGTATCACACGCCCTTCATTCTCTCGCGTGTGGACAGCGTCTTCTTTGGAGAGGCGGACCCGTATGATGACCCGTTCGCGGTCGTCGAGGCCTACCGGCCTTACGTCGAAAGCCAGTTGGGGAAGGGTGTGCGCCTGCACGCCATCACACGCCACATGCTGGGCCAGTTCACAGGCATGCCGGGCGCGCGGCGCTGGCGGCAGATATTGTCGACAGAGGCCAATCGCGACGGCGCGGGCTGGCATGTGGTGGAACGGGCGCTCAGCGCCGTGAGGGAGGCGCGTGCGGCGGCCTGATGGAAACCTATATAGTCTACCTGCTTACCCTGCTGGCCGTGGGCGCGTTCGCCGGATTGATCGCGGGCCTGTTCGGCATTGGCGGCGGGGTCGTGATGGTCCCGGCCATGTACTACACGCTGGTCTTCCTGGGTTATCCCGAACACGCCATGCACGCGGCAGTGGGCACCTCGCTGAGCGTTATCGTCATCACGTCTGCGCGTTCCGTCATGGCGCACGCCAGGCGCGGCGCTGTGGATTTCGCCGTGCTGAAAAAATGGTGCCCGTGGATCGTGCTCGGTGCACTGGCTGGCTCTGCCATAGCCGGCGCGATCCCGACGCGCGGGCTGGTCTTCATTTTTGCGCTGACCGCTCTGGTGCTATCGCTGCAATTCTTCTTCGGCCGGGCCGACTGGAAGCTCGGCGATGATCTGCCGGGTCAGCCCTTCCGGGCGCTGCTCGCGGGCACAATCGGCATACTGTCGGCACTGATGGGCATTGGCGGGGGCGTGTTCGGCGTCACGCTGCTTAGCGTCTTTGGCCGGTCGATCCATGTCGCGGTGGCGACGGCGGCCGGTTTTGGCGTGGCTATAGGCTTTCCCGCAGCTCTTGGCTTTGTCATTACCGGCTGGAGCGTGGCGGATCGCGCGCCGTTTTCCCTAGGCTATGTCTCGCTCCCGGGCTTTGCGCTGCTGGCCATCACGGCGGTGTTTGTAACCCCGCTGGGGGCGGCGCTCGCGCATCGCCTCAACGCCGCACGCCTGCGCCAGGCATTTGCGGTGGGGCTGGCGCTGGTCGCCCTCAACATGCTGCGCTCGGCCGTATGGGGGTAGATTGAAAGGGGTGCGGCATTGCCGTATACTGCTCTGATGATTGCCAATCACGCCCCTGATCCCGACGCGCCGCTCTCGGATGAAGAGTTCGAGCGGGGCCGCGCGGCGGTGCTGGCCCGCAAGGCGCGGTTGGCGACGGGGCTTAGCCAGCCTGCATTCGCCGCGCGTTATGGCGTACCGGTGGCGAGCCTTCGCGATTGGGAGCAGGGCAGGCGCAAGCCCGATGCAGCCACGCGCAACTATCTGCGCGTGATTGCCTCCATGCCGGACGCCGTCGCGCGCGCGCTGGATGGCGCCGCCTGACCCATGACCATCCGCTACGAGACCAGAGACCGCACCGCGATCATCACCATCGACCGGCCAGAGCGGCGCAATGCGGTGGACGGCGCGGCCGCGCGGGCGCTCGCCGATGCGTTCCGGCGGTTTGAGGCCGATGAAGGGGCGGACATTGCCATCCTCACCGGCGCCGGTGAGACTTTCTGTGCGGGCGCGGACCTCAGAGCCATTGCAGGCGGCACACCCAACCGCACAGAGCCGGATGGCGACGCACCGATGGGCCCCAGCCGCATGATGCTCTCCAAGCCCGTTATCGCGGCCGTGGAGGGCCATGCGGTCGCGGGCGGGCTTGAGCTCGCCTTGTGGTGCGATATGCGCGTAGCGGCGAAGACGGCCGTTTTTGGCGTGTTCTGCCGGCGGTTCGGTGTGCCGCTGATCGATGGCGGGACGGTGCGCCTGCCGCGCCTGATCGGCCAGTCGCGCGCCCTGGACATGATCCTGACAGGCCGCCCCGTCGGCGCGGAGGAAGCCCACGCAATTGGTCTTGCCAACCGGCTGGCAGAGCCCGGCGAGGCGCTGGAGGCTGCGCTTACGCTCGCCCGCGAGATCGCCGCCTTCCCGCAAACCTGCCTGCGTAACGACCGGATGAGCACGCTCACCCAGTGGAGCCTCACCGAGGAACAGGCCCTCGCTGCCGAGTTCGCATGGGGTGAGAAAACCCTCCAGAGCGGCGAGACGGTGGAGGGCGCCACACGCTTTTCAGACGGTGAAGGCCGGGGCGGGCGCTTCGACAAGCCTGAAGGATGAGCCAGCGCGTTGCCATTATCGGGGCGGGGCCTGCGGGCCTGATAGCCGCTGAAAAGCTGGCAGGCGAAGGCTTCGCCGTTGATGTGTACGAGCGCATGCCGAGCGTGGCGCGCAAATTCCTGATGGCGGGCAGGGGCGGGCTGAACCTCACCCACTCCGAGCCGCTGGACACGTTTCTGCAGCGCTATGGCGCGGCAAGGGAGTGGCTGGAGCCGTCGATCTGCGCTTTCCCTCCGTCGGAGCTTGCCGCGTGGTGCGAAGGGCTGGGGCAGAAGACGTTCACCGGGTCCAGCGGGCGGGTGTTTCCAAAATCCATGAAAGCCTCCCCGCTTCTGCGCGCCTGGCTGGCCCGGCTGGACGGGCTGGGCGTCACCATCCACACCCGCCATGAGTGGCGCGGTTTTGACGATGCCGGGCGCCTTCTTGTTTCCGGACCGGAGGACGTTGAGCGGGCAATCGAGGCCGCTGCGGTGATCCTCGCCCTTGGCGGGGCCAGCTGGCCGCGTCTGGGGTCCAGGGGCGAGTGGACAGGCTGGCTTGCTGAGCGCGGAGTGGAGATCACGCCTTTTGCGCCCGCCAATGCAGGGTTCAATGCAGGCTGGTCTGATGTGTTCAAGGCGCGTTTTGCGGGGCAGCCGCTGAAAGCCGCCAACTTCACCCATCAGGGCCGCATGATGCGCGGCGAGGCCATGATCACGGCCTATGGCATCGAAGGCGGGGCCATCTACGCGCTGAGCGCGTCTTTGCGCGCGGCGATCGAGGCTGAGGGAAGGGCCGAGCTGGTGCTCGATCTGGCACCGGACATCGCCGGAGACGCGCTGGCGGCGCGCCTCGCCTCGGCCAGGCCCGGTCAGTCGCTTGCCAACACGCTGCGAAAGCAGGCCCGCCTGTCACCGCTTTCTGCCGCGCTCCTGCGCGAGACGGGTGCAGTGCCGCGTGGGCCGCAACAGCTCGCCGAGCGCATCAAGGCCTTGCCCGTCAAGCTGACCGGCATGCAGGGGCTGGAGCGGGCGATCTCCAGCGCAGGCGGCATTGCCCGCAGCGCCGTTGACGGGAACTTCATGCTCAAGACCATGCCCGGCGTGTTCGCGGCGGGCGAAATGCTCGACTGGGAAGCACCTACAGGCGGCTATCTGTTGCAGGCGAGCTTTGCGACGGGAATCGCGGCGGCGAGGGGTGTGACGGAGTGGTTCGACGGGATGAAAGCCTGACCGGTTTGTCATCACCTGCTTTATGCGGGTGACCCATGCCTCTTTAGTTCCGCAACGCATCCCCCGGTCGTAGCCGGGGGCAGGCCGCGTTGCGATATTCCGCGAATACCCGCCTGCGCGGGCACAGGCAGTCGCGGGCGCGCAGTCGCGCTTTTCAGGCCGCACAACGGCCTGCAAGGCACCCGCTAGCCTTCATCTCCCAGGCATAGGTGGCCCGGATAAACCGGGCCATGACAACTGTTGGAAGTCGCGCCCGGAAACCTAATGCCCCAGCGGGATCGCCATGATCTTCACGCCCGGCGGGGCGGGCGGATCGTCCGGCACAAAGAAATCGGGCAGCAATTCCACCCCCGGCTCGACCGAATACTGGTCGAGATCGGTGACGCCTTCGGAGACGAGGAAGCTGTCATCGATGAGGAAATGGCCGGTGAATTCCGCCGCCGGCTTGGTGAGAACCCGGTAGGCGGTCTCGGCGAGGATTTCCGGCTTGCGGCAGTTTTTGAACGCCTCTTCGCCCGCCAGCACATTGGCGATGGCGGCAGTGGCGATGGCGGTACGCGGCCAGATCGCATTGGCGGCAATTTTGCCCCGGAACTCCTGCGACCAGCCCAGAACGCACAGGCTCATGCCATACTTGGCGCTGGTATAAGCCACGTGCGGGCCGAACCATTTGGCGCGCATGTCCAGCGGCGGGGAGAGGGCGAGGATGTGCGGGTTCTCTGCCTTCTCCAGATAGGGCAGGCAGGCGCGCGTGACGATATAGGTGCCGCGCGCATTGACCTGGTGCATCAGATCCCAGCGCTTGGCGGGCGTGTCTTTCGTGGGCATCGGAAAGATGGCCGAGGCATTGTTGATGACAATGTCGATGCCGCCGAAACGCTCAGCCGTCGCTTTCACGGCGGCTTCGACGCTGTCTTCGTCGCGGATATCACACTGTATGGGGAGGGCCTTGCCACCGGCGGCTTCTATGGCCGCGGCGGCGGTGTGGATCGTGCCTTCCAGCTTGGGGTGCGGATCAGCCGTCTTGGCCGCAATGGCGATATTGGCTCCGTCGCGCGCGCAGCGTGTCGCAATCGCCAGACCAATGCCCCGGCTGGCTCCGGTAATGAAGATGGTCTTGCCGCGCAGGCTCATCTGGCTCTCCTCCCTTTTCAGGCAGGGGAGCCTAGAGCGCAATTACAGTCCGCGGAAGACCCTCCAGGGCGGGCAGGTCAGCCCTTCCTCATTGCGGCAGCTGGCAAAGGTGAAGAGCACGGTGAAGGCACGGCCCACGATATTGTCGCGGTGCACATAGCCAAGCTGGGTAGCGACGCGGCTGTCTGCCGATGCGTCGCGATTGTCGCCCATCAGGAAATAGCTGTCACTGGGCACGCGGAAGGGTCCGGCATTGTCCAGCAGCGCACTGTCGGTGCGTTCATAGATGATATGGCTGTTGCCATTGGGCAGCAGCTCCTCATAGACCGTCACCGCGACAATCTGCCCCTCGCGCGTGCGGTAGCGGATCACGTCCTGCTCCACGCGCTCGACGACATCGCCATTGATGATCAGGCGGCCGCCGCGCACCTCTATCGTGTCACCGGGCAGGCCGATCACACGCTTGATGATATTGATGCCCTGGCGCGGATCGCGCACCACGACAACCTCGCCCCGGTCCGGCCCGCCAAAATGCAGAAGGCGTCCGGTCCAGCTGTCCGGCAGGGCGTAGCCAATGCCCAGCGGCAGGGAATGGCGCGAATAGCCGTATGAGAATTTCGAGACCAGCACGCGGTCGCCGACCTGCAGGGCCGGCTGCATGCTCTCGGAGGGAATGTGGAAGGCGGCAAACCCGAATGTCACCAGCGCAAACCAGACGGCCGCCACACCGGCAAAGAAGCGGATCGTCTCGCCAAACTCCGACATGACGCGGCGGAAAAAGGCAGTCACCATGTTCTGCGAGCGAACTTCGCCGTCGCCGGAATGATCGGTCATGTCAGCTTCACTGCCGTCCCGTAGGCCAGGATCTCGGCAGCGCCTTCAGTGATGGTGGAAGTGGAAAAGCGGAAGGTGACGACGGCGTCGGCACCCAGCTCGGCGGCGTGCGCTATCATGCGCGCCATGGCCTGCTCGCGCGCCTGTGCCATGAGCTCGGTATACTCATTCACCTCGCCGCCGACCAGATTGCGAAGGCCGGCAACGAAGTCACGCCCGAAAAAGCGCGCGCGCACCACGCTGCCGCGCGCAATGCCCAGGACATCGCCCAACTGGCGGCCGGGCACGCTGTCTGACATGGTTACAATAATGGCGGGGCTGGTCATGGGGCTTCCTTGCCTGTCATTCGCGGCATTCGTGTGGCCACACGCCAGTAGAGCAGTGTGCAGCCCGCTGCAAGTAGGGCACACGGCAGCATCCAGACCAGTGATTGCGGATAGGCAAGGCCTTCGCCCGCGATCACGCGCACGATGCCCAGCACCACCAGGCCCAGCCCGCCAGCGGCGAGAAAGCCTCGCTCCAGCCATCGGGCGAGGGCGCTGCCAGCTTGATTATCCGTACCAATCATGGGCTGAATATTGGCCGCGCCGCGCGTGACAACCAAGGCGAAACACCACTGCGCCTGCATTAAATTTGTAACAGTGTCGTTTCAGCGCCGCACGCCATGACAAGGAAGGGCCTCTCCCCATGACCGAAGAGCAGACCACACAAGCCGCCCCGCCACCGGCACCGGGCCCCAATGACACGGACCGCACCTTCGCGCTTGTCTGTTACATATTGCAGATACTCTCCGTGGTGACGGGCCTGACCGCCATCGTTGCGGTGATCCTGGCCTATGTGCGCATGACCGAGGCGCCGGAGTGGATAAAGAACCACTACGTCTATCAGATACGCACCTTCTGGTACGGGCTTGCCGGCATGATTATCGGCGTGCTGACCATCTGGCTGCTCGGCCTTGGCCTTCTGATCATGCTGGCCACGGCCATCTGGTTCATCGTGCGCGCGGTAGTGGGGCTGATCCGCCTGACGGAGGGACGCACCCACACCGATCCGCGCGGTTTCTGGATCTAGGCGGCTAGCAGTTTGCCGGCAGTGGCAGCGGGGCCTATGCGCCGCGCTGCCCGTCCGGTACCGAGATACACGGCCAGCGCTGTCACGCCATAACATCCCGCTACGGCCAGCGGGATCAGGGTCATGCCCTTCCACCAGACCGGCGAGGTGCATGATACGGGCAGGCGAGAGGGAGGGGATAAGATCAGTCCGCCATCGGGCTGCCCTACACGCCGGCTGCGATGGCTGGAGTGCCAAGCCTGTCTTGCAGTGAGACACGGCCATGGGTCCCGGCTCGGGGGCCGGGACCCCGGTGGAGAGGTCTATGGTGAAGCTGCCAGAATTTTCCCGAACGGCGCCCCAATCCGGGGACCCGGCCCCCGAGCCGGGGTCCATTCTTTCTGAATCCCGACTTGCGTCGGGGAAACGCAACCAAAGGGGCATGGGTCTCCCGCATAAAGCGGGGGATGACATGGAGGGGTCTGGGAGTTTAGCAGGTCACGCACTCTCCAGCATGGCAAGACCCGGCTCGAAAAGCGGGGCGGCGCCCATGCGGATTTCGCCCAGCAGGCCCGGCGCGGCGGCCAGCACCGTTTCGGCATAGATGCCCGCCAGCGCGATACGGTTCTCGGAGAAAGCCGCATCACCCTCGGCCTCTTTCAGGCGGCGCTGCGCGGCCACCGCGCCGACGCACAACAGCCAGCCGCCCGTCACATCGCCGGTCAGCTTCAGGAAGGCGGTGGAGCCGGCCAGCCGGTCTTCCATGCCGGCCGATATCATCCAGCCTGTGGCCTCTTCCAGCGCATCGGCAGCGGGCTTCAGGCGCGCCGCCAGCTCGGGCAAAGCCGGGTTGGACGAGGTCTCGCAATCCTCGACCGTTTGGCGGATATCCTCGATCAGCTCGGCAAAGGCGAGCCCGCCCTCCATGGACAGCTTGCGGCCTGACAGATCGATCGCCTGAATGCCGTTCGTGCCCTCATAGATCGGGGCGATGCGCGCATCGCGGTAATGCTGGGCGGCGCCCGTCTCCTCGATAAAGCCCATCCCGCCATGGATCTGCACGCCAAGCGAGGCGATCTCGACACCGAGATCGGTCGACCAGGCCTTGGCAACGGGGATCAGCAATTCCTCGCGCCGGCGCGACCAGGCCGCTTCCTTCTCGTCGCCGTGGTGCTCGGCCAGATCGCCTTCCACCGCCGCGTGGAAGCATATCGCGCGCGCCGCTTCGATCTTCGCTTTCATCAGCCCCAGCGTGCGGCGCACATCAGGATGATCGATGATCGCGTGCGGGGCAGGGCCTTCGACGCCCGGTGCGCGGCCCTGACGGCGCTCTTTTGCAAACTCAAACGCCTGCTGATAGGCGCGCTCGGCAATGCCGACGCCCTGCACGCCCACATTCAGGCGCGCCGAGTTCATCATGGTGAACATGGCGGCCATGCCGCGGTTTTCCTCGCCGATCAGCCAGCCGGTAGCGCCTGCATATTCCATTGTGCAGGTGGGAGAGCCGTGAATGCCCATCTTGTGTTCAAGGCCAATGGCTTTCACGCCATTGCGCTTGCCGGGATTACCGTTCTCATCGGGCAGGAATTTGGGCACCAGGAAGAGCGAGATGCCCTTGGTGCCGGCCGGGCTGTCTGGCGTGCGCGCCAGCACCAGATGGATGATATTCTCTGCGCAGTCATGCTCGCCCCAGGTGATGTAGATTTTCTGTCCTGAAACCGCCCAGCTGCCATCGCCATTGGGTTCGGCCTTGGTACGCAGCGCGCCGACATCCGATCCGGCCTGCGGCTCGGTGAGGTTCATCGTGGCTGACCATTCACCGGAAATGATTTTCGGCAGATAGAGCGTGCGCTGCTCGTCAGAACCATGCGCGATCAGCGCCTCAATGGCGCCAAAGGAGAGCATCGGACCAAGGCCAAAGCTCATCGAGGCGCTCTGCAGCATCTCCATCAGTGCGCAGCCCAGCGCGCGTGGAAGGCCCATTCCGCCATGTTCTGTGCCAAACTGCAGGCCCTGCCAGCCGCCTTCGACGAATTTGGCATAGGCCGCCGGGAAGCCATCGGGGGTTTTTACCTCGCCGTCTTTCAGCGTGCAGCCCTGCTGGTCTGACGGCCAGTTCAGCGGCGCGATCACGTCATTGCAGAGCCTGGCCGCTTCCTCGAGGATGGCACCGGTCAGATCACCGGAAAACTCCGGGAAAGCGCCGGTGGCGCGCACGCTGTCCAGCGCCGCGATTTCCTCAAGGCTGAAACGGATGTCGCGGACAGGCGCGCGATAGCTCATGGATGGTCTCCCCGGTTCAGGTTTTTGCGACAGGGAACATAGCGCGGCGCGCGCCGAACGCGAGGGCGAAGCTGTGCGGCATGGGGGCGCGGGAGCTGATTCCACCCAGTGCTGGGTTTTCCCGACGAAAGTCGGGACCCAGAAAGGGCTGGGCACCGGCTTACGCCGGTGAAACGAACAAGGGGGATCCATGACATCCCCGCCATCCGCCCTAGCTTTGCGTCAAGACTTGAAGGAGGCTTGTCCCATGCGTCTTGTGCTTGCTGCGATAACGCTGCTGCTAGCGTCCTGCGTTTCCGCGCCGGTGACGGATCCTGCCCGGCTGCCTGCGGGCGCGTGGGAGCTGGACGGCGAGCACACGAGCGTCACCTGGCAGGTGCGCCATCTGGGGCTCTCCTGGTACACGGCGCGCTTTGACGGCGTGCGCGCAAGCCTCGAGTTTGATCCTGTCCGCCCGGAAGACGCAGAACTGACCGCAATCGTGGACGCGGCCTCGGTCTCTACCGGTGATCCTGATTTTGACGAACTGTTGCGCGGCTCCGGCTGGCTGGATGCGGCTGACCATCCCGAAATTGTGTTCGTTTCCGAGAGGATAGTTGTAACAAGTGAGGTGACAGGCGAGGTGCACGGCCTGCTCACCCTGAAAGGGGTGACCCGTCCTGTCATAATGGAAACAGAGTTTTACGGCGGCGTCTTCAATCCGCTAGTCCGGCGTAACATGCTGGGATTTAGAGGCTATTTCGAGATCGACCGGACGCAGTTCGATATTGGCCGCTTGCCAGGCAATTTCATTGGTGACACGGTGCGCCTATCTATCGAGGCGGAATTTATCGCAAGGGATTAGGGCGCGATGACGAGCACCACCGAACAACCCCGCTACACGGCGGTCGCTATTCTCCTCCACTGGCTGATGGCGGCCCTGCTGGTCGGCATGATCTTCATGGGCTGGCAGATGGAGGATATGCGCGATCAGGCGCTGGCGGGCGAGCTGAGCTTTGCCGAGGTGCAGACCTATTATAACTGGCACAAGACGATCGGGATCAGCCTTCTCGTGCTGGCGCTGGCCCGGCTCGGCTGGCGGTTTACGCACAAGGTCCCGCCCATGCCGGACACGATGAAGCCGTGGGAAGCAATAGCCGCGCGCGCCACGCATATCGCTTTCTACGCGGTGATGATCGCCGTGCCGGTGCTGGGCTGGCTGACGGCCTCGGCGACCAATTTCCCGAGCTATCTGGCCAATAATCCAGCGCTGGAACTGCCGCACCTGCCGGTGCCCAACGAGGCCTATGAACCGCTCGGCTCGATTCATGGCGCTGGCGGCTGGGTGATTTTTGTGCTGCTGGCCCTGCATGTGGGCGCGGCCCTTAAGCACCATTTCATCAACAGGGACAACGTGCTCACCCGCATGATCCCGTTTCTCAAACCCCGCGTATAAATATCAGAAAAACAACCGATAACGGAGACCTCCCCATGATCCGTGCATCCATCGCCGCTTTTGCCTTTGCCCTGACCGGCACTTTTCCCCTGTCGGCTCAGGACTGGGTGATTGACACAGCTGCGTCTGAAGTGACCGCCGAAACCCGTGTTTTCGGGCAGGCCGTGGCCGCCACATTCGCCGAGTTCTCTGCCGAGATCAGCTTCGATCCGGAAGATCTTGAAAACGCGCAGATTTCCGCGCGCGTGACCAGCGATACCGGCACTATCCCGAACCGTGAATACCAGTCGGCTCTGGTCAGCCGCGATGGCCTGCATGTGGCCGAATATTCCGAAGCGGTCTTTGTGTCCGAAGAGATTGTGGCCACTGATGAAGGCTATGAGGCCCGTGGCACGCTGACCATCAAGGGCGAGAGCCGCGGCGCCGTTCTGCCCTTCACTGTCGAGATCAATAATGGCCGCGCCGTGGCGCAAGGCAGTCTGGAGATCGTGCGGGCAGAGTTTGGCGTGGGCGGTTCCAGCTGGGCCGAAGTGGCACCCACCGTCACCGTGCGCCTGCATATCGAGGCGGATGCGGAGTAGGGTTCCAACAACTTGTCATTCCCCGGTGGCGCAGCCATCCGGGGAACCCATGCCTGCAAAGAGCGATCGGGCGGAAAGATTGAGGCATGGGTCCCCCGGACCTCGCGAACGCTCGGCCGGAGGATGACAGCATTGGACAGCGAGGACGAAGCTACCCGCCCTCGCGTTCCTTCACCGCCGCCGCAAAATCGGCTAGCGCCGCCGCCAGGCGCTCTGCCGGATCGGCGGCCGGCGTGGGCAGGGGTTCGGCGCGTTTGACTACCCGGCTTGCCGCGCGGCGTACCGGCCCGGCAGGCGCAGCCAGCGAGCCCTGTACGATGCGCAGGCGCTTGGGCGCCTTGCCGGCATATTGCGCGACGCGTTCGAGTATCACGCCCGATTGCGCCTCGATCAGCGCGGCGGCAGGCCCGCGCGCCCGCACGGTCAGTGTGCCTGATTGCAGTTTTTCAGGGCTGGTCCAGCGCGCCAGTGCTTCACCGACAATCGCCTCCCAGTGCTCCTCCAGCTCAGAGGCGCCGGGTCCGAAGGCCTTGGCGAGCGGACGGATCACATTGGCCAGCGCCCGCCCGGCGGGCGGCGGCGGCTTGATGGCCGGTTTCCCCCGGTGATCGACGGCCCACAGATCGGCCTGTGCCCGCGAGACGGCATCGCTTTTGGAGCGTATGCGCCTGCGCTGCGTGATTGCCTTTTGGCCGTCCTGTTTCCAGCTTTCATCCATGAGCACAGTTTCGGCACTTCCGATCGATGCGGCAAGCCCGCCTGACGGTGACATCGCCGCCATGCGCGCGCGTCTTCTTGCCTGGTACGACCGGGAGGGGCGTACCCTGCCGTGGCGCATAAGGCCTGAAGAGCGCGTGGCGGGCCGCGTGGCAGACGCGTACGCCGTCTGGCTGTCGGAGATCATGCTGCAGCAGACGACAGTGGCCCATGCCGCGCCGTACTATGCGAAATTCCTGTCGCTCTGGCCGACGGTCCATGATCTTGCCGATGCGCCGCGCGAGGATGTGATGGCAGCCTGGGCGGGGCTTGGATATTACGCCCGCGCCCGCAATCTGCATGCCTGCGCGCAAGCCGTATCGCGTGAGCTGGGCGGGGTGTTCCCGTCTGATCTGGAAGGGCTTCGCGCGCTGCCTGGCATAGGCGAATACACCGCGCACGCTATCCGCGCAGCCGCCTTCAACCTGCCCGCCAGCGTGGTGGATGCCAATGTGGAGCGTGTCATCACACGGGTCTTCCGTATCGAGGCGCCGCTGCCCTCTGCCAAGCCAGACATCCGCAAACATGCGGCCAGCCTGGCTGATCCGGCCCGGCCCGGAGACTACGCACAGGCCATCATGGATCTGGGCGCGGTTATCTGCACGCCGCGCGCTCCCTCCTGCGGTGCGTGTCCGTGGGCGGCGCACTGTGCCGCGCGCGCTGCGGGCGATCAGGAACGCTATCCGGTGAAAGCCGCGAAGAAGGTCAAGCCCGTGCGCCATGGCCTCGCCTTCGTGGTCCTGCGCGGGGAGGGCGAGGGCCGCGAGGTGCTGGTGCGCACACGGCCCGACAAGGGGCTGCTGGGCGGCATGCTGGAAGTGCCGGGGACGGACTGGGTGGTGGACGCCGGGGCGTTGCCCGCCCTGTCAGAAGCCGCGCCGCTGGCGCTCAGATGGCGCGAGGCGGGCCGGATCACCCATGTCTTCACCCATTTTGAATTGCGCCTGACGGTTTTTGCCGCGCCCCTGTCGGGGGAGGCAAACCTGCCCGATGGCGCGCGCTGGGTGGGTGTGCACCCGATCCGTGCGGCAGGGCTGCCTACAGCGATGAAAAAGGCGGTGCAGGCGGCGTTGTAGGTGGATTAACTCTAGTCGACGGGAAACCTCTACACCGCGTTTCACCGGCGAAAGCCGGTGCCCAGCTTTTTATTCCGGAGCCCGGCTTTCGTCGGGAAAATGCGAAAAGGGACTGGGAAAAGCGCCCCCTAAGCTTCCTCCATCTCTGCGCGGATGCGGCTGCGCAGCACATCGATGGGCATCAGCGTGCCATTGCGGCGGATATGCCAGAACGTCCAGCCATTGCAGGAGGGGGCACCTTGCACGGCAGCGCCTACCTGGTGGATGGAGCCGGTCTCGCCCCCACCCGTTACCGAGCCATCGGCGCGCACGCGCGCTGTGCGCCGGCCTTGCGCACAGAACAGCGTATCACCCGGCTTGATAAGGCCCGCCTCGACCACATTGCCGAACGGAATGCGGGGCAAGGACCGCTTGGAGGCGGTCACCTGCAGTGCGCTGGCATCGCCGGGGCTGATCGCCTCTATGCGCTGTCGGGCCAGCGTCACATAGTCGGCATCGGCCTCAATGCCGATAAATTTGCGGCCGAGCTTCCTCGCTACCGCCCCCGTGGTGCCGGTGCCGAAGAACGGGTCGAGCACGATCTGGCCGGGATGGGTGGTAGAGAGCAGTACGCGATGGAGCAGGCTTTCAGGCTTTTGCGTCGGGTGGGCCTTGCGGCCATCGCCCGCTTTCAGGCGCTCACCGCCCGAGCAGATCGGCAGGGTCCAGTCAGAGCGCATCTGCACGCCGTCATTCAATGATTTCATGGCGGCGTAGTTGAAGGTGACCTTGCTGGTCTTGTGTTTGGCGGCCCAGATCAGGGTCTCGTGCGCATTGGTAAAGCGCGTGCCCTTGAAATTCGGCATCGGGTTGGACTTGCGCCAGATGACATCATTGAGCACCCAGAAGCCCATATCCTGCAGGAAGGTGCCCACGCGGAAAATGTTGTGATAGCTGCCGATCGTCCACAGCGCGCCATCCTCCTTCAGGACGCGCCGCGCCTCTTCCAGCCAGCCGCAAGTGAACAGATCATACTCGTCGAACCCGCCAATCTGGTCCCAGTCATTATCGACCGCATCCACCCTGGAGTTGTCGGGGCGGTGCAGTTCACCGCCGAGCTGAAGGTTGTAGGGCGGATCGGCAAAGATCAGATCCACACTGTTGTCTGGCAGGGTCTGCATGATCTCCACGCAATTCCCATGCAGGACCTGATTTATCGGCAAAACTGTTGACACCAGAGCCACCCTCATTCCTATCCGGTGCAAAAGGCTTGAAATGATACGCCTAACGAGGGGTTAAGCGCGAATCACCCTTGTGCACTTTTTTCTGCCGCATGCGCGACAGGGCGGTAGGAAAAGCGATGGATGGGTGTGGCGCCCAGCCCTTGCAGGGCATCGATATGGGCCTTTGCGCCATAGCCTTTATGGCCTTCCAGCGCGTAGCCGGGCCAGCGCAGTGCAGCCTCGATCATCAGGGCGTCGCGCACGGTTTTTGCGATGATGGAGGCGGCTGAAATCATCGGCTGGCTGCCATCGCCGCCGATAATCGCCTCTGCCGGGCAGTCGAGGCGGGGCAGGCGGTTGCCATCGACCAGGACTTTATGCGGGACGAGGGGCAGGTTCCGGCAGGCGCGCGACATGGCCCGCATGGTCGCTTCGAGCACGTTTACCCGGTCAATCTCGGCGGGTTCCGCAATGCCGACACCGACCATGGCCTCGGCGCGGATGATGGCGGCCAGCGCCTCGCGGCGTCTAGCGGTCAGCTTTTTGGAATCCGCCAGTGCGGAGAGGGCAGAGAAGTGTGCAGGCAGGATCACCGCGGCTGCTACCACTGGCCCGGCCAGCGGCCCGCGCCCGGCCTCGTCTATGCCTGCGATGATCTGCGCTTCTCTCATGGCGTCTTGCTAGGACGGTGCGGGGGAGGGGTAAAGGGTGAGGGAGCGAACTCTTCGTCTCAACATTGTGATGAGCGTGGCAAACAACCCGCAGGCCTCCCCAACCGGGGTCCCGGCCCCCGAGCCGGGACCCATAGGAACTGTCAGCGGCTGCAAGTTTGGATCCCGGGTCAAGCCCGGGACCCCGGTAATTCTTCTCTGTCGAGGTAAAATCAAAACAAACTCAGCTGATCGCTGTCCTTTTCCGGTACGGTAAAAAGGTCCGCGCGCAGCGGCGCCACCTTGCGCGAAAGCCCGTTCGCCCGGCAGGCCCTCTCGAAGCGGGCGCGGATCAGCCCTGCCACCGGGCCTTCGCCGCGCATCCGCGCATGGAAGCGGCTGTCATAGGCCTTGCCGCCGCGCGTGCTCTCGATCAGTCCCATGATTTTTTTGGCGGAGAGAGGGCGTTCAACCGAGAGCCATTGTCTGAACAGAGGCTCCACCTCCAGCGGCAGGCGGAGCAATACATAGCTGGCATGGTCTGCCCCGGCCTTCGCGCCGGCGCCGAGCAGGTTTTCCAGCTCGTGATCATTGAGGCCCGGTATCATGGGCGAGGTGAAAATGCTGACCGGCACGCCCGCTTCGCTCAATGCCGTGATGGCCGAGAGCCGCCGCGTGGGCGTGGAAGCGCGTGGCTCCATGGTTCTGGCCAGCTTCGCATCCAGCGTCGTCACCGAGATCGCCACATGAGCAAGGCCAAGCGCGGCCAGTTCCGATAGTAGGTCCAGATCACGCAGCACGCCTGCCGATTTGGTGATGATGCTGACCGGGTGGCGGAACGCCAGGCAGGTTTCAAGGATGGAGCGGGTAATGCGCAAATCGCGCTCCACCGGCTGGTAGGGGTCGGTATTGCTGCCCAGCGCGACCGGGCGCGGAGCATAGCCGCGCTTTGAAAACGCCTTGCGTAAAAGCTCTGCCGCGCCGGGCTTGAAAAAGATCACGCTTTCAAAGTCGAGGCCTGCCGAATAGCCCCAATAGGCATGGGTGGGCCGCGCAAAACAGTAGATGCAGCCATGCTCACAGCCCCGGTAGGGGTTCACCGACTGGTCAAAGCTGATATCCGGGCTGTCATTACTCGTGATGATGGAGCGTGCCGCATCGCGGATGAGTGTGGTCTTGATCTGGCGCGGCGGCGCCTCGCTGTGCCAGCCATCATCGACCGGCTGCGAGGTCGTGCGCTCAAACCGTCCCGAAGCGTTGGACTTTGCGCCCCTTCCAGAAGGCTGGAAGGGGTCGGGCAGGGCCTCTGACTGGCGGGCGGGGGTAATCGCGTTCATGGCAGGACGCTGACTCGAAATCTGGAACAATTCAAGAACAAAATCACATTGACGAGCGGAGCCGCGCATGCGCCTTATGGCGCGCATGAGCCATGTGATTGTTATCATTCCCGCACTGAACGCGGCCCCCTCCCTGCCGGACACGTTCGCCAGCCTGGAACCGGCCATTGCCTGCGGGCTGGTCTCGCGCTGGGTGCTGGCCGATGGCGGGTCGGGCGATGCCACGGTAAAGCTCGCCCGCGCGCGCGGATTTGATGTGGTCAAATCCCTGCCGGGGCGCGGTGTGCAGCTCGCCGCCGGGGCAGCCCGCGCGATTGAAGGCGCCGGCGAAGGCGACTGGCTGCTCTTCCTGCACGCGGACACACGGCTGGAGCCGGGCTGGGCGAAGGCGGTGAAAGCCTTCATGGCGGCGCATGCGGGCGGGGAGGTTGCGGGATATTTCCAGTTTGCGCTGGATGATGAGAGCGCGCCTGCGCGCCGTCTGGAGCGGTTTGTGGCCTGGCGCTGCGCGGCGTTCGGCCTGCCCTATGGCGATCAGGGATTGCTCGTTCCGGCACGGTTTTATGAGAGGCTTGGCGGATACCGCCTGATGCGCCTGTTTGAGGATGTGGACGTCGTAAGGCGCATAGGCAGGCGCCGCCTGAAACCGGTTCCGGCGCGCGCTATCACCAGCGCCGCGCGCTTCCGCTCCGAGGGGTATCTGCGCCGCTCTGCGGCCAATCTTCTCCTGCTCGCGCGATATTTCCTCGGCGCGGACCCGGAAAAGCTGGCGCGGGTCTATTCAAGGCGCAGGTCATGAGCAAAGCGCGCCTCATCGTCTTTGCCCGCGCGCCGGTGATTGGCGGAGCCAAGACGCGCCTTGCCGCCGGTATCGGCAAGGTGATGGCGTGGCGCGCCTACCGGGCGATGACGGCCAAAACGCTTCGGGCCGTGCGCGATAATGCGCGCTGGCGGACCGTGCTGGCAGTCAGCCCGGACAGCGCCATCACCCGCGCGTTCGGCAAGGTCTGGCCGGATGATCTGATGCGCTGGCCGCAAGGGGGCGGTGATCTCGGTGCGCGGCAGGCAAGGGTGTTGGCCGGTGCTGGCCCCATCGCAATCATCGGCACCGATGCGCCCGACATTACCCGGCGCGATGTCGCGCGCGCTTTCGCCCTGCTCAAACGCCATGACGCGGTGATTGGCCCGGCGGAAGATGGCGGTTACTGGCTGCTGGCGCTTAAAGGCCCGGCCCCGCGCGGGCTGTTTGAGGGCATACGCTGGTCGAGCGCCCATACGCGCAGCGATCTTGAGATCCGCCTTCGCGCCCACGGCCTTGCCCGCATCGCGTATTTGCGCGAGCTGGCCGATGTGGATGAAGCTTAGGAAAGCTCTTCCAGCTTCTCCTGCAGGCTCAGCAGATCGGCCCAGGCTTTCGCCTTTTCCTGCGGACGGCGCAGGAGGAAGGCCGGGTGGAAAATTGGCAGGGCCGGGGTGGAATGGCCCTCCACGGTCACTTGCGACCAGCGCCCGCGCAACGCCATGATCCCTTGGGGCGTTTTCAGCATGGCCTGTGTGGAGATACCGCCCGCCAGCAGGATGAGGCGCGGTTTTGCCAGCGCGATATGGCGCTCCACAAACGGGCGGCAGATCTCGATTTCCTCTGTGGAGGGCTTGCGGTTTCCGGGCGGACGCCAGAACACGACATTGGTGATGTAGGCGCTGGTTTCATCAAGGCCGATGGCGGCGAGCATGCGGTCGAGGAGTTGGCCAGAGCGGCCCACGAAAGGCAGGCCCTCGCGGTCCTCGTCCTGCCCTGGCCCTTCGCCGATCACCATCAGGGGCGCTTCGTGGTTCCCGCGCGCGAACACGGTGTTGCGGGCGGTGCGTTTCAGGTCGCACCCGTCAAAACTCTCCACGGCGACTTTCAGCGCCGCGATGTCAGTGGCGGCACGCGCCATCGCGCTCGCGTCCTGCGCGGGCTTTTCCGGCCCCGCAGGCGCGGATTTCACCGCAGGCGCGGCCGGGGCGGCCTGACGCTCCGGTGCACTCTTGCGCAGCGCTGCGGGCGGGGCAGGGGGGATATCCACCGCGATCCCGGCATCCTCCCACCAGCCGGCCAGGCTTTTCAGCGCGGCGAGCGCATTGGCTTGGGAGGGTGGATGGTCAGGCGTCACGCAATCAGGTCCGATCCGGGTTTGAGAATTTATCCGCGCTCTGTGCTTTTTGCTGGCGTAGCCGGGCTGATGCCCTAGCTCATTTGCTAGGTGTAAGCTAAGACGGGACAGGGCCTCGCGCAAACGCTGGTGTCAAGCTGGCGCACATAATCAGCGCGGGAAGAAGAACTGACGGGAGGCGACATGGCTGACGGCGGAATCGAACGCGACGCGATGGAATACGATGTGGTGATTGCAGGCGGCGGACCGGCCGGTCTGGCGGCTGCCATCCGCATCCGGCAACTGGCCGAGGCCGAGGGCCGCGAGGTCTCTGTTGCCGTGATCGAGAAAGGCTCCGAGGTCGGCGCCCATATCCTCTCTGGTGTCGTGTTTGATCCCAAGGCGCTCGACGAGCTGTTTCCTGACTGGCGCGATGATCCGAACCAGCCTTTTGATACCGAAGTCACTGACGACAAGTTCGTGGCGCTGGGCGAGTCCGGCTCTGCGACTTTCCCCGGCTTTGCCATGCCGGGCTTCATGCATAATCACGGCTGCTATATCGGCTCGCTGGGCAATCTGTGCCGCTGGCTGGCTGAAAAGGCTGAAGGCCTGGGCGTGGAGATCTATCCCGGCTTCCCTGCTGCCTCGGTGATCGAGGAAGACGGCGTCATCAAGGGCGTTGTCACCGGCGATATGGGTGTGGCCCGGGATGGCAGTCACAAGGACATGTACCAGCCCGGCATGGAGCTGCGCGCCAAGTACACGCTCTTTGCCGAAGGCGCGCGCGGCAATCTCTCCAAGCAGCTGATCAGGCGCTTCAATCTCGATGAGGGGCGCGAGCCGCAAAAGTATGGCCTCGGCATGAAGGAGCTCTGGCGCGTGAAGCCGGAGCACCACAAGAAGGGCCTCGCCATGCACACCATGGGCTGGCCGCTTTCGAACGATACGGGCGGCGGCTCGTTCATGTATCATTTCGGCGATAATCTGGTCGCCATCGGTTTTGTGGTGCACCTCAATTACAAGAACCCGAACCTGTTCCCGTTCGGTGAGTTCCAGCGCCTGAAGACCCATCCCGATATCGCGCCGATCTTTGAGGGCGCAGAGCGCCTGTCCTATGGTGCGCGCGCGATTACAGAAGGCGGCTTCCAGTCCGTGCCGAAGCTGGTCTTCCCGGGCGGCGCGCTGATCGGCTGCTCGGCCGGCTTTGTGAACGTGCCGCGCATCAAGGGCAGCCATAACGCCATGAAGACCGGCATGCTGGCCGCAGAGGCCGCCTTTGCCGCGCTGGGCGAGAGCCGCCAGCATGATGAGCTCACCGCCTATGAGGCGGCATATGACAAATCCTGGGTCAAGGCGGAGCTGAAGAAGGTCCGCAACGTCAAGCCGCTCTGGACCAAATGGGGCACGCTTGTGGGCGTGGCGCTGGGCGGCATGGATATGTGGACGAACCAGCTGTTCGGCTTTTCCATCTTCGGCACGATGGGCCATGGCGGCGCCGATTACGAGGCGACAAAACCCGCCGCCCAGTGCAAGCCGATCCACTATCCCAAGCCCGATGGCGTACTGACCTTCGACCGTCTCTCATCGGTATTCATCTCCAACACCAATCATGAGGAGGATCAGCCGATCCACCTCAAAGTCGCCGACATGGCGCTGCAGAAAGCCAGCGAACATGATGTCTATGGCGGGCCGTCAGCGCGCTACTGCCCGGCTGCGGTGTATGAATGGGTCGACGAGGGTGGAGAGCCCAAATTCGTGATCAACGCGCAGAACTGCGTCCACTGCAAAACCTGCGACATCAAGGATCCCAACCAGAACATCAACTGGACGACGCCAGAGGGAGCCGGTGGCCCGAACTACCCCAACATGTAGCCCGGACGCGCCGCGCAGGCGTTCCTCGCTGGCCGGTCTGATGCGCGTGGCCTTGTGCCTGCCCGTGCTGGCGGTGTCGTGTGCGCTGCCGCAAAGCCTGGTGCAGGATGAGGAGACCAGCGCATACGGCGCTTTTCTCGCTGCGCGCTATGCCGGTTCATCGCGCGAAACGGCTGAATCTTCGCGCTTTTATGCCGAGGCGTTGAGCCATGAGCCCGGCTCGCCACTGCTGTCGGAGCGCGCCTTCTACTCGGCGCTGCTGGCCGGCCAGTTCGAACGGGCGGACGGCCCTGCACGTGCTGCCGGGGATCACCCGGACGGGCTGCAGCTGGCCCATATATATCTGAAGGGCGGTGAGCTTGCCGGGCGCATACGCGGCCCGTCGGTGGAGCTCGATGATCCGTTCGGGCCTTTCGGCGCGATGGTGTCCTCCATGCTGGATGACTGGCGGCTTGTCCGGGCCGGGCGGGCATCAGAGGCTGCTGACCGGCCCGTTACGGCCTCGGCCGGGCTGACCGGGCACATCATGCTTCACAGGGGGATGATCCTGGAGGCGGCCGGGCGCATGGAGGCGGCTGACGAAGCCTATCGCGCAGCATATTCGGGCCTCGACATGGAGGGTTACACCACCATCGTCCGCGGCGGATTTTTCGAACGTCAGGGGCGGCGCGATGACGCGCGGCGTCTGTACCAGACGCATCTGAGCCGCAGCGTTGGCGAACGTGACCCCGAGGTGGCACAGGCTCTGGCGCGTCTGGATGCCGGAGGGCGCCCCCCGGCGCGGTTCACGCCGGCGCAAGGCGCGGCGCGCTCCATGTTTGCGCCTGCGGCCATGCTGAATGCTTCTGCGCCGGCGGAATATGCTGCGCTCTACCTTCGTATTGTGCAGAGCATCGACCCGGAATTTGACCGTAACACCATGCTTCTGGCGACGATTCTCGATCGGCTGGGGCTGGAGGATGACGCGGTCGCCGCCTTCGATTCGGTGGACAGCCCGCCCTTCTTGGAGCAGGCGCGTGTCGATGCGGCGTGGACCCTGTTCCGGCGTGGTGACCAGACTGATGCGCTGGCGCGTGCGCGTGCGCTGGCCTCCGGCCAGATGGCCGAACAGCCGCGCCTGCTACTGGCCGATATCTACCGGCTGACGGGACATTGCGATGACGCGGTGGCGCTCTACGACGCGGTGCTCGAAGAGCGGGCCGCCGAGGGCCGGGAGATGGACTGGCGCCACATTTTCTATCGTGGCGTGTGCCTGCAGATTGCCGGTGACTGGGCGGGGGCGGAGGCAGGCTTCCTGCAGGCACTCGCGCTGGAACCTGACGAGGCGCGGGTCCTCAATCATCTGGGCTATAACTGGATCGTGCTGGGAGAGCGCGTCAATGAAGGTTTCGCCCTGGTGGAGCGGGCCGCCGAACTGGCGCCGGAGAACGGGGCCATTCTCGACAGTCTCGGCTGGGGGCATTTCAAGCTCGGCCGGTATGACGAGGCGGTGCAATGGCTGGAGCGCGCTGTGGAGCTTTCCCCGGCCAACGCCACCATCCACTGGCATCTGGGCGACGCCTATGCGCGGTCTGGGCGGACGCTGGAGGCTGGCTTTCAGTGGCAGCGTGCACTCGACCTGACGGCTGACCCGCGCGAGGAGGCCCTTCTGGAGCTGCGCCTTGCGCAAGGCCTGGACGGCGCGCCCGAGGACGTTGAATGAGCGAGTCCGGCCCGGGCAGGCTGACAGTCTTTGCGCCTGCGAAAATCAATCTCACCTTGCGCGTGGCTGTACCGCGGCCTGATGGCTATCACCCCTTGCAGAGCCTTGTCGTGTTTGCCGATTGGGGCGACACGCTGCATGCCAGCCCGGCCAGTGATCTCAGCCTGCAGCTGGATGGACCGTTTGCGCCGGCGCTCGCGGAGGACACCCATAATCTGGTGCTGAAGGCCGCCTGGGCATTGCGTGCTGCCGCAGACCAGCCGCAGCTGGGCGCACGTCTGACGCTGGACAAGCACTTGCCGGTCGCATCGGGCATGGGGGGCGGTTCGGCTGATGCGGCAGCGGCACTCAAGGTGCTCAATGATCTGTGGGAGCTGGGCTTTTCGACCCGCGCGCTGGCTGAGATTGGCAGCGTGGTTGGCGCTGACGTGCCGGCCTGTGTCTGGTCGCGTCCCTTGCTGATGGAAGGTATTGGCGAGGAGATCAGGGTTCTGCCCGCCTGGCCGGAGCTGAACGCGGTTATCGTCAATCCGGGCGTGCCGGTATCAACGCCGGACGTATTCCGGGCGCTCGACCGGTGCGAAGACCGCACAGGATTTGGCGTGCTGTCACGCGTGCCCGTGGCGGGAGACCCGGCTGCGGCGCTGGCGCTCGCGGCAGCGGGACGCAATGATCTGGAACAGCCTGCTGTCATATTGAATCCGGTGATCGGCGATGTGCTGGCCGAATTGAACGCGTTCGACGCAGTGCGTCTGGCGCGCATGACCGGCTCAGGCGCAAGCTGTTTTGCGCTGGTCGATGAGGCTGCAATGGCCTCGCATGTGGCGCGGGCATTGTCGGAAAGTCACCCGGACTGGATTGTCCGCCCTGTGCGGCTGGCCGGAGCGGCCTGATGGGAATGATGCTCGCCATTTGTACGCTGATCGCGGTGTTGATCAGTTTCGGTGTCGCGGCGCTTGTCTGGAGGGCCGGTGTGCTGGACATGCCAGGTCACAGATCCTTGCATGAGACGCCCACGCCGCGCGGCGGCGGGATCGGCACACTGGCGGCGGCAGGCGCGGCCTTCCTGTGGCTTGCCTTCGCGCCGGTGCCGGGCGGGAGCGCGCTCGCCATTCTTGCACTGACGGCACTAATGGGCGCGCTGGGCACGGCGGACGATATTTTTGGCCTGTCCTCGCGCACAAAGTTCGCCCTTATGGCGGTCATCGCCCTCAGCGCAGCGTGGTTCATCGGTGTGCCGGGCTATCTCGCTGTCACTGAGACTGTGTATCTCGCCCTGCCGGCCTGGGTGGCGCTGGCGGGTGCGGGCCTGTTCATTTTCGTTACGGTCAACGCCGTCAATTTCATGGACGGGTCGGACGGCATGCTGGTTGCCGGTCTCGTGCCCGGCGGGGCAGGGCTGGTGCTGGCCGGGCTGGCCACCGGCCATCTGGACACCAGCTTTGCCGGTGCCGCGCTGGCAGGCGGTCTGGCAGGCTTCCTGATACTTAACCGGCCACCCGCGAAGGTGTTTGCCGGCGATGGCGGGTCACTGACCGCAGGCGCACTCTATGCAGGCGGGGCGCTGGCAATGGCCGGATCGGGCTTTTCCGGCGCACTGTGGCTGGCTCCGCTTTTCATCCTGCCGTTTCTGGCTGATGTGCTGCTGACGATGGCGCGCCGGGCCGCCGGCAGACGGCTGGATATGGAGGCGCATCGCGAGCACCTCTACCAACGCCTCATCGCAGCCGGCTGGAGCCATGGGAGGATTGCGCTGGTCTATGCAGGCGCCAGTGCGTTGTGCGTGCTGGCAGGCCTTCTGGCACTGCAGGGTCCGCAAGGCGCGGCGTTCGCAGCATTCGCCGTGATGACGTGTGTTTTGAGCGCGCTCTATGTGCTCGCCGGGCGTTATGCCGACGCCTCATCGGCTGCGTCCTAATAGGCGCGGTCGACGACGAATTCGGCCAGCGCCGAGAGGGCGTCTGTCCATTCATTGCGCGGGAAAACACCCAAGGCGGACTGGGCATTGGCCGCGCGGGCGCGGGCCTGCGCCAGCGTCTCGTCCAGCACGCCATGGCGTTTGAGGATGGCAATGGCCTCGTCCAGATCGCCGTCTGTCTGGTTCTTGGCACCTAGCGTGCGGGCCCAGAATGCCTGTTCGTCGGCGCTCGCGGCTTCCAGCGCCAGCGTGACAGGCAGGGTGATCTTGCCTTCACGGAAATCATCGCCCGTATTCTTGCCCAGAAGGGCAGCAAGCCCTCCATAATCCAGCGCATCGTCTACAAGCTGGAAGGCAAGGCCCAGCTCCCGCCCATAGGTATGGAGCGCATCCTCCTCGGCCTTGGGGCGTCCGGCCAGAATGGGCGACACCTGCGCGGCGGCGGCAAACAGGGCCGCCGTCTTGGCGTCAATCACTTCCATATAGCTTTGCCGGGAAACCGCTACATCACCCACCATGGCCAGCTGGCGCACCTCGCCTTCGGCAATGATGGCGGCGGCGCGCGAGAGAACATGCAGCGCATCCAGCGAGCCGGAATCCACCATCAGCATGAAGGCCTGCGCAAACAGGAAGTCACCGACAAGCACGCTTTGCGGGTTGCCCCAGATATGGTTGGCCGATGCCTTGCCGCGCCGCAGCTCGCTCTCGTCGACCACATCGTCGTGCAGCAGGGTGGCGGTGTGGATCAGCTCCACTGCGCCAGCGAGGGCCAGATGGCCTTCGCCCTCATAGCCCAGCATACGCGCGCTGGCGATGGTGATGAGAGGGCGGATACGCTTGCCGCCAGCCTTGACCAGCCAGGCGGCCAGTTCCGGGATCAGCTCCACCGGGCTTGCCATGCGTTCGCTCAGCAGGGCCTCCACGCGCGGCATGTCGTCCCCGGCCAGCGCCATCAGCGTGGACACAGGATCGGCTATCGCCTGCGGCGTGTCTGTCAGGGGCAGTCCGTTCACGATGGGCGGTACTCTTGCTAAGCGCGGGTTCGAGCCGCCACAATAGAAATGCGCTAACGTGTCAGCAAGCGCAGGACACTGCGGCCAATGAACCCGTTTCATCAGGAGATAGTGCGTGATCGAGATAGAGACCACCAACGATCCGGTAAAGCTGTCTTTCATTGAAGCTGTGCTCAAGGATGCGGGCATCAGGGCGGTGGTGCTGGACGCGGAGACAGCCGGTATGTTTGGCGGCGCGCTGCCCTGGGTGAAGCGGCGTGTGCTGGTGCCTGACGAACAGGCGGACAAGGCGCGCCGCCTTCTGGCCGATGCGCTGGGCAAAACGGACAGGGCATGAGCGCTGTCGCCTCGGGCGAGGCTGAAATCAGCCGGTCTACCCTGCACGACGGACGCGTGATGCTGGATCAGCCCGTCAAGGGCTATCGCGCCGGGCTGGACGCTGTCCTGCTGGCGGCGGCGCTGGAACTGCGCCCCGGCGCTCAGGCGTGCGAGTTCGGCTGCGGGGCAGGGGCGGCGCTGCTGTGCGCGGCGCGGCTGAACCCTGATGCGCGTTTCACAGCGTTCGAGAAAGATCAGGCCATGGCGGCGCTGGCCGCCGCGAACATAGTCCTGAATGGCGGTGAGGACCGGATTGAGGTGGAAACCGGCGATGCGCTGGCGCTGGCGGGAACCGCCCGGTTTGATGCGGTATTCTTCAACCCGCCCTTCTTTGATGATGAGAGCGCCTTGCGTCCGCCTTCGGCGGAAAAGCGCGGTGCCTGGATCAGCGATGCCCCGCTGGCAGACTGGATAGGTGCGGGCCTGAAGGCACTGCGCCCAAGGGGTCAGATCGTGCTGATCCACAGGGCGGACCGGCTGGGCGATATTCTGGCGGAGTTTCAGGGCCGTGCGGGCGATATTGGTGTGCTGCCGGTGCATCCGCGCGCAGGCGAACCGGCCAAGCGGATCATCGTGCGGGCGGTGAAAGCCAGCCGCGCGCCCTTGCGCATACTGCCCGGCCTTATCGTGCATGGCGGGGAAGGAGAGCGTTTCATGTCAGAGGCAGCTGCCGTATTGAAGGGCGAATCCCGCCTTGTCCTAAGCGCGCCGGAGAGGAGACGCCCATGATCGAGCTGACGATCGGCCTTGTCCTGCTGGCCATCATCTTCGCGCTGATATTCGGCCGCAATGCCCGCCAGAAACGCGAACGGGCCGCCGAAGCGGCCCGCAAAGCGGTTGAGCAACAGCTTGAAAAAGACGGGCGCTAGACGCCGCGGTCGATCAGATCGCGCTCGGCGCGGTTCGGCATGCGATAGAAGATGTGGTAACCGATCCGGCGCGTCTGCACGAGGCTGGAAGACCAGCGCGGATTGACGCTGGCCGTGTGGAAGTGCGTGGCAGAGCGCGTCACCTGCGGGGCAAAGCCCAGCATGGCATGCTTGGCGACCAGCTGTGACTGGCGCCAGGCGCGGCCGCGCGGCGCACGCTCGGTCGAGCCGTCACACGAAAAGCTGAACTGGCACCCCGTAGCGCGCTCGGAGCCTTGATAGACTACGCCGCAAATGCTGTCCGGATAGGCGCGGTGGCGCACACGGTTCAGCACCACTTCGGCGACGGCCATCTGGCCGCTGAGATTTTCGCCGCGCGCTTCGTAATAGACGGCCTCCGCCAGGCAGTTCTGCTGGCGGCGCGCATCACGGGCCAGCGAGAGATGCCCCAGATCAAATGTCTGCAGATCGTCCAGCGACCGGCCATTGACCTGCGGAACCATAAGCCCGTCTGAAGCGTCAATAGTGAAGGAAGCGGTCTGGAACAGGGCCTCGCCCTCTTCCCAGCTGCCTTCCAGCGCGCTGTCCAGATAGCGTTCGGCGATTGCCGACCAGAGCGCGTTATCGGCGCGCGCCGAAACCTCGCCGCTGACAAGCGGCAGGGCCGACATCAGACCGATGGTTGCCGCAACGCCTGAGAGACGCGCAAACCCTGACAACGCTGAACGCAATTGCGTCGCGATAGCCATGCATACCTCTTCTTCCGCCTTGCCGTTCGGGTGCTGCAATCTGCATGTCACCATGCAATTCGCGCACCAGACCGAGCGCCAGAGATGGCACACATAGGGTGCCTGCTTCGGTTAGCAAGGTGTGAACGAAATCTGGCCATGCATACTCAAGTGCGCATGCAAGGTCAACAGTGCTGCATTGCGCGTTAACTATAGCCACAATTCCGCCCAACTTCAGTAATCGGAAAGTGCAGGCAAAGTGCAGGCTAGTCTTACTTGGCCTTCAAAGCCGCCTGCGCCGCCGCCAGACGGGCAATCGGTACACGATAAGGTGAACACGAGACGTAATCGAGCCCGACCGACTCGCAGAACCGAATCGAGGCCGGATCACCGCCATGTTCTCCGCAAATTCCGAGCTTTAGCTCTGGCCGGGCGGCCCGTCCGCGCTCCACGGCAATGCGGATCAGGTCGCCAACCCCGTCCTGGTCGATGGATACGAACGGATCGCGCTCGAAAATCTGTGCTTCGAGATAAGCGCCCAGAAACTTGCCGGCATCGTCGCGAGACAGGCCGAACGTGGTCTGGGTCAAGTCATTCGTGCCGAACGAGAAGAATTCGGCAAATTCCGCTATGTCGCCCGCACGCAGGGCCGCGCGCGGAAGTTCGATCATGGTGCCGATAAGATACACCGGCGCTACGCCAGATTCGCGCTCCACATCGCGGGCGACGGCGGCCACGCGTACTTTGAGGATTTCCAGCTCCCTGGCGGTCGCAACGAGCGGGATCATCACTTCGGCGACGGGTTTGAAGCCGGTTTCCTTCTCCACCAGCGCCTGCGCCTCGAAGATGGCGCGCGCCTGCATCTCGTAGATTTCAGGGAAGGTGATGCCGAGCCGGCAGCCGCGATGGCCGAGCATCGGATTGGTTTCGGCCAGCGCCCGCGCGCGCTCCATCAGCGCGTCGGCGGGCAAGCCGGTCGCTTCGGAGACCGCTTTCACGTCTTCCGCGCTGTGGGGGAGGAATTCGTGCAGAGGCGGATCCAGCAGGCGGATCGTGCAGGGGCGCTCCTCCATGATGCGGAAGATTTGCGCAAAATCATCGCGCTGCATGGGCAGGATCTTGGCCAGCGCATTGATGCGCCCGTCCTGATCCTCTGACAGGATCATCTCGCGTACCGCCGCAATGCGGTCGGCGTCAAAGAACATGTGCTCGGTGCGGCACAGGCCAATGCCTTCGGCCCCGAACTCCTTGGCCGTCTGCACATCGGCGGGCGTTTCGGCATTGGTGCGCACCTTCATGCGCCGCGCCGCGTCTGCCCAGCCCATCAGCTTGCCAAAATCACCGGTCAGCTCCGGCTTAATCATCTTGGCTTCGCCAAACAGCACTTCGCCCGTCGCGCCATCGACGGTGATGATATCGCCATCGGTGATGGTGCGCCCGCGCGCGGTGAACTGCTTCTTGCCTGCATCGATGCGGATTTCGCCCGCACCGGACACGCAAGGCCGGCCCATGCCGCGCGCGACAACCGCCGCGTGGCTGGTCATGCCGCCGCGCGCCGTCACGATGGCCTGGGCGGCGTGCATGCCGTGAATGTCTTCCGGCGAGGTTTCCACGCGCACCAGAATAACCTTCTCGCCAAGGCTGGCGCGGTGCTCGGCTTCATCGGAATCAAACACCGCCCGGCCCGACGCCGCGCCCGGAGAGGCAGGCAGGCCCTTGGCGATCACGTCGCGCTTATAGTCTTCGGCGATGGTCGGGTGGAGCAGCTGGTCGAGCGCGGACGGGTCCACGCGCAGCACGGCCTCTTCCTGCGTGATGAGGCCGTCATCGACCATATCGCAGGCGATTTTCAGCGCCGCGCGCGCGGTGCGCTTGCCGTTGCGGGTCTGCAGCATCCACAGCCGGCCCATTTCCACCGTGAATTCGATGTCCTGCATGTCGCGATAGTGGCGCTCCAGCGAGTCGAACACCTTCGCCAGCTCGCCATAAACTTGCGGCAGCGCCTCCTCCATGGAGGGCTGGGTGTCGCCCATCTTCTCGCGCATGGTTTTGGTCAGGCACTGTGGCGTGCGGATGCCCGCCACCACGTCTTCGCCCTGAGCATTGATCAGGAATTCGCCGTAATAGCCGCGCTCGCCGGTGGAGGGGTCGCGGGTGAAGGCCACGCCCGTGGCGGAGCTGTCGCCCATATTGCCGAATACCATGGCCTGCACGTTGACAGCCGTGCCCCAGCTGGCGGGGATGTCATACATGCGCCGGTAGGTGATGGCCCGGTCATTCATCCACGAACCGAACACCGCTCCAACAGCGCCCCAGAGCTGGTCGCGCGGATCACTGGGGAAGGGCTCGCCCAGCGCCGATTGCACGGCGGCCTTGTAGTCGGCGATGATCTCTTCCCAGCCAGCCGCATCAATCTCGGTATCGAGCTGGAAGTCGTGCTCTTCCTTGTAGCGCTCCAGGATTTCCTCGAACTCGGCGTGCGGCACGCCCAAGACCACGTCCGAATACATGGTGATGAAGCGCCGGTAGCTGTCGAGCGCAAAGCGCCGGTCGCCGGAAAGTTTGGCGAGGCCCTCTGCCGTGTCGTCATTGAGGCCGAGATTGAGCACGGTATCCATCATGCCCGGCATGGAGGCGCGGGCGCCCGAACGCACCGAAACCAGCAGCGGATTGGCGGGATCGCCAAACGCCTTGCCGACCTTCTTTTCCAGGCTGGCGAGGGCTTCTTCCACCTGGCCTTCCAGCTCGGCCGGATAGGCGCGGTCATTGGCGTAATAGGCGGTGCACACTTCGGTGGTCAGGGTAAAGCCCGGAGGGACAGGCAGGCCAAGGCGCGCCATCTCGGCAAGGTTTGCGCCCTTGCCCCCCAAAAGCGCGCGGGCATCGCCGGTCATCGCATCGGCTGCGCCGCCACCAAAGGCATAAACCCATTTCGTCATCGCCAGTGTACTCGCTCTTCCTAAGGTCCGCCGCGCCGGGGCGGTCATGTGATGTGCCGGGCGCCTGCCTAGCCTTCCAGCCTGTCAAAATCTGCCACGGCCTGAACGGCCGCACGGATGCGCGACAATAGAACAAGTCTGTTGCGCCGCAACATGGGATCGTCCGCATTCACCGTAACCGCCTCGAAGAAGGCATCAACCGGCGCGCGTAAAGTGGCCAGCGCCCGCATCGCGCCTTCAAAGTTTTCAGCTTCGAGGGCCTTGGCGGCATCGGCCTCGGCGGTCTGGATTTCACTTACAAGGGTGTTCTCTTGCGGCGTGTTGGCCGTCTTGGCGATGGCTGCAAGCAGGGCGGCATCCAAAGCTTCGTTCGACCACGAAAGATTATCATCCGGGTCAGGAATTTCTCTCAGTATTTCAGAAGCGTATGCAACCGAATTGAAGCCCTTCTTCTCCTCGGCCGAGAGAATGTTCTGTACCCGTTTGTAAGCAGCCAGCAGCGTGGACCCGTCCTCGGTCTCCAGAAACGCCTGTAGCGCCCGCGACTTGTTCGTGACCCGTACCAGGTCGTCATCATTGCGTGCGAACACCGCATCGATCACGTCGTGGCGTATGCCTTCGTCGCGGAGGTGAACTTTGAGGCGGTCCGCGAAGAAGGAAAGGAGGTCCCTTGCTCGCTCGATCTGAGCGACCATAGCTCCTCGATCCGAACGGACCGCCTTCAACATCTGCTCGATTGATTTCACGTCGCTTACGGCTTGCAGGAGCGGAAGACGATAGCCGCCCGCTTCAAGAATCCTGATCACCCCCAGCGCCGCGCGCCGCAGGGCGAACGGGTCTTTCGAGCCGGTGGGTTTTTCATCGATCGCCCAGAAGCCGACCAGCGTATCGAGCTTGTCGGCGAGCGCGACCGCCGCGCTGACCGGCGCTGTCGGCACCGCGTCTGACGGGCCTTGCGGCTTGTAGTGATCGCGGATGGCGTCGGCGATTTCGGCCGGTTCACCCGCCGCCAGCGCATAATAGCGCCCCATCACGCCCTGCAGCTCGGGGAATTCATAGACCATCTGGCTGACGAGATCGGCCTTGGCGAGTTTCGCCGCGCGGTATGCCAGCTCCGGGTCAGCGCCCACAGCCGGGGCAAGTTCGCGCGCGAGCGCGGCGACCCGCTCCACCTTGTCGGCCAGCGTACCGAGCTTTTCGTGGAAGGTGACCTTGGAAAGCTCACCCGCCATCGCCTCAAGGCCGCGCTTGCGGTCGAGGTCCCAGAAATGGCGGGCATCAGACAGGCGCGCGGAGACGACGCGGGCCGCGCCGTGGGCAATCGCCTTGCCGCCATCTGTCGCGTCCTGATTGGCGATTTTTACAAATTTCGGGGCGATTTTGCCGGTCTTCGGATCGCGCACGGCGAAGTATTTCTGGTGCACCTTCATGGTGAGCGCGATGACTTCAGCCGGCAGGTCGAGGAAGGCAGGGTCGATCTCGCCCAGCACCGCGACCGGCCATTCGGCAAGGCCCGTCACTTCGGCCAGCAGGCCCTCATCCTCGATCAGCTCAAGGCCGGCCTGCGCGCAGACGCGCTTTGCCCCCTCTAGGATGATGGCGGAGCGCTCGGCGCGCGTCAGCACCACGCCATTATCGCGCAAGCGTGCTGCGTAATCGGCATAGTCCTTCACGGCAAATACCCGTTCGCCCTTCGAGTGGATGCGGTGGCCTTCGGTGAGGTTTGACGCTTCGATACCGAACACGCTTACCGGCACGGTCTTGCCATCCAGCAGGCAGATGATGCGGTGCAGGGGCCGCACCCAGCGCTGGGCCTTGTCGCCTTCGCCAAACTTCATCGATTTTGGCCAGGGGAAATTGCGGATCGCGGCTTCCAGCGCCTCGGCAATCACCGCGCCGGCATCGCGGCCCGGCTTCTCGATGACAGCGACATAGAAATCACCCTTGGGGGTGTTGTCGATGCGGCACTGGTCGAGGCTTTCCAGCCCCGCCCCGCGCAGGAAGCCCTGCACGGCCTGTTCCGGCGAGCCAACGCGTGGGCCTTTGCGCTCCTCGCGCACATCGGCCGTGCGGGCAGGCACGCCTTCGGCCACCAGGCCGATACGGCGCGGGCCGGAGAAGGTTGTGAGGGCATCCACGCCAAGGCCCGCCGCCTTGAACGCCTCGCCCATCAGCCGGGCAAGGTCTTCCTCTGCCCGCGCCTGCATGCGGGCCGGGATTTCCTCGCAGAAGAGTTCGATGAGTAGCTGGGCCAAGGGCGGTACGTCCGGTTCTTACTGGTTGCTGGCCTGCATGCGGGCATAGGCGGGCCGCGCGTGCAGGCGGGTGATATAGTCGTCGATGCGCGGATTGTCCGGCATCAGCTTGAAGTGTTTGAGCCAGCCGAGCGCGCCGCCAATGAGAATATCGGCGGCAGAGAAGCGCTCTCCCAGCAGGTAGGGACCGTTTTCAAGTGCCGCCTCGACGAGGCCGATCACCGTCTCCCACTCACCCCAGCCGACCGTGCGCGGATCGACATCAAGGTTCTGCGCTTTCGTCACGATGGCTGGTTCCAGCACGCCGGGGCGGAACACGCTCCAGTAAAGGTAATCGGCGCGCAGAGGGTCGCCGATGGCCGGGGCAAGCCCGGCTTGGGGAAACTCATCGCACAGATAGAGCGAGATCGCGGCCATCTCGGTCAGCGTCTTGCCCTTGTGGCGGATGGCGGGAACTTTGCCGGCGGGGTTGATTTTCAGGAACTCCGCCTCGCGCGTTTCCCCGCCGAACACGTCCACCTTGCGCAGCTCGTAAGGCACGCCCAGCTCCTCCACCAGCCAGACCGTGCCGGTAGAGCGGGTGTTGGGGCCGTGCCAGACGATGAGGTCTTTCGCGTCACTCACGAGGGTCGGGGCCTTCTAGCTGGTGGCGAAAGCGCGCTTGTAAGCGGGCCGGTTGGTCAGGCGTTCGAGATAGTCTGCAAATCCGGGGCGCGCGGGGAAGAGTTTCCACCCCACCGCCCAGCTCAGCGATCCGCCGAGCACCACGTCAGCTGCGGAGAACTTGTCGCCCAGCAGCCACGGGCTCGCCCTGGAAATACGCTGTTCGAGCACGTCCACCACCAGCTCGGCTGAGCCCCAGCCAGCCTGTTCGCGCTTGGCCTCGAACTTGGCGCCCGCCTGCATCATGGCCGGTTCCACCGCGCCCGACTGGAAGGCGATCCAGCGCAGATAATCGCCGCGCGTGGCGTCATTGATGGCAGGAGCAAGATCGTTGGGGGTCTTGAACCTGTCAGCGAGATAGAGCGCGATGGCGACCGTTTCGGTCACCACCGTCTCGCCGTCGACCAGCACCGGAATCTTGCCCATCGGGTTGAGCTTCAGGAAGGAATCCGAGCGCATCGAGCCGTCATCATACTGGACGGGGACCAGCTCGTAGGGGCAGCCGATCTCCTCCAGCAGCCAGTGCATCATCACGGCGCGCGATTGCGGGTTGTGGTAAAGCTTCACACTCATCACGCAGCATCCTTTTTCTGCTGTTCCACCCAGGCGCTGGCGCAGCCCTTGGCGAGCTCACGCACCCGCGCGATCCAGCTGGCGCGTTCAGCGACCGAGATCGCGCCGCGCGCATCGACGAGGTTGAAGAGATGGGAGGCTTTCAGGCACCAGTCATAGGCGGGCAGGGGCAGGGGCGTCGGCAGGCTGAGCAGCGCCATGCACTGCTTTTCCGCGCCCTTGAACCATTCGATCAGCATGTCGACATCGGCATGCTCGAAATTGAAGGCGGAGTGCTGGCGCTCGTTTTCAAGGAACACATTGCCGTAGGTCAGGCCCGCGCCGTTGAAATCGAGATCGTAGACATTCTCCACGCCCTGCACATACATGGCGAGGCGTTCGAGCCCGTATGTCAGCTCGCCGGAGACCAGCTCCACATCCAGCCCGCCGACCTGCTGAAAGTAAGTAAACTGGCTGACCTCCATCCCGTCGCACCAGACCTCCCAGCCAAGCCCCCACGCGCCGACGGTCGGGTTCTCCCAGTCATCCTCCACAAAGCGCACATCGTGCAGGCGCCGGTCGATGCCGAGCGCATCGAGAGAGCCGAGATAAAGGTCCTGAATATCGGCCGGGCAGGGCTTCAGGAGCACCTGGAACTGGTAATAATGCTGCAGCCTATTGGGGTTCTCGCCATAGCGCCCGTCGCCCGGACGGCGCGAGGGCTGCACATAGGCCGCCCGCCACGGCTTCGGCCCCAGCGAGCGCAGCGTGGTGGCCGGGTGCAGCGTGCCGGCGCCGACTTCGGTGTCATAGGGCTGGAGAATGGCGCAGCCCTGCTTCGCCCAGTAGTGCTGGAGCGTCAGGATCAGGTCCTGAAAGGACGGGGCTTTTTGCTCGACCATGACACATGTTTCCGGCGGGTTGGAAAATCGCGCGCGAACCTAGGCGCGCCCGCGCCCGCAATCAAGCCGCAGATCAGGCGGTGTCACCCTTCCCCCGCTATCGCTTCATAGGCCGCCTGCAGCCGGTCGCGCACCCGTGGGCGTGACGGGTCTTTGCGCGGCTGGCCGAGGTGCTCGGCGCGCAAATCCTCCATGAAGTCCTCCCACATGGCCGGGCCGCCTTCCTCCAGCACTTGCGCGCGGATCGAAAGGGCAGGGGTGACGGGCAGATGCCTGCGCCCCCACGCGCCTAAGTGCGCCATTATCGGGATCAGCTGGATCGCCTGTTCGGTCAGCGAATAGATCATGCGCTGCCGGTGAGTGGGGTCCGGCGCAGCGGTCAGCATGCCGAGCGCGACAAGGCGTTTGAGCCGGTCTCCGAGAATATTGGTCGAGATGCCTTCCTGGTTCTTCATCAGGTCGAGGAAGTGCCTGCGCCCGCCAAAGATCATGTCGCGCAGGATGAGCAGGCTCCAGCGATCGCCGAACACCTCCACCGACAGATTGATCGGACAGCCCGAACGGGGCGCATCGGCCATGGCCTGCAATTTCCCTCAAAAACCACTTGCATATCTGATGTGGTTCGAAGCATGCTGCAACCAGTTGATAAACGCAATTGGTTTGGAGGCCCAGCCATGACCCTTTCCCACGACACGGTGCGGTTCGACCGCACCTATGATGCAACGCCGGAGCAGGTGTTCGCGGCCTGGGCGGATAGCGAGGCGATGAGCCGCTGGGCCGTGCCCGGCCCGGACCATGAGCTGCGCTATGAGCAATCCGATTTCCGCGTTGGCGGGCGTGATCTCGCCCGCTGCGGCGCGAAGGGTGATCTGCGGTTTCAGGCCGAAGTCCTCTATCTCGATATTGTCCAGAACGAGCGGATCGTCTTGGCCGAAACCATCAGCGAGGCCGGAAAACCGATGTGTGCGGCGCTGGTCAGCGTCTCGCTGGCTGCAGACGGCAAGGGCACCCGCCAGATCGTGACCTGCCAGGTGACAGAGTTTGTGCCCGGCATGGCCGACGGCTATCGCCACGGCTATGGCGCTTCGCTTGATAATCTTGCCGGCGAACTCGCCCGCGCGGCGTGAGGACAGCGCCCATGCGCAAGCTGATCATGTGGAATCTGATGGGCCTCGATGGCCGGTTTGAAGGCCCCGGCCATGATATTGCGTGGATGGCCGATGCCTGGAGCGAGGATATGGAGGCGCTCTCCATGCAGCAGGGCGAGGCGATGGGCGCCATGGTGTTCGGACGGCGCACCCACGATCTGATGGCGAGCCACTGGCCGGCAGCGGCGGACGGGCCGGAGGCCAATGTCGCCCATTTCATGAACACGCTGCCGAAATATGTCTTCTCGCGCACGGTGGAGCGCTCCGACTGGTCCAACGTGACAATGTTCAACACCGACCCGGTGGCGGAGATCACGCGGCTGAAGGCCGAAGGCGGCAAGGACCTCTATCTTTTCGGCAGTGCGGACCTGGCCCGTCCGCTGATCGAGGCGGATCTGTTTGACGAGTACCGCATCGGCATTGCGCCGCTATTGCTGGGAGAGGGTGTGCCGCTGTTCAAGCAATGGGCGGAGCAAAGGAAACTCTCCCTGCTGGAAGCCCGGCCCATGAAAAAGGATGTCGTGCTGCTGCGCTATGGGCGTGTGAGATAGGCGTACCCGCGCTTCTCACGATGGGGTGTAAGAAAACTGTCTTGCATCCCCCCTTGTGCGGGCGTAGAAACGTCCCACCTTAGGCTCATAAAGAGCATAACGGCGAGACCGGTAAACGGCCCGCCGATTTTCTGGCCCCTCGTAATGCTCAAAATGAGCAAAAGAGGGCAGGGAGAGGATGAGACGCGATGGACCGGCACGACCCGACCCGCCTGCAAACCCTTGATAATGCATGGCCCGAAGCCGATACGCTGGTTTATGATGCGGGGGTGAAGGCGCGCACCGATCACCTCTATGAGAAGGTGAAATCAGTGGTGACGCTGATGGAGTGGCCGCTGCATGCGCCGCTGATCGACGCGATCAACCGCCTGAAAGTCGAGCGCGGCGCCGTCATCCTCGCCCATAATTACATGACCGCCGACATCTTCCACACGGTGGGCGATATCATGGGTGACTCGCTCAAACTCGCGCAGGAAGCGGCGAAAACCGAAGCCCGCGTTATCGTGCAGGCCGGCGTCCACTTCATGGCCGAGACGGCGAAAATCCTCTCGCCGGAAAAGACCGTGCTGATCCCCGATGAGCGCGCGGGCTGTTCGCTCGCCGCATCCATCACCGGCGCGAATGTGCGCGCTATCCGAGAGGCTTATCCCGATTATCCGATCGTCACCTATGTGAACACCTCGGCCGAGGTGAAGGCGTATTCCGACATTTGCTGCACCTCGTCGAACGCGGTGCAAGTGGTCGAAGCCATTGCGGCGGAATGGAATACCGACACGGTCATCCTCATTCCGGACGAGTATCTGGCCAAGAATGTCGCGAGCCAGACCGGCATCCGCATCCTCACCTGGAAAGGCTCCTGCGAGGTGCATGAGCAGTTCACGGTGGAAGATATCGAGACCCTTCGCGCCGCCCACCCCGAAGCCATGATCATCACGCACCCTGAGTGCCCGCCAGACGTGCTCAAAGCCGCTGACTTTGCCGGCTCCACCGGCGCGATGGCGGCTTATGTGAAGGACCACCAGCCGCAAACGGCCATCCTCATCACCGAGTGCTCGATGAGCGATAATGTGGCGGTGGAAAATCCGGGCGTGAACTTCGTAAAGCCCTGCAATCTCTGCCCTCACATGAAGCGCATCACGCTGCGCGGCATCTATGAGGCGCTGCGTGACATGAAGCATGAAGTCCATGTCGATCCGGGAATCGCGACGCGCGCCAAGGCCAGTGTAGACGCCATGCTGGCGCTGCCCTCGCTTGGCAAGCCGCCCGCCTTCGATACCAGCAAACCTGCCGTCTCCATCCCCTATGTGAGGGTTTAGTCACTCATTTCTCGTTTTCCCGGCGAACGCCGGGACCCAGAAAAACTGGGCACCGGCTTGCGCCGGTGAAACGCTTAATTGAGGTTTTCCCGTGAACCATCCCCTCATCATCATTGGCGCTGGCATAGCGGGTCTTTGGACCGCGCTGCATGCCGCCCCGCGCCGGGTGGTCCTGCTGACGGGGGCAAGGCTGGGGAGGAGCAGCTCCACCGGCTGGGCGCAGGGCGGGGTGGCCGCAGCGCTGGGGGGCGATGACAGCCCGTCCTTGCATGCGCGCGACACGATTGCCGCTGGCGCCGGGCTGGTCGATGAGGCGGCAGCGCGCCTTCTGGCCGAAGCCGGACCTGCCGAGATCGAGGCGCTCTATGCGCTGGGCGCGCCGTTCGAGCGCGAGGCGGACGGCGGCTGGGCATTGTCGCGCGAAGCCGCGCATTCGCGTGCCCGCGTGGCGCGGGTGAAGGGCGATCAGGCAGGGGCGGGCATTCTCGCCGCGCTCATCCGCGCCGTTCAAGCCGCGCCCCATATCGAGATCCGCGAGGGCTGGCGTGCAGCCGGCCTGATCCCCGATGAAAAAGGCGGCTGTGCAGGCGTGATCGCGTTTGATCCGTCAGGCAAACGCCATGACCTCCTCGCCAGCGATGTGGTGCTGGCCACGGGAAGCCTGTGCGGGCTTTATGGCGTGACGACCACGCCCGCCAGCAGCCAGGGGCAGGCTCTGGCCTGGGCGGCACGGCTCGGCGCGGTCATTCAGGACCCGGAATTTGTCCAGTTCCACCCGACCGCCATTGATGTGGGCCGCGATCCGGCACCGCTCGCCACCGAAGCCCTGCGCGGGGAGGGGGCCACGCTCATCGACGCCAAAGGCCATCGCTTCATGCGCGGCGTTCACGCCGATGCAGAGCTCGCCCCGCGCGATGTGGTGGCCCGCGCTGTCCACCGTCAGGTGAAGACCGGGCGCGGAGCCTATCTCGATGCCCGTGCGGCGGTGGGCGAGGAGTTCCCCGATCGCTTCCCGGCCGTGTTTGCTGCCTGCATGGCGGCGGGCATTGATCCGCGCCTTGAGCCCATCCCGGTCGCGCCTGCTGCGCACTATCATATGGGCGGTGTGGCGACGGACACAGATGGCTTTACCGGCGTGCCGGGCCTGTGGGCCGTGGGTGAGTGCGCCTCCACCGGCGTGCATGGCGCGAACCGGCTGGCCTCCAACTCCTTGCTGGAAGGTCTCGTCTTCGGACGGCGTGCGGCAGAGGCGCTGAAGAACGCCTCCCAGCGTGCGCTGACGCCGGTTGAGGCCGATCCGGCCCCGGCGCTGCCCGCTGACGCTCTGGCGCGCTTGCGTGCCGCCATGGCGATGCAGGCGGGCGTGGAGCGTGAGGCGGCGGGGCTCGCCCGCCTGATTGATCTTATCGACACGCTGGAAGCCGCTCATGGCGAGGCCGATGCGCTGATCGCCGCGCGTTTTGTGGCGGCGGGGGCGTTGACCCGCACCGAGAGCCGGGGCGGGCATTTCCGCAGCGATTGTCCCGCGACGGCAGCAGTGGCCGCCCATACCCGCCTGACGCTCGCCGACGCGCGCGCTGTGCATCCTCACATTTCTCCGCTGGCGGAGCCTGCCGAATGAACAGCGCTTATCTCCAAGACATCGTGGCCCGCGCGCTGGCCGAGGATCTGGGCGGGCGCGGCGATGTAACCAGCGAAGCGGTGATCCCCGCCCACGCCCATGCCGCCTTCGTCATCGCCTCGCGGGGGACTGGCGTGCTGGCTGGGCAGGCGGTGGCGGCGGAAGTGTTCCGCCAATGCGACCCCACGCTGAAGACCTATTGGCGCGCGAAGGACGGCGACACGCTGGCCGCAGGCGATGTGGTGCTGGCGGTGGAGGGGTCTGTCCGCGCCATCCTGATGGCCGAGCGCACGGCGCTGAACTTCCTCGGGCGCCTCAGCGGCATTGCCACGCTGACGCAGAGCTATGTGGAGGCGGTCAAAGGCACCGGCGTGGCCATCGCCCACACCCGCAAGACCACGCCGACGCTTCGCGCGCTGGAATTGGCCGCCGTGCGCGCTGGCGGCGGGGCGAGCCACCGTTTCGGGCTCGATGATGCCATCCTGATCAAGGATAATCACGTGGCGGTTGCGGGCAGTGTGGGCGAGGCGGTGCGTCGTGCCAAAGCCCATGCCGGGCACATGATTCGCGTGGCGGTCGAGATTGACCGGCTGGACCAGCTCGATGAGGCGCTGGCGGCGGGGGCGGAGAGCGTACTGCTCGACAATTTTCCGCTGGATGACATGAAGGCCGCCGTGAAAGCCGCCAAGGGTAAGGTTACCTTAGAGGCGTCCGGCGGCGTTGATCTCAACACCGTACGCGCCATCGCCGAAACCGGCGTGGACGTGATCTCGGTCGGCGCGCTCACCCATTCTGCCCCGAATTTCGATTTCGGCATGGATGAGGGGTAGGGGGATTTCTCCTGCGCCCCACTTTGTCTCCCCCCGTTCACGGGGGGAGTGCCGCGAAGCGGCGAGGGGGGGGGGGATAATCCGAAAAAGTTCCCCCCTCCGTCAGCTGCGCTGACACCTCCCCCGTAAACGGGGGAGGACAACATCTCGGCCCACAGGACCGCAAACCCGGTCGAGATCTGCGTGTCAGAGAGTCGGCAGGGAAAACTGGCGCAAGCGCTCCACCGGTTCAGGCAGGCGGAGGCGGGCGTCCGGGCAGGGAGAGAGGGCGCAGGCGCGTGTCCTGGCTTCGTCCAGCAGGGCGGCAAACAGCGCGCCGCGATCCTCAGGGCATTCGCCGCAGATTGCCTCGCGCGCATCCATGCGTGCCGCCCCGCGCCAGCTCCACGCGCCGGTGGAGAGATCAAACCGGTAAAGGTCGAGGAATTTCCAGCCCTCAGCCGCCAGGAAGGCGATGGCGTCGACGATATAGCCGATCTCCGCCTCGTCCATCGCCCAGTGCAGGCTGACCCGGCTCCAGCCCGGCCGTACGCCCGCATGACCGGAGAGGACGGCGTCGCGATAGGCCAGCGCCTCGTCTTCTCCCAGACCCAGCAGATCGTGCGCGTACGGCCCGGCGCAGGCACAGCCCGCGCGCGCCTGAATGCCGAACAGATCGCTCAGAAGCGTCGTCACGAAGCGCGGATGCAGCCAGCCGCCGCGCGGATCACGCAGGTTGAACGACACGATGGCGAGCCGCCGGGACGGGTCTTGCGGGCCCAGTATCTCGACGCCGGGACAGTTCTGCCACGCGGCGAAAGCGCGCTCCAGATAGTCCTGCTCAATTCTGTGCAGGCGCTCCAGCCCCAGCGCATCGCGCAGCTCCAGTGCCAAAGCGGCGCGTACCAGCTGGGGCAGGCCGGGCGTGCCGGCCTTCTCGCGCGCCTCCACGTCGTCCAGGAAGTCATGCCCGCCATCCCACACATAGCGCACCGTGCCGCCCGCGCAGCAGGTGGGGGGCAGGTCATTGCGATAGAGGGCCTTGTTGAACACCAGAACGCCGCATGATCCCGGCCCGCCGACAAATTTGTGCGGCGAGAAGGAGATGGCGTCCACATAGGCGTCCGGCTCATCCGCAGGGTGCATGTCGATGGCCAGATAGGGCGCGCTGGCCGCGCAATCGAGCGCCAGAATGGCGTCATGCGCGTGCAACAGCTTCGCCAGCCGGCGCACATCGCTGATGATGCCGGTGACGTTGGAGGCTGCCGAGAACGCGCCAATGCGCATCCTTCCCTGCCATTGCGGGGCTTTGAGCAGAGTTTCCAGCGCCGCAAAGTCTATCCCGCCATCGGGGCAGAGCTTCACCCGCACCACTTCGGCCATGCTTTCGCGCCAGCTCAGCTCATTGGAGTGGTGCTCGTACGGGCCGACAAAGACGACGGGACGCGTGGCGCCGAGATGGGCTTCCAGCGCGGCTTTCGCCTCTGCCCCCAGCGCGGCGCTGACCGCATCGCTCATGCGGGCAAGGCTGGCGGGCGGGCAGGCAATCCCGAGGATTTCCTGCAGCTTGTGGATGGCGGCGGTGGCACCTGCTCCGCACGGGATGAGCGCGTCATCGGCAGAGGCGTTCACCGCGCGCTTGATAATGGTTTCGGCGCTTTTCAGCCAGGCATTGGAGGCCCGGCCCGTGGCACTGTCTTCGGTATGCGGATTGGCGAGGAGGGTATGGAGCGCATTGATCTGGTCTTCCACCGCGCGGTGCGGGCGGCCGGAGGCGGTATAGTCTGCATAGACAAGCGGGCGCTCCCCGAAAGGCGTGCGGATCATGCCATGCCGGGCGGTCAGCCCTTCGCGCAGCGCGTCCACGTTACGGGTGCCGGAAATGTCTGTTGCAGCCATGATTCCTCCTCTTGCTGTCAGGAAATCACGGCTTGCTGAGTGCTTTTGACCTATTTCAGCGCGTATTCTCGCGTATGATAGTGAAAATCACCATGAAAGGCTGCAAGCATGGAGCTTGACGACCACGACCGGAAGATTTTGCGTCTGTTGCAGGCCAATGCAGACCAGACCGTGCAGGAGCTGGCCGATGCGGTGGGCCTCAGCGCCACGCCGGTCAACCGGCGTATCAAACGCATGGAGGAGGCGGGGCTGATCCGGGGCCGTGTTGCGCTGATCGATCAGGAAGGGCTGGGCTTGCGCGCCACGCTTTTCATCTTCGTGAAAACCAGCCGCCACGATGCCGACTGGCTGGAGCGCTTCTCCAGGGGCGTCGCGCGCCTGCCCGAAGTGATCGAGTTCTACCGGATGAGCGGCGAGGTGGACTACCTCATCAAGATCGCCCTGCCGGAGATTGCCGATTACGACGCCTTCTATAAGAAACTCATCGCCATCGCGCCATTGTCGGATGTCAGCGCGAGTTTCGCCATGGAAGCGATCAAGAACACGACGGAATTGCCGGTTTGAGAGGATGACAGTCCGTCAGCTTCTGAGGAAAATCCCTAGCCAAATGCGTTTCTGCGCGACATTACATGCGTTGAAACCACTTCCTCCACCTGATGAGACTTGCCATGCCGCTTGATGATGCCACCCACCGCTACACCCTGCCCGGCGCGACCGGGGAATGGGAGATCGTGATCGGGCTGGAGGTCCACGCGCAGGTGCAGTCGCACGCCAAGCTGTTCTCCGGCGCATCCACCGAGTTCGGGGCAGCGCCGAACACGCATGTCAGCCTCGTTGATGCGGCCATGCCCGGCATGCTGCCGGTTATCAATCAGCGCTGTGTGGAGCAGGCGGTGAAGACCGGGCTGGGTCTGAATGCGCAGATCAACCGTTTCTCGCGCTTTGACCGGAAGAATTATTTCTATCCTGACCTGCCGCAGGGCTATCAGATCAGCCAGTTCCAGTTCCCCATAGTGGGCGAGGGCGAGATCGTGTGCGAGCGCGATGATGGCTCGCGCTTCACGGTTGGCATTGAGCGGCTGCATCTGGAGCAGGATGCGGGCAAGTCGATCCACGATCTCGATCCGAACGCGACCTATGTGGACCTCAACCGCTCCGGCGTCGCGCTGATGGAAATCGTCTCCAAGCCGCACGTGCGCTCGCCGCAGGAAGCGGCTGCCTATGTGCGCACGCTGCGTACCATTGTGCGCTATCTCGATACGTGCGGGGGGGACATGGAAAAGGGCCAGATGCGCGCGGACGTGAACGTGTCTGTGTGCCGTCCCGGCCAGTACGAGAAATTCCGCGAGACCGGCGATTTCAAGCATCTGGGCACGCGCTGCGAGATCAAGAACGTCAACTCGCTGCGCTTCATCATGCAGGCGATCGAGTATGAGGCCCGCCGCCAGATCGACATTATCGAGGAAGGCGGGAAGATCGACCAGGAGACGCGCCTGTTTGATGCCAATACCGGCGTCACGCGGGCCATGCGCTCCAAGGAAGAAGCCCACGATTACCGCTACTTCCCCGATCCGGACCTTTTACCGCTGGAGCTGGAAGAAAGCTTCATCGAGAACATCCGCGTCAACCTGCCTGAATTGCCCGAAGCCAAGCGCAAGCGCTTTGTCGAGGTGCTGGGCCTGTCCGAATACGACGCCTCGGTGCTGACGGCTGACAAGGACCGCGCGGACTATTTCGAAGCCGTGATTGCGGGCGCGGATGCCAAGCTCTCTGCCAACTGGGTCAATAACGAGCTCTTTGGCCGGCTGAACAAGGAAGGCTTGGGGATTACCGAAAGCCCGGTCAGCCCGCAACAGCTGGCAAAGCTGGTCAGCCTCATCACCTCCAATGTCATTTCCGGCAAGATCGCCAAGGACGTGTTCGAAATCGTCTGGGCCGAGGGCGGCGACCCTGAACAGATCGTCGAAGCGCGCGGGATGAAACAGGTCACCGATACCGGCGCCATCGAGAAGGTGGTGGATGAGCTGATCGCGGCCAATCCTGAGCAGGCCGAAAAGGTGAAGGTCAAACCGCAGACGCTCGGCTGGTTTGTCGGTCAGGCGATGAAGGCGACCGGCGGCAAGGCCAATCCGCAGGCGGTCAACGAGATCCTGAGGAAAAAGCTGGGGATCTGATTTCCCCTTCCTTCCCCCCGCATTAAACACTAAGCCAAACACCTAACCATCTTGACGTGCCTGTCGAGATGATAATAGTTAGTCATATGGCTAACCAAACATCCGCTCTCGACACAACCTTCCATGCGCTTGCCGATCCCACGCGGCGGGCGGTGATTGCGCGCCTGATGGAGGGGCCGGCATCGGTTTCGGAGGTCGCGCGGCCCTTCTCCATGGCCATGCCGACCGTGCTGCAACACCTCAAAGTGCTGGAGGCTGGACGGCTGATCACCACACGCAAGGAGGGCAGGGTGCGCATCTGTGCGTTGAGAACGGAGACATTGCGCGAAGCCGAGGACTGGCTAAGCGGACAGCGCGCCCTCTGGGAGAGCCGGTTCGACCAGTTTGATGCCTACGTCATATCACTGAAGAACAAGGAATAAATTTATGAAACGTCCCAAGCCCAATCCTTCCCTGGATCTAGAGATGAGCCGCTTTATTGACGCGCCGGTCGCACTGGTGTGGGAGGCGTGGACCAAGCCGGAGCATTTCGTCAAATGGTGGACGCCCCGGCCATGGCAGACGGTGGCCGCAGACATGGTTCTGCGCCCCGGCGGGCTCTTCCATACTGTGATGCGCTCGCCTGAGGGCAAGGAATTTGACAATAAGGGCATGTTCATTGATGTGCAGTCCGAGCGCCTGATCGCCTTTACCGACGCGCTGGACGATGACTGGCGGCCCACGGCTGACGCCTTCTTCTCCGCGCTCATCTATTTCGAACCCGAAGGCGAGGGTACGCGCTACACCGCCTATGCGCTGCACAAGGACGAGGCGGGGTGCAAACGCCATGTGGATATGGGCTTCCATGAGGGGTGGGGCACGGCGCTCACCCAGCTTCAGGAGGTTGTGGCCGAACTGAAAGCCGGACGCGCCTGATACTCCTTGCTTGATGCATGAACCGGGGAGGGACTCATCTGCAGTCCCTCCCTATTTTTGCCATGGCGGCTGTGTAGTAATGGACCGGCTGGGGGATCAGCACCCGTGCGGCCCGCACCTTGCAAGGTTTGCGGCCGACAAGGTTAGACCCCCGTATCCTCTTTACCAGGATGCGCGTTCAGGAGAGACGTCACATGGCGGCCACGCGGTCTTTCATCATAGCTGCGGTCCTGCTGGTAGCCGCGATAGCGGCAGCTGGCGTTTACATCGCGACGCGCCCTGCGGCAGACCCGGAGCCCGCCGCGCCTGAAGCGTCCGAGCAGGTTGAACGCGAAGCACCGCGCCAGCCCGCGACCAGCCTTACCCCGCCCAGCTTTGACGTGGTGCGCGTGGATGCACGCGGCAATGCGGTGATTGCCGGACGCGGCGCTCCGGGCGCCGAGGTGGCGCTGCTGGCCAATCAGAGCGAACTGACCCGCACCGCCATCACATCAGCGGGCGAATGGGTCATCATCCTGCAAAACCCGCTGCCCACCGGCACGGTCGAGCTGAGCCTGCTCATGCGCACACCGGATGGTCAGGAAGTGCGCTCAGATCAGGTTGTCGTGGTCTCGGTGCCGGCGTCCCGCGATGAAACACCTCTGGTGGTGCTGGGCCGTCCGGGCGAGGCGAGCCGCGTCCTGCAAGGCCCGCAAGATGGTATCGGCGTTGGTCCGCTGGTTCTTGAAACCGTGGATTATGACGAGAATGGCTCGGTCATCTTCTCTGGCCGCGCCGAGCCCAATGCGGGCGTGCGCATTCTGGCCAATGGCGAGATTGTTGCCGAAACGCAGGCTGACGCCGCTGGCCGCTGGAGCGTTTCGGCCAGCACGGGCTTTGAACCGGGCGTCTATGATCTCCAGCTTGACCAGCTGGACGATGAGGGCCGCGTCACCGCCGTCATCGTGCTGCCGTTTGAGCGCGCCAGCCGGGAGCAGCTGGCTCTTGGCGGCCAGAGAGTTGTCGTGCAGCCGGGCAATTCGCTCTGGCGTATCGCGCGCCGGCTCTATGGTGACGGCTTTCAGTACACCGTCATCTACCAGGCAAATCGCGAGCAGATTCGTGATCCGGACCTGATTTATCCGGGCCAGGTTCTGGCCACGCCCGACGAAGGCTAGTTTTGCCGCGCTGCCCCTTCAAAGGCATTGTTGCCAAAGGCTAATCAGCCTATGCATGCTGTATGGCAACACCGAGCGATGTAGTCACCACGCCCGACGGTCAGCTCCCCCAGGGGCGGCTGGGCGAAGCCATCGCACGTGTTGTGGGCATCCTCGCCTCACGGGACATGGCACGTTGGCGCACGCGCATGGTGGTGGCGTTCCTGCTCACCGTCGTGGCCAAGATGTTCGCCGTTCTGGCGCCGGTTCTTTTCGGCGATGGCCTGAATGCGCTCATTGATGGCGTGGATGCCGGGGCGACGGTCGCGTTCTGGACGTTTGGCGGCGCGTTCGTAGCCTATGCACTGGCGCGATTTGCCTCCAATTCCGCACCGCAATTGCGCGACATGATGTTTGCGCGCGTCTCGCAGGATGCCCAGCGCATCGTCGCGCTGAAGGGCTTCCTGCACGTGCAGTCCCTGTCGCTGCGCTACCACCAGACACGCCGGGCGGGCGCCGTGAACCGGATCATTGACCGGGGCGCGGGGGCGGTCGATTTCCTGCTGCGCTATCTGGTTTTCAACATCGTGCCGGCGGTAATCGAGCTGATTCTGGCGTCCGTCATCGTGGCGCTGCGCTATGGGTGGATATTCTCAGCCATCATTGTCGGCGCGGTTGCGGCCTATGCGCTGGTGACGTGGTTCCTGACCGAGTGGCGCGTGAAGCTGCGCCGGCAGATGAATGAGGCCGACAGCGAGGTCAATGCGCGCGCGGTCGATATCCTCGGCAATTTCGAGACGGTGAAAGCCTTTGCCGCCGAGAGGCGCGAATCGGCCCGCTTTGACGAGGCGCGCGGCCGCTATGCAGTGGCGGCAACCAAGGCCGACCAGAGCCTGCAGACGCTCAATATCGTGCAGGCGGCGATTATGAATGGCGGGCTTCTGGCTGTCATGCTGGTCGGAGCGCTGCTGGCGCTGGAAGGCCGCTTGCAGCCGGGCGATGTCGCGGCCCTGACCCTTCTGCTGATGAGCGTCTATCAGCCGCTCAACATTCTGGGTTTTGCCTACCGGCAGATCCGCCAGGCTGCCATTGATCTGGAACGCCTTTTCGAGACGCTGACCCTGGTGCCGGATGTTCAGGACAGGCCGGGCGCGGCAGAGCTGGTTGTGACCGACGGCGCGATGTCCTTTGACAACGTGTCCTTTGCCCATGAGGGCCGCTCGCGGTCGGTTGCCAATCTGAGCTTTGATGTCACGGGCGGCACGTTCGTGGGAATTGCGGGGCCGTCCGGTTCCGGCAAATCCACCACCTTGCGGCTGCTCTTGCGCTTCTTTGACCCTGACAAGGGCCGCGTGCTGATTGACGGTCAGGACATCGCGCACGTGACGCAGGAGAGCCTGCGCAACGCCCTGGGGCTGGTGCCGCAGGATGTGGTGCTGTTCAACGATACGCTGCGCCAGAACCTGCTCTACGGGCGCCCTGATGCCACCGAGGAGCAACTCTGGAATGCGATTGACCGGGCGCGTCTGCGTGCCTTCGTGGAGGATTTGCAGGACGGTCTGGAAACGCGTGTGGGCGAGCGGGGGCTGAAACTCTCCGGCGGTGAGAAGCAGCGTGTCGGCGTAGCGCGTGCCATTTTGAAAGACCCGCCCATCCTGATCCTTGACGAGGCCACATCGGCTCTGGATTCCGAAACCGAAAGCGATGTGCAAGAAGCGCTCGACGAGGTGATGAAGGGGCGCACGGTTATATCGGTTGCGCACCGGCTCTCCACCATCGCCCGTGCCGACAAGATCTATGTCCTGGATGCAGGTACCATCGCCGAGCAGGGTACGCATGAGGAGCTGGTGGCGCTGGGCGGCAAATATGCGGCCATGTGGGACCGCCAGATCAAGGCCGTGGATGCGGCGCGTCAGGTGCGTGCAGCCACCGCCGCGCGCGAGCGTGCACTGTAGTTCCCGCTGGCGGGTTCAGTTCCTGTAAACGCCTCGTCCCTAGTGTGCGTACGGTTATTGTCGCTGGAGGGCGCGCGTGTGGGACGTTCTGTAAAGACCCGGAACTGGCGGATCACGTCTGAACGTGAGGGCAGTGTCGACTGGCAGGACGCGATGGAATCCTTCGCGCTTTACGCGGCTCTGGTGGAAGATGAGGGCGCGCGCGAAGTCCTTATGGATATGGGACGGGCCGAGATACTGATCTCGCATTCGGAAGCCCCTGAGCTGGCCCGCATGTTTGCCCGCGAGACACCGCCTACCCTGGCGCTGGCTATTGTCCGTCCGGGCCACAGCAATGATGCCCGTTTCATCGAGGTCTTCACCGAAGAACTCCTCCGGGCAGGGCGCAATGTCGGCCTGTTTCGTACGGTGGAGGAAGCGGATGCCTTTCTGCTCTCCGCCCGGCAGGACGGCGCGAAGAGCGCAGCTGCATCATCGGGCCGGTTCAGCTGGCTGAAGAAGCTGGTCGGCGGGTAGCGCTCAGCGCGCCTGTGCAATCGCGCCGTCAGGGCCAATCCTGAACTGGCCGAGCGTGTGGGGGGCAAAGCGCTTGCCGTCAAAACGATGGGCCGTCACCTCCACGCCTTCACCATCCAGAACGATCTCGCTGAAGGAAGGCTGCCCCTCGCGCAGCCGCGTGGACAGTGTGCCTGCCGTCAGCGAGAGATAGGAGCCTTGCGAATAGCTGTGCAGGTCTGCCGATGCGCCGTGGACATGACCTGACAGGACCAGGCGTACCGGGCTCGGCGCAATCATGGCGCTTGCCTTGATCCCGCGCGCCGTCCGCGTGTGCAGCGGTGCGGTGGCGGGCGGTTTGAGCGGGTGGTGGCATACCAGTATGCCCGGCTGCTCGCCGATCTCGCCCAGCGCGATTTTCAGCTGGGCCGTGCTGATCGACCCCTCCGCCCAGTTTGACCGGGCTTGCCAGCCGCGCGCCGAGTTCAGTCCGGCAGCGCGCCAGGGGCCGATATCCAGCGGTGCGCTGCGGTCGGAGAAATAGCGCGCAAACCGCGAAAATGGCCGCGAGACGCGCGAGACCGCGTTCAGGAGCGGCGTGTCGTGATTGCCGGGCACGACAAGCTGCGGCACGTCGAACTGGTCAAGCCAGCCCCTTGCGGCTTCGAACTCTGAACGCTTGCCGCGCTGTGTGAGGTCGCCGCAGATCATCAGTGCGCCCGGCGCGGCGGCGGATATCAGTTCGGCGGCCGCAGTCATGGCACCGGGGTCCTCGGTACCGAAATGCAAATCGGCCAGCTGGAAGATGCGCATCATGTTCCGCGTGCTGTCAGCACTCTTGCTGCTTTCCTGACGAGCGTGAAACGGGCGTGCCGCGGCAGGGTGACGGGTTCACCATCCAGCGTAGCCTCGATGCCTGAGGATTCAAGCGCTTCGACGTCCACCCTTGAGGCAAATCCGCGCTCCACGCCCCAGGCATTGCGCCAGTCGGCAAGCAGGCCGGTCAGGCCCGTATAGGCGAGATCAAGCAGGCTCTCAGGCGCCGTTGCCAGCACATCGAAACCGGGCCGGGCCGGGTCTTCGGACAGGAAGATGCCCAACGCCTGCGCATCCTGGCGGGCACCAGTATCGGACAGGCAGCGCATGGGGGTGTCGAGGCCAAACGCATTGGCCTCTCCAAATTCGGTTACGGCCTGCAACAAATCGGCATTGCGCAGCGCCTCGCGCGGGGCCGCCAGCCGTGTCAGCCCGCCCAGCAGGGCGCCGACGTAAAAGCGGTGCTCCAGCACCTCTCCGGCGGCGATGTCCATCTCGACGGGGTTTTCCAGTACGGTCTTCAGGCATGTACCAGGATCGAGATCTGCGCCGTGCACGAATTTGTGCAGCATGTTCATGGTGCCGCCGGGCAGTGGCAGTACAGGCGGATCATCGGATCTAAGCGTGTTCAGCGCGCACGCCACCGTGCCATCTCCGCCCCATACGATGATGATGTCGACATCCTGCTCCAGAACGCGTTGGCAGGCCGCTTCACAGTCGTGATCGACGATTTCAAAATGGGCCGGCACGCCCATTCCGGACAGAACGGCGTCAATAATCTCGCGCCCGTCGGCGGGCACGCTGCCGCCATTGGGATTTATCACCACGCCCGCACGCGAGACCGATCGGGCTGTGGCTGGCCGGATTGCAGTGTCTTGTGTGTGGTTCATGCCGGTCGATAACGCTGCGCTGCGGAACGGGTTCCCCAGCCTGTGTAAACCATTTCTCATATAACGCGCTGTATTTCCTGTCTTCGAAGGGATCGGACACGCATGGCCGCAGTGACAATTCGACAGGTCCATGAGGCCGACTTGCCGGCCATTGTCCCGCTGGTGGATTCGTGTGGCTTTCCTGCGCGCTCGCTTGAGGGGTGGCGCTGGGTCCTGTTCGGCAATCCGCAGCAGGGCGATATCGCGCCGGGATGGGTTGCCGAGTCCGGCGGGCGCGTGAGCGGATTCCTGGGCAATTTCGTCAATCGATACAGGTGCGGCACCGAAAGCTATGTCATCGCAACCGGCCACACGGTCGTAACCGACCGGGCGCAGACCGGGCGGCTGGCCGGTCTGAAGCTCATCCGTCACGGCCTGGCGCAGCCTGATGTGGATGCGTTTGTGACCCTGAACAATAATGCGCTGTCTGCGCCTTTGCTGGCCCGTGTGGGCGCCAAGGCGTGGCTGGGGCAGAGGGGCCGTGAATGGGCCGAATGGGTGTTCCGCCCCGACCGGATAGTGCTGGCAGCGCTGCCCGGCCGCGAGAATACAGAGCGGTTCGACTGCGGCGCCGGTTTTGCGTTTGATATAAGCGGGCGGCGCGGTGATGCGGTGTTCGAGCCGCTGGACACGGTTTCGGATGAGGAACTGGCCGCGCTTGCGCCTGCCGGACACATGTCACGCGAGATCAGCCAGGTATCCTTGCGCTACCGCGCCGCCGACCCGGATCGCAGGGGCGGCATGGAATATGTGGTTGCTAGGCTGGAGGGCAGGGCGCTGGCCGTTGCGGCCCTGCTGCTGACCAAGGCTGCGCCCGGACGCCTTGACCACGCGGAGGTCGTCGACTGGGCCGCATCGCCCTGCGCAGATGGTGTGCGCGCGCAATCGGCCTTGCTGCGCCATCTGGTCAGCGTGTCGCGGCGGGCCGGGGCGTCGAGGATGCGCCTGCACTTCCCCGCCCATCTGCCTGAGGGGGTGCTGAAAGGCGTGAGACCACACCTGCGCCGCGTGCACAGCCATGACCCATGCCATACGAAAACCCGCCACGCGGGGCTGACCAGCTGGAGACCCGGTCCCGGCGATGCCGATTATTTCTTCGCGTTCCGGATACCGCCCGCGCTGTACTGCGGTGCCTGACGCGATACGCGTTTCACGCAGGGCTGGACGGGCTTTTGGAAACACTCGCTGCGATGGCTCCCCGGGCCGGGCTCGAACCAGCGACAGGCGGATTAACAGTCCGCTGCTCTACCAACTGAGCTACCGGGGAACACTCTCGCAAGCGAGGTGGGGTCTTTAGCAATACGGGTTGTGTCCCGCAAGGCGCTTTTGCCGTTAATTGGGGCAGAAGTTTCAGCCACCGCAATACGGACAAAAAAAATCGGGAGCCGTGAGGCTCCCGAAAAGGCATGGGTGGATGGTGGGGTGTCTTCATGAAGAAGACGAGATCACATTAACGATTCGATGGTTAATATCTCGCTAACGCTGGGAGACGTGTGAGAGAAATGACTCACCGCTCTGACCGGGAGCTTAACGCGCGTCTCGCCGGGACAGGCAAGCTGGGCTATCCTGCCCGCCATAAACACTACACTTTCGGGAGGTCAGCCGATGAATGAGACACAGGACGATGCCGGGATGGTCAATGGCCGCTATACGAGCTTTTCGGCCTTTTTCCCCTTCTATCTGCGCGAACACGCCATTCCGGCGACGCGCTACTGGCACTTTGTCGGCACGGTTCTGGCGCCACTGGTCCTGATCTGGGCGCTGGTGACCCAGACCTGGTGGGGCCTTCTGCTGGTGCCGGTGAGCGGGTATTTCTTCGCCTGGGTCAGCCACGCCTTCATCGAGCGTAACAAGCCGGCCACCTTTACCTACCCGCTCTGGTCGCTGATCGGCGATTACAAGATGTTCTGGCTGTGGGTGACGGGCCGGCTGGATAGCGAGCTTGAGAAGGCCGGTGTGACCGGTCATCCCCACGCACGCCAGGGTGCGTGACCTTCATCGGCGGGCAGGGGAGTTGGAGGCGCCACCCGGAATCGAACCGGGGTACAAGGATTTGCAGTCCTCTGCGTCACCACTCCGCCATGGCGCCTCTCGTGGTGGGGATAGAGCTATAGCGATGCGGCCCGCGCGCTGCAACGCGCTTTGCAGGCTGTCCGCATACAGCTGGCAGTTGCCGGTCAGTGCGCGCGTTGCACTTTGTTGCCGGGCCGCGATATAAGCGGCCATCCTTGGATTTAACGCGGACGTATTTCCCATGAGTGAGCTTGCTGAAGCGCGCCGGCAAATGGTTGCCAGCCAGGTCCGCCCCGCAGATGTGACCGATAGACGCCTGCAGGACGCGATGCTGGCTATCCCGCGCGAGCGCTTCCTGCCCCGTTCAATGGCCGGATCGGCCTATGCCGACATGGAGATTGATCTGGGCGAGGGGCGGCGTTTCATGCGTCCGCGCGACTTTGCCAAGCTGGTGCAGGCGGCCGGCGTGAAGGCCGGTGATCTTGTGCTCGATCTCGCCTGCGGGCGGGGCTACTCCACCGCTATCCTGTCGCGCCTGTGCGAAACGGTGATCGGCATTGAGTCCAGTGAATCGTTTGCGTCCAAGGCTGAAGGTGCCCTTAGCGATGTCGGCGCGGATAATGCCGTGATTGTGACCGGCGATGTGAAAAAAGGAGCGCCGGAACAGGGCCCGTTCGACGTTATACTGGTGAATGGTGCTGTTGAAATTGTGCCGGACGCCTGGTTGTCACAGCTTGCAGAGAATGGCCGCCTGGCCGTGATCGTGCGGGAAAACGGTGTTGGCCGGGCAAAGATTTACACGCGCAAGGACGGGGTTGTTGGCAGCCGGGCTGTGTTCGACTCGATGACATCGGTTCTGCCCGGCTTTGAACGCGAGCCTGAATTCTCGCTGTGATAAAAAAGTGAACACTGTTCACTTTTTGCTTGGCAATCGTTGCGCGGGGATGGAATTTCAGGGCTTAGCGCCCATGTAAACGGGGCCGGGGTGGTCGTGAACCGTGAGAGGGACGCATGAAATTTCCAATTACCTTGATGCTGGCCGCCGGGCTGGGGCTGGGCGGTCTGGCTGCCGGTGCGAACGCCCAGACGCTCAACGAAACGCTTGAAGCTGCCTATCGGACCAGTCCTGTACTGGCCGCAGAGCGCGCGCGCTTGCGTCAGGCCAGTGAAGGTGTGGTGCAGGCCCGCTCGGCGCGCTTGCCCAGCCTGTCGGCCAGTGCCGGCATTTCCGATGGCGAGAGCTGGGGGCCGGGAGCCGGTGCCGGGGGTAGTGGCGGCGATGTCAGCTACTCGCTGAGTGCCAGCCAGAGCCTTTATTCCGGCGGCGGCATAGATGCCTCGGTGGATCAGGCCCTGAACCGGATCGAGGCCAGCCGGTGGAATGTTGTCGGCACCGAGCAGGAAGTCATGCTGTCGGCGATTGCCGCGCATCTCGATGTCGTCCGGGACACCGCAATCGTTGATATCCGCCGCAATAATGTGGACGTGCTGGCCGAGCAGTTGCGCGCCGCGCGTGACCGTTTCGAAGTGGGTGAAATCACCCGCACCGATGTGGCGCAGGCCGAGGCGCGTGTATCGGGCGCACAGGCCCAGCTCTCCGCCGCGCAGGCGACTCTGGCCGCCTCACGGGCAGGCTATGAACGGGTGACAGGCATCGCGCCGCTGGATGTCGAGCAGCCCGAAAGCCAGCCCGATGTTCCAGAATCGCTGGCGATTGCCGCCGATGTGGCGCTGGAAAACAATCCGCTGCTTCTCTCGGCCTTGTTCAATGAACAGGCAAGCCAGGCGGGTATCCGCGTGGCGCGTTCTGCCCTGCGGCCGGATGTGGCGCTGTCGGCTTCGGCGTCGGAATCGCGCGAATCGGACTTCACCGGCCGCGGGCGCGGCTCGGTGACCGTCGGTGCGCGTGTTTCCATGCCGATTTTCACGGGCGGTCTTAACGAATCGCGGGTCCGTCAGGCGGTGGCCGTGGCCGATGAGTTGCGCCTGCAGGTGCTCAATGTGCGCCGCGCGGTGGCTGAAGGCATTTCCAATGCCTGGAACAGCTATCTGGCGGCCGAAGCGGTGATTATCTCCAGCCGTCAGGCGGTGCGTGCCAACGAGATTGCCTTTGAGGGCGTGCGCCAGGAGGCGTTTGTGGGGCTGCGTACCACGCTTGATGTGCTCAACGCCGAGCAGGAATTGCTCAATTCCCGTCTGGAGCTGGTCCGGGCCGAGCGCGACTATCAGGTCGCGGCCTACGCATTGCTGCAGGCAATGGGCAGGCTGACAGGGACACAGCTGGGTCTGGAGCCCTATGAAGAGGCCGATGCAGGCCAAAACCCCCGATTCTGGCCTAACTTCCCTTTAACGGGCGGTAATTAGGGTCTATTCAGCGCACGCAAGTGCTGGACATCCCGGCGAGGGCATTCCAAGCTTGGCCAAGTGTCAAGCAACCCCTCGCGACCATCCGAAGGACCTGTTTCATGGCCCAGAGCAACGCAGAACAAGAACCGACCATGGAGGAAATCCTGGCCTCCATCCGGCGTATCATCAACGAGGATGATGAGCCGCAAGCCGAGGCTGCGCCTGCCGCTTCTGAGCCTGCAGCCGAGCCGGAAGCTGCGCCGGAGCCGCAAGCTGAACCGGAGGCAGAACCGGTGCTTGAGACGGCAGCTGAGCCCGAACCTGAGCCGGAGCCGGAGGAGGTCGCCGTTGATGACGATGTCCTGGAGCTGACCGACCGGGTTGAGGAAGAGGGCGAGGGCACCTCGCCGATGGCCATCGCGGATGATCTGATGATCCTTGATCGTGAAGAGGAAGCCGCGCCGGCCGCTGAACCCGAACCTGAGCCAGAACCGGAACCCGTCATGGCTGAAGCACCTGAACCTGCCCCGGCACCGGCTGAAGATGATGACAGCCTGCTGGCCGAACCGGCCGCCAGCGCTGCTGCGGGGGCATTTGCCGCGCTTACCGAGAATTTACGCGTGAGCAGCGATAACGGTCAGACGCTTGAAGGCATTGTGCGCGAGCTGATGCGCCCGATGCTCAAGCAATGGCTGGATGAAAACCTGCCGGCCATCGTCGAGGCGAAGGTGCAAGAAGAGATCGAGCGTGTGGCGCGCCGCCGCCGCTAGGCCGGAAAGAGCAGCTACATACCGGCCGTAGGCGGCCGGCATGAAAAACAGGCGCCCGTAAAACGGGCGCCTGTTGCGTATGGGGGTAGGCAGATTGCGGGAATTTGATGCGGTCTGGGCAGAGCTGGAACCCTGGCTGGCGGGTCTGGAGACGCGCCGGAAGGCGGCAGCACGCCGGCTGGTGACCGGGATTATCGCCGTGGTCCCCGGCGCGCTGGCCGTGATACTGGTTCTGTCGGCCCTGGGACTGCCCGGAGGGGTGGCGATAATCGCCGCCATCGTGCTTGCCGCTATCGTTGTCGGGATCGTGTCTGCGCCCTTTTATGCCTTGCGAACCGAGGTCAAGCACGGGATGAACACCCGGCTGGCTGGCGCCTTCGGTCTGCGCTACGCGCCAAAGCCCGCCAATCCGGCGCGCTTTGACAGTTTCCGCAGCCACGGCCTGATCCCGAATTCCGACCGGCGCGAGTTTGAAGATCATTTTTCCGGCGAGGCCCATGGCGCAGAGTTCGAGCTCTACGAGGCGGAGCTCAAGCAGCGCCGCCGCAGCAGAAAGCGCACCTATTACGTCACCGTGTTTCGCGGCGTTCTGATCCGCGTCGCCTTTCCCCGGACCATAGAAGGCGTCACCCTGATTACGCGTGATCAGGGCATATTCAACGCGCTGAGCGGGCTGATGCGTTCGGCCAATGGACGCAGGCTGGAGCGTATCGGCCTGGTCGACCCGAAATTTGAGCGCATCTTTCAGGTCTATGGCACCGACCAGGTGATGGCGCGTTATCTGATGACGCCAGCCTTCATGGAGCGCGTACTGGCGCTGGAGACGGCGCTGAAGGGCAAGAATGTACGCGGCGTGTTCGACGAAAGCCTCGCCGAGGGATTCGGCAAGGGCGAGCTGTTGCTGGCCGCCGAAACAGGCAATCTGTTCGAGCCGGGATCACTCTTCAAACCGCTGAACGCGCGTGAGCGGGTGCAGGCGCTCTACCGTGATTTTGAACTGGTCGAAGAGATCATCGCCCTGGTGCTGGCACCGGATGAAAAGCCTGAATGGATGGCGTGAGCGGGCTCACACCCATTTGGCCCCTTTGGCCAGGCCGCCAGCCTTTGCGTATTCCTGCGTGCCCTGGGTGTAGACCTTGTCGCCGTCCACGATATCGCTGGCCTTGAAATCGTTCTGGCCCTTCAGGCGGGTATAGATCGGATCGAAGTCCTGACCGGCGGTGGCCTCCATCAGCTCCTCATAGGAGTTGATGACAAAATAGGTCTGCTGGAAGTCATCGTAGCGGTAGTCGGTGCGCATCACGCGTTCCAGATCGAAATGAACCCGGTTGGGCGAGCGGCCCTCCAGGGCAAACACCGATTCAGACTGGCTGGAGACGATACCCGCGCCATAGATGCGCTGGCCTTCAGGCGTGTTGATGAGGCCGAACTCCACCGTGTACCAGTAAAGCCGGGTGAGATTCTCGATCATGCCGTGCTTTTCAGCCTTTGCCCCGCCCTTGCCGTAAGCCTGCATATAGTCGGCAAAGACCGGCTGGGTCAGCAGCGGCACATGGCCGAACACGTCGTGGAAAATGTCCGGCTCGGGCAGGTAGTCCAGCTTGTCGGCATCGCGGATGAAGCGTCCGGCGACAAAGCGGCGGTTGGCCAGATGGTCGAAAAAGACATCGTTGGGGATGAGGCCGTGAACGGCGACGACGGTCCAGCCGGTGAGTTTTTCCAGCTTCTCGTTCATGCGGCGGAAATCGGGAATGCCGCCCTCATTCAGGTTCAAGAGTTCCAGCCCCTTGAAATGTTCCGGCGCGGCGCGGCCCTGCAACACCTTCATCTGGCGCTTGTAGAGCGTGTCCCACACGCCGTGCTCCTCCGGCGAATAGCGGTCCCAGCATTGGTCAATCGTATGGTCAGCTGCGGGGGTCTGCTCGGCGATTACGGGATCCTGCACAGGCATGGCTCGCTCCGGATTCGATAAACTTTTCCGGCAAGATAAAGCAAGGCCCCCCGCTTGCGCGAGGGGCCAAGCTGCACGGCGCATGTTTTTATCCGCTTACCGGACGCACAGCACGTCGGCGAGGGCGCCGTTGGACTGCCCGGTGCGGGCATCACCGATAAAGTAGTGATTGCTGCGTCCCTGGTCGGTGATGGTGTAGTAGGCTGCACCGCGGAAGCCCTCACCCCGGCAGAGCGCGTCCGCCGTCACCTGATCGCAGGCCGAGTTGTTGAAATTGCTCATGCAGCGCGCGACCGGAGCCCCGCTAATGCGCGGATTGGCAAAATAGGTGCTTTGCGCGCCACGCGTGCCGCCAAACACAGACCCCGGACGCAGATTGGAGCCAGGGCCGGGGTTGAAGCCCGGATTGGGAGCGGGCGTGGGCGGGTTGTATTGCGAGGTCGGGGAGGCCGAGCTGATCTCGCGGTCAAGGCCCATGCGGCGCAGGTCGGACGCTTCATTGCGGAGCGTTTCGCAGCGGCCGCCGAAATTGGCGTGCTGGCAGACGATCCACTCTCCGCTGAGCACACGCAAGGAGCGCGGACGGTCGTTGAACTGGATCGAATTGAAGTTCGACACATTGTCCATGATGAGGCGCGCCTCGCCGCCGAAATTCGGCTCGGAGAACATCATCAGCGCCTCGCGCCCGCCCCGGCGGAAATCAACCGGACGTGCCGAGCTTATCTGGTTGTTCCAGCCGCTGGTCAGTTGCGGGGCGTCCTGCCAGAAAATCTGGCAGCGGCCGCGATAGTTGATGTCGAAGCAGATCTCCCAATAGCCTCTCGATATCCGGAAGGAGCTGGGCACGTCATTGAAGTTCATCCGGCGAAAGTCGGGCGCATCCCCGTCCAGGCGAATGGAGCGCCCGGTGAAGTTTGGCCCTTCAAAAAATTCGATGACCGGCGCGCCACCGCCGCCTCCGGGGCGGCCACGCTGGGCCTCGGCGTCCAGCGGGACAAGCACGAAAGCGGCAGCCGCCGCTCCCAATGCAACAATACACTTGGCCAGGTTCATTACCGATACTCCCTTTCCAGCCTGTTCATGGCAGAAAGAGTGGTCTTTGCGCCGTGAACCCCCGATGAAAGCGCTTATGTGCTTTCGTTCATCTCTAATAGCCCATTGCGGCGCCGTCGGTACGCATTTCTGATGCGCCGGTGAGCACACCGGTCACCGGATCACGGCGGATTGCCTGATAACCGCCAAATCCGCCATCGCTGCTTCCGAGCACATGGCCGCGCCGCTCCAGCTCCTCGCGCACATCCTGCGGCACGCCGCTTTCCAGATGCACCACGCCAAGCCCCGCAGGCGTTCCCAGCCCGTCTGTCGGCTCTGTGGAGCCTTCATGGCGCCAGCGCGCACTATCGCCTGCCTGCTGCAGGTTCAGGCCGAAATCGATCATGTTGGACAGCACCTGCACATGGCCCTGGGGCTGCATGGCACCGCCCATCACGCCAAAGCTCAAATAGCCCTGGCCCTCATAGGTCACCATGCCGGGAATAATGGTGTGGAAGGGGCGTTTGCCGGGCTCGTAGACATTCGGGTGATCGTCGTCCAGCGAGAAGGCTTCACCCCGGTTCTGGAACATGAAGCCCAGCCCGTCGGCCACGATACCGGCACCCATACCGCGATAGTTCGACTGGATCAGCGACACCATCATGCCGCTGGAATCGGCGGTGCTCAGATAGGTCGTGTCATTGTGCTCGATCTGGGGCGGATCACCCGGACCCACCTGTTCCATCGCCCGCTCCATGGAGATCAGCGCGCGCCGTTCGGCGGCATACTCATCTGACAGGAGCCATTCCACCGGTGCAGGCTGGAAAGCCGGGTCAGCGTAAAAACGCGCCCGGTCCTCGAAGGCGAGGCGTTTGGCCTCGATCATCACGTGCAGCGTGTCGGCGCTCATATAGCCCATGGAGGTGAGGTCGAAGCCTTCGAGTATCTGCAGCATCTGCAACACGCTCATGCCCTGGCCCTGCGGCGGTATCTGCCAGACATCATAGCCGCGGTAATTGACCGTGACCGGGTCCACCCATTCTGAAGTGTGGGCAGCAAAGTCCTCATAGCGTAGCCAGCCGCCGATACGGCGCATATAGGCGTCTATCGTGCGGGCGATCTCGCCCTCGTAATAGGCATCCCGCCCCTGTTCGGCGAGCAGGCGGTAGGTGCGGGCCAGATCCGGATTGCGGAAAATCTCGCCCTCGGCGGGCGCGCGTCCGTCAGCGTTCAGATAGGTTGCGCGGGCATTGTCAAACTCGCTGAACTGGCCTGCCTCGTAGCGCTCCTGGAAGATGCGCATATTGCGCTCCCAGTAATAGGCAATGGTGTGGCTGACCGGAAAGCCGTCCTCCGCGTAGCGGATGGCGGGCGCCAGAACCTGTTCCATCGGCAGGCGGCCAAAGCGCTCATGCAGGGCAAACCAGCCATCAACGGCGCCCGGCACCGAAACGGCCAGCGGGCCGACAGGCGGGATTGTCCCCTCCGGCGTCAGATTGGCGCGCACGGTCTCGATATCGAGACCCATGGGCGAGCGGCCTGCGCCATTCAGCCCGTAGACCTGCTGTGTCTCCGGGTCATAGACCAGCACGAAAATATCGCCGCCAATTCCGTTGCCGACCGGCTCCATCAGGCCCAGCACCGCGTTCATCGCGATAGCCGCGTCAACCGCATTGCCGCCAGCCTTTAGAATGTCGATGCCGACCATGCTGGCCAGCGGCTGCGCGGAGGCGGTTACGCCATTGATCGCCTGAATGGGCGAGCGGGTGGCGAAATGATCTCCGGTCACCCGGTCGCCGGGGTGGAAGGTCTGAGCGGCGCTCGCCGGAACCAGATGGGTAAAGGCCATGACGGCTCCTGCAGCCAGAAGTGCGTTCAGCGTTTTCATAATGCTCCCCTTCGCCCCGTCAGCTTGTTTGGGGCTGTTTCTTGGACCACATCATGGCGGCGGCTTGCGCCGGTGCAAGCAAAACCCCAGCCTGTTCACGTGCGTGTGACGTCAGTTGCCGTCATCGCTCCCGCTGCGGCGCTGACGGTCCAGAAGGCCGCGCAGGAGATCGGCCGGGGTTGGCTGGGCCTGCTGCTCCTCGCCCTCTTCCGCATCCTCGCCGGAGCTCTGGCCGGGCAGGATACGGTCCAGTAGTCCGCGCGCCTGGCCGGTTGCCAGTGCGCGCGCAACCGATTCAAAGTCGATGCTGAAAGACGGGTTGGCGAAGCTGTCGCGCACCCGCACCGGCACGGCAATCCCGCCCAGCTCCGGCGTGCCGCCCTGGCCAGCCAGCGAGGCGACGGCGCGCGGCGAAATGCGGTAGTCCATCGACTGTTCCACCAGATTGAACTCGCCTGTGCCGGTAACCCGCAATAGCGGGCTGAGCATGGACAGATCGTTGTTCGTCAGGACGCCATTGCGGATATTGAACGTGCCGCCCAGCTCGCTGAAATCGGTTTCTTCCTCCGGTCCGAAGCCCTGGGGAAGCTGGCGAGTGGTGATCGCTGTCTGCACGCCGCGAAGGATACGCGCCAGGTTGAAACCTTCAATCGCGCCATCGCTCAGGCGCAGATCGCCGCTGCCCGACAGTGACCGCATGATCGCTGCCGTGCTGGCGCCCGAACTGGTCAGGTCAATCGTGAAATTGCCCAGGCCCCGCAGTGCCGAAAAATCGGCTGCCGCACCGAGGAAGGGCTGGGTCTGCAAGCCCCGCAGCCGGGCGTTCAGTGAATAGCTGGGCGTCGTGCTGCGTGCATTGACAACGAGCTGGCCCGAACCGCTACCTCCATAGAGCGTGAAGCGTGACAGATCGGCCACCAGGCGCCCATTGGTCAGGCGGGCATGGACAGCGGCCTCGCTTGCCTCGACATCGCCGAAGATCAGCCGTCCGGCGCTGAGGCGCAAGTCAGCATCCACCAGTCGCAGGGCGGCCAGATCGATTTCCTCGGTGCTCCATTCGGTCTGACCGCCCGCAGCCGTGCCGGACTGTTCGGCGGGCATATATGGGTTGAGGTTCAGGACAGGGATAACCATCTGGCCGGTCAGCATGGGGCGTTCACGCTCCGTCTGTACGGTCAGGGAGCCCGTTGCGGTGATCTCGTCGAGGCGCAGCCGTGCGTTTTCGAACCGAAGTTCGCCGGGCACGCTGGTCAGGCGCCCGGATGTTGATGCGCTGCGCAGGGCCGAGCCGGGCGGCAAGGGCTCGCCGGCAAGCCGCGCCAGACCGGGAATATCGGTCTGGACACTGGCGTCGCCAGCCAGATCAAACGTGCTGCTTTCCAGCACATTGCCGTCGAAACTCACGGTAAGCGGGCTGGAGCGAACCTCCAGCGTCAGAGGGGTTTCACGCCCCTCCATGAACGGGCGCAGGCCGCCGAGCCGGGTGTCGAAAGCAATCCTCTCGCCGCGCAGCACAAAGTCGCCGTCCATGCGCGCTTCGCGGTCCAGATCCTCTGCCTGCAGCCGGACATTGAGCTGCGAAACGTCCCAGGTGTCGGTTCCGTCGGAATAGCTCAATGCGCCGTTTTCAATGCGGATGCCGGAAAACGTCCCGTCGAAGGGAAGCGCGCCGGGCTGGCGGAAGCCGCCATTACTGTCGGATGGCGGCGCAGCTTGCGCTTCCTCAGCGGAGGCAAATGTCCAGTTATTGCCGCGCGCGTTTTCGCGAAGACGGATAACCGGCTCGACCAGCACGAACTCGCTGACCTCCACCCGGTTGGAAAACAGCGGCCAGAGGGCGAGGCCCAGGCGCAGCTCGGAGAGTTCGGCAAACGCCTCCTCGCCAAACCCTTCCGCATTGCCGATGGAAACATTGCCTGCACTGATCTGGATGGAGGGCAATATGGTCAGCCCGATATCGCCGCCAATGCTCACCTCGCGCCCCAGCTGCTCGCTGGCCCGTCGCTCGATTTCGCCGCGCCAGTTCTCCGGGGTGAGCAGCGCGGGTACCAGAAGGGCGGCGGCAACAGCGATCCCCGCAAGGACCAGAAGAATCATAAGCAGGCGGCGCATGACGTGAACTCCGGTATTACCAGCAGGCGAGGGGTCAACGGAAACAGTTCCGTAGCGGTCCGGGTTATGTTTAACTTCTCGGGACAATTGTTTCCATCGTGGCGGGCCGGAAAAATGAATCCTGGTGCGCCCGTCATTGTCCTGAAGGGGGAGTGGTGATGAATAACGAACTGAAAATTGATCCCGCATTGCCGCCGGTGCGCATGGACCGGCGCGAGCTGCTGATGGGGCTCGCAGTTGGTACGGTCGTGCCGTTCGTTGCCGGGTGCACGGCGCATAACGAGGCGCTGGGCCGCAGCCAGCTCATGCTCGTCTCTGATGCCCAGATCGCCCAGCTCTCCCAGCAGACATGGCAGCAATCGCTGCAACAGGAACGCGTCACCCGCGATGCCAGCAAGCGCAATCAGGTCAACCGGGTCGGCCAGCGCATCGCGCAAAGCTCCGGCATGACCCAGCATGACTGGGAATTCGTCGTGTTCGACAATGACCAGGTCAATGCCTGGGTGCTGCCCAATGGCAAGGTGGCGGTCTATTCGGGCTTGCTGGACGTGGCGGGCAATGACGACCAGCTGGCCGCCGTGATCGGCCACGAGGCCGGCCACGTGGCAGGCCGTCACGCGCAGGAGCGTGCCTCCCAGCAGATGGCAGCCGGCGTGGGGGCCGGACTTGCCGCCGTCGCGCTGGACCAGGGCGGGGTAAGCAATGCCGGCATGTGGGCCGGTGTGCTGGGCGCGGGGCTGACCTTCGGCGTTCTGCTGCCCTATTCGCGCCGCCACGAATACGAGGCCGACCGGCTGGGCACCGACTACATGGCCAGAGCCAATTACCGCCCCACCGAAGCGCTCACCTTCTGGAACGGCATGATGGCGCGCAGCGGGGGTTCGGGCGGTCCGCCTGCCTTCCTGTCGACGCATCCGTCAGACGCCCAGCGCATGCAGGCTCTGCAGAGCCATATCACCTCGAGCGGCTACGCCTGATACACTGAGCTACATCACATGGCCGCCGGTCTTGCATCGCAGGTCCGGCGGCGCTATGTCAGCGCTCCCGCCGCCTTGAGGCTTCGCCCTCGCGCCGGTTTTGCGTGCCGCCTTAGCTCAGTTGGTTAGAGCGCTAGATTGTGGATCTAGAGGTCCCCCGTTCGAGCCGGGGAGGCGGTACCATTCAACTGCCGTGACAAGCTGGGGTTTTGGTGCCGCCGCGCATCAGGCAGTCCCGGTGTTGTCACATATGCGTGACAACCGCACACGGCCAATGGAAACACCCCTCATTCCGACCTAGCCTTCCCGCACAAATCCGGGGAGGGATAATATGCTGTTGCGTTTCCTTGTAGTTTTGTCCGCCGCCGCGCTCTGCATGACAGCTCATGCGCAGGACGGCGATCATGGGCCGCTACAGCCTGTGGACCTGTTCGCGATGGAAGCGGCAGCGGATGTGCAGATTTCGCCGGATGGCCAGCGCATCGCCTATGTGCGCCGCACGAACGACATCATGACCGATCGCGCCCGCAGCAGCATCTGGATAGTGGACTATGACGGGCGCAACCATATGCCTGTCGCTTCCAGCGCTTCGGCAGACTTCACCAGCCCGCGCTGGGCGCCTGACAGTGGCAGGCTGGCCTATGTCGCCAGTACGGGCGGAATCCAGGAATTGCGCCTGCACTGGGTGTCCAGCAGCCGTGATGCAGCGATCAGCCGCCTGCCGGGCACGCCGGCGGGACTGCAGTGGTCTCCAGATGGCAACCGGCTGGCCTTTGCCAGCTTCTCCCCCGGTTCGGGTCCGTCGCCAGCCTCCCTGCCGTCACGCCCCGAGGGTGCGCAATGGGCCGAACCCGCCCGGGTGGAAGAGCGCATGGTGTTCCGCGCCGACGGGCGGGGGCTGGTGCCCCACGGCGTACAGCAAATATTTGTAATCGCCGCGGAGGGCGGGACACCCGTTCAGGTGACAGACGACATCGAGGGCGTTGCTGCCGACTTTGCGTGGACACCTGATGGATCGGCCCTGATTGTCTCTGCTGACCGCCGGCCCGGCCGCAATGCGTCTCCAGCAGACACCGAGCTTCACCGCATCGATCTCGCCTCCGGCACCATCACGCAACTGACTGACAGGCGGGGACCGGACAGCTCTCCGGCTGTGTCGCCCGACGGACGCCGGATCGCCTATCTCGGATACGATCAGCGCTATCTGGGTTTCCAGACCCAGCGCCTCTATGTGATGGACATTGACGGCAGCAATTCGCGTGTGATCTCAGCCGATTTTGACCGCAGCCTAGCCAACCCGGTGTGGGCGCAGAACGGGCGCGGCGTCTATGTCTCCTTCGTCGATCAGGGCGAGGTGAAGATTGCTCTGATTACGCTGAACGGCGATGTCCAGGTGCTGGGCGAAGGGCTGAGCGGTTCCAGTTTCGGTGTTCCGTATGCTGGCGGCACGTTTTCGGTATCGCCCCGGACGGGCAGGTTTGCCGGAGCCGTTTCGTCGCCGCTGCGTCCGGCCGAAGTGGCTGCAGGAGACCGGCGTAGCGGGCTGCGGCGCATAACCTCGCTTAACGAGGAGCTGTTGTCGCGGCGCCATGTGTCTGACGCCGAAGAGATCTGGTGGGCTTCGCCCCATGACGGGCGCCAGATACAGGGCTGGGTTCTTCACCCGCCCGGATTCAATCCCGGCCAGACCTACCCGCTATTTCTTGAAATCCATGGCGGTCCATTTGCCGCGTACGGCCCGACCTTCACCGCCGAGTTACAGCTCATGGCTGCTGCGGGATATGTCGTGATCTACACAAACCCGCGCGGATCAACGAGCTATGGCGAGGAGTTTGCCAATCTCATCGACCGCAGCTATCCAGGCAATGATTACGATGACCTGATGGGCGGCGTCGATGCCCTGATTGCGCGCGGCTATATCGATGAGGACCGGCTTTTCGTGTCGGGCGGATCAGGCGGCGGCGTGCTCACGGCGTGGATCGTGGGCAATACGGACCGGTTTGCGGCGGCCTCGACCGTCAAGCCGGTGATAAACTGGGGCAGCTTTGTCCTCCACGCCGACCTGACGAACGTCTTCTATCGCTTCTGGTTTGATGCACCGCCGTGGGAAGACCCCGAAGCGTACTGGCGCCGGTCGCCGCTTTCTCTGGTCGGCAATGTGACAACGCCGACCATGGTGATGGTCGGCGGCGACGATTTGCGAACGCCGGTATCGGAGTCCGAGCAATACTACACTGCGCTGCGCATCCGGGATGTACCAACCCGCCTGGTTGTCATCCCCGGCGCGCCCCACGGGATCACCGCTTCACGGCCCAGCCGCCTTTTGATGGTGGTTGCAGAAAACCTGCGCTGGTTCGCCGAACACGACCCGGCAAACCGCACAGACGAGGATTAGGCTGTCAGACTGGCTTGTTTGGCTCGGGCGGCGCTCAGCATTTTCCACAGGAAAGTGCTGGCGTTGTGCGCCTTGCAGGGCGCAGCTTGCTTAACGATAGGTTAATCTGTCACAGAGGGTGGCCCAAAAATATGATGCCGGTTGAGGGGCCGGGGCAGGGAGCAGGCATGGCGAGACTGACCAGCACAACCGGCACCAGCTTTATCATCCTTGATGATGGCGAGCTTTACGACGAGGCCGATATCGACCGGATCTGCGAGCGCCATGCCATTGGCGATGCGGACCAGAAGATGGCGCTCTGGCGCCTGCTGGAGGATTGCGGGCGCGCGCTGATCGACCAGAAGCGTCTGCAGACGCGCCGCACCCAGATTGCCCGCCTGCGGCAGGACTTGCAGATGGGGCTGCGCCTGACCGGCCAGCTTGCCGGTCTGGTTCCCGACGCGGCCCATCTGCGCGATGATACCCCCACCATGACGTTGACGCGCCGCCACCTTGCCGCGCTGCGCGAGGCCGAGCGCCGTCTTGATGCTGGCCATGACGGGAAAACCCGTACCCGGCTGGAGGATGCCGCTCCGGCGCTGGAATGCCTGCAGCGCGTGTTCGAGATGGCTCTGGAAGCGTGCGGTGAACGCGAGGATGAGGAGGGGCCGGAAAGTGTGTGGCGCGCCGCCGTTACGGCGTTCTATTCGCGCGCCCTGTCACGGCCCTGGTCGCGCCAGGGCGATAATGCCGGTGAACGTTTTCTGGCCGATTGCCGTATTGCGCTGGAACGGGCCGATGAGGATGCTGAAGGGGCAGAGCGCGTCAGCCCGGTGCGTCTGGCGAGCCAGACGCCGGGCTGATCTGTGTCAGTTTCCGCTTTCGCGGCGCTCCTCGACGAGGGCGCGCGCCGCATCTTCGCTGTCGACCGCCTCGATGGACGCAATCCGGCAGCGCCATCCGTCATCGGGAATGACGAACTCGCTCATGGGCTGGCAGATGCGCTGATTGCCGGTGATCGAGGTGGCGATTTCCACACCGAAATTCAGCCCCGAGCACCGCGTGGCCGTGGTGACAAGGAAAAAGTTCCTGGCACCTGAGCGCAGGATCAGATGGCGGTCGTCAATGACCGAATAGCCACTGATGCTGCCGATCTGCACGCAGCGGTCCGATTGCACGCTTTCACCGGCCATGGCTGTGCCTGACAGGGTGATTGCAGCGCCTGCAGCCGCTATAGCTGCGGCAATACGAGAGATGGTTTCGAGTTTCGCCACCATGGTAACGCGAACCTTTCCTGTCTTCTTGTGTTCCTGCCCGGAACCGGAGGCGCCTGCAGAGAGGCTGGTATGCGTAAGGACGCTCCACGCGTGTGCATAATCGGTGCCGGGGCAGCCGGGCTTGCACTGGCGTATGCGCTATCCTTGCGAGGAATTAATACGCTTATTTGTGACGCTGGTAAGGCAGGTCATGGCGCTTTGGCGGCATCTGCCGGCATGATCGCCCCCGGAGCGGAAATCTGGGAGGCGCGAGACAGCGCCTCTCCTCTGGCCGGGGCGTTTGCTGCACTGGCCCGGCACAGCGCGTCGCACTGGCCGGAATGGGCGCACCGCCTGTCTGCCGAGACGGGTATGGATGTGGCCTACAGGGCCTGTGGCTCGCTGATACCGGTACGCCAGACAGGCATGGCGCAATGGCTGGCAGGCAGAGATATCGAGGCGGTTTCTCTCGATGCTGGTGCCGTCCGCGCCCGCATGCCGGGGCTCGTCCTGCCAGACGGTGCAATTTTCCTGCCCGGCGATGCGCAGATATCAGCGCCGCACCTGATCTCTGCACTGATGGCCGCCCTGGCCGGGCGCGGCGTGAGTGTGCGCGAAAATGCGCGCGTGGCCACGCTGCAGCGGCACGGGGATGTCTGGCAGGTCCGGCTCGCCACAGGAGAGATGATTGAGGCCGATTTCGTGGTGCTGGCGGCCGGCTGGGCGGCTGCAGACCTGCACAGCGCGGCGGCCGGTATCTATCCGGTCAAGGGGCAGGCCGTGATGCTGGATGCGGGTACGCAGCCCGACTGGCCGCTATTGCGCGCGGGCGACGTCTATCTTGCTCCCAAGCCCGGCGGGCGTCTGCTGGTGGGTGCCAGCGTAGAGCCGGGCAGGAGTGATGCCGCGACAGAGCCGGGCATGGCCACTGCGCTGATCGAACGCGCGGCCCGCTATCTGCCGCACATCGCGTCAATGCCCCGGCTGGCGCACTGGGCCGGTATCCGTCCGGCGCTGCCGGGTCTGATGCCGCGCGCCGGGCTGGCCGAGCCGGGCCTTGTGGTGGCGCTGGGTGCCTACCGGCATGGCGTCATGCTCGCTCCCGCCATCGCTGAGGGACTTGCCGGGCTTATCGATGAGAGCAGGGCGGATATGCTTCTTGCCCCGTTCGCGCCGGACACGGTTAACGAAGGCTTATCCTCCGCCGGGTGAGATGGGGACGAAGCGATTCTTTTACCGGAGCGTACCGTTCTCATGCCCGACCGCATTGGCAACGCGCTGGCAGGCCAGCTGCAGAACACATTCTCGCCGTCGCGGCTGATTTCAGATGCAGCCAGCGCCACGGGTGCCAATTTCGACTTTCTGATGCGCACGGCGGCCCGCGAAAGCAATTTCGATGCGGGTGCGCGCGCCAGCACGTCCAGCGCATCGGGCATGTTCCAGTTTATCGAGCAGACCTGGCTTGCCATGGTTGCCCGCCATGGCGAGCGGCATGGTTATGGCGATATGGCCGCCTCTGTGCGTCAGGATGGCAGCCGGTTTGTCGTGGATGATCCGGCGCGCCGCCAGGAAATTCTCGACATGCGCTTTGATCCGCGCGCGGCCAGCCTCATGGCGGGCGAGCTGACGGCGGAGAATGCGGCGATCCTGCGCTCTGCCACGGGGCGTGAACCCACAACCGGTGAGCTCTATGCGGCCCACTTCCTGGGCGCGTCGCGCGCCGCACGCCTGATCGAGACGGCGCATACCAATCCGGACATGCGCGCCGATGCGCTGTTTCCCGATGCGGCCTCGGCCAACCGGCGCGTATTCTTTGACGGTGCGCGCCCGCGCAGCGCTTCCGAACTGTTGTCGTTTCTGACCCGCGAGCGGCCGGTGGCCAATGTGCCTGATACGGTTACGACGCCACGCATGGTGGCCGATACACAGGCCGGTGCCAGCCTGCAACGCGTTCGCGAGAATCTTCGCGCCGGGGTTTCGGGATATGCCACAGGCGGCGCACCGGGCGCGGTTCTGTCTCCGGCTGTGATGGAAATTCTCAACACGCTGGACATGCCGCTGCGCAGCCGGGGGCGGCGCTCCTGACGGTTTGCCTGACGCGCAGCAATAACCCGTTAAGATTTCAGGCGCACGCTTCCTGGTGCCGGTTGTCCTTGTTGCTTGGGAGTATGGGACCATGAGCGTAAAGGCTTTAAGAGCGCGTCTCACCCGTGAGGACGTTGCCCGCCTTGCCAGTGCACAGGATGATGAGGGCCGTGCCCTCGCCGCGCGCAAGATATGCGCCCGCATCTCCATGCCGGGCCTGTCGGACAGTGACCGCGCCGCGGCCAATGCCATTCTGGAAGTTCTTGCCAATGACGCGGCAGAGATCGTGCGGCGTGCGCTGTCGGTCACGTTGGCGCGCTCACCGAGCCTGCCGCGCGATGTTGCGCGCAAGCTGGCCGCTGATATCGATTCCATTGCCGTGCCGGTTATTGCCGGCTCACCATCCCTGACTGAGGAAGACCTCACCGAGATTGTCCGTTCGGGGATCGTTATCCGCCAGCTGGCCATTGCCGGACGTGCGGAAGTGCCAGGCAAGGTGGTGCGCGAACTGGTCATGCGCGGCGCAGACCCGGCCGTCCAGCGGGTGATCGCCAATGATGGCGCGCATTTCGATGCCGGCTCCTACGCCCTGACCTTTGAGCGCTATCACGACCAGCCTGCCATGCTGGAGAATTTCGTCGAGCGCGCCAGCCTGCCGATGGAAGTCACCGAAAAGCTCATCAACGTAATTTCAGAGACGGCTGTGGAGCGCCTCGTTTCGCGCCATGCCTTGCCGGCGCAACTGGCCGTCGAGCTGGCTGAAGCCACACGCGAGCGCGCGACTGTCGATCTGGTCGAGCAGGCAGGGCTGACCCCTGATCCGCGCCGCTTCGTGCAGCAATTGCAGATGAACGGGCGGCTGACGCCCTCACTGATCCTGCGCGCCCTGTTTCGTGGCCATATGAGCTTTTTCGAGCACTGCATGGCCGAGCTTGCCGGGATACCGCACGCCAAGGCGTGGCTGCTGATCCATGATGCAGGACCGCTGGGGCTTGATGCGGTGTTTGAGCGTTCCGGTCTGCCGCGGCGTATATTGCCGGCCGTGCGCGCTTCGGTGAGCGCCTATCATTCGCTGGAGATTGGCGGGCAGGGGCCCGAAGATATCGTGAAGTTCAGGGCGGCGCTGACCCAGCGCATCTTCACCCAGTTCCAGGGCGCGCCGGAAGCCGACCTTGAGTACTGCATGGCGCGTCTTGAAGCCGATATGGGCGCCGTCACCGGCGATATCGCCCCGCCGGCAGCCCGAAAGGCAGGCTGACCGGTCTTTAACCGCAATTGCGGTCAGGCCGGCGCGCCGACCAGATCAATCACGCGGGTTTCCAGTTCCTCGGCCAGAGTCCGGCCGACGGCATGATCGTCAGTGCGGATGTTCTGGCGCAGGGCCGCGCGGATAGCGCCGACATGGGCCTCCACCAGCTGCACAGGCACCAGCTCGCGCTTCTCACCTGTTTCCACCAGGCGCGACAGGGAGGCGGCCATGCGTGTCACCAGCGGAAAGTCATACGTGGTCCCAAGGCCGCGCAAATCGTGTGCAACGGTGAAAAGCTCGTCGCCCGCGTCGCTGGTCAGCCCTTCGGCCTCCACCTTGGCGAGGGCGGCTTCCAGCTTGTCGACCTCTTCGGCGAGCCAGCCGGAGAACTCTTCCTTCATCTCGGCCAGCGCAGCCTCGGCGCGCGCAATGGCTGCCGGATCTGCTGGCGCAATCCGTCCGCCCACCTTCACCTTGAGCATGTTGGGCGGGTTGATGATCTCGATGGGTCGTTCGCGTTGCGTCATGGCCTTGTCCCTTCCCCTGTCACACTAGAGTGCCGCGTCTTCGCGGCGTTCCGGGCCTTCATACTCGTTATTGAGACGCCGCCTGTCGGGGCCGAAAAACACCTTGGTGCGCACAAAAGGGCGCGGGCGGTTCACGATCACCTGCAGGCGTTTGTAAAGCTGCTCGGCAGAAAATGGCTTGGCGAGAAACTCGGTAACGCCCGCATCACGCGCTTCGCGCACCCGCGAAGGCTCGGCATAGGCCGTCAGCATGATGATCGGGATGAAAGGGTTGGCGCTCTTTTCTGGATTGCGCAGATGACGAACGAGCGCCAGGCCGTCGACAGGTGCCATCTTCCAGTCCGTGACAATCACGTCGATCTGCTCGACCGACAATATGCCCAGCGCACGCTTGGCATCGGCCGCCTCAAACACATTGTCACAGCCAAAAGCGCCAAGCACCGCACGCACCAGCCCGCGCATCGCTGCGTTGTCATCAACCAGCAGCACGCGCAGCTTGGTGAAGGCCATGTCGGCAGGAAGTTCTCCAGCCAAAACGCTACCTCGTTCTTCGTATCCCCCGTTGGAGGCAAACCCTAAGGGCAACTTGCTTAATATACGGCTAAGCAGGCCCTAGGACGTGAACTGCTCGAGGATAATGCGTTCATCCAGCGCCCGGCCGGCGTCAAACAGCATGGTAAGCGTCACATCATCGGATTCGGCGATGGTCACAGACTTCACATCGCGAAACTCGCGATTGTCTGCGACGGCGGCAACCGGACGGTGAACCGGCTCTATCACGTCGAACTTCACGGTGCTGGCATGGCTGAGCAAAGCCCCGCGCCAGCGCCGCGGACGGAAGGCGCTGATAGGGGTGAGGGCCAAGAGGCTGGCATCAATCGGCAGGATGGGGCCGTGGGCCGAGAAATTGTAGGCGGTCGAGCCCGCTGGCGTGGAGACCAGCACCCCGTCGGCTGCCAGCTCCTCCATGCGCTCGATATCGTCGATGAATATGCGGATTTTGGCGGTCTGGCGGGTCTGGCGCAGCAGCGAGACCTCGTTGATGGCCAGCGATTCAAACGTCTCTCCATGCACATTGGAGCCTTTGGCCCGTAAAGGATGGATGATCGCGGTCTCGGCAGCCTCAAGATGCGCGGGCAGATCGTCATGCACCGGATCATTCATCAGAAAGCCGACCGAGCCGAAATTCATCCCGTAAACGGGAATGTTGTGGCCCATCACGGCATGCAGCGCATCGAGCATGCAGCCGTCTCCGCCCAGCGCAATCACGCAGTCTGCTTCCAGTAGCGGGCAATCGCCATAGCGCTCCACCAGCGCGTTGCGTGCGCTCAGCGCGTCGGGCCGGTCAGCGGCGTGGAAGGCCAGGCGCATGGCAAAACCTGTAATCGGGACAAACAGTAATGCGCATTCAAGCTGCGCCGGGGAGAGCATGCAAGGGCGGAAAGCGCCGATCGCGCGCGCTGTGCACCTTTCCGAACCCCCGGACCGTGTGCCAGAGTTATCAGTGCAGCACACGGAGACTGGTTCGAAATGGCAATTGAAACCGCTGTCATGGCCCCTGCTGATCCGGGGCATGCCATGCGCGCGCACCTGATCGGGCGCTTTCAGGCGCTCCGCTCGCGCTCTACCGCGCTGACATCGCCTCTGTCGGCTGAGGATATGGGCGCGCAGACCATGGAGGATGTGTCCCCATCCAAATGGCATCTGGCCCATACCAGCTGGTTCTGGGAGACTTTCCTGCTGGAGCCGCACCTGCCGGGTTATGAGGCTTTTGATCCGCGCTTTGGCTATCTGTTCAATTCCTATTACGAGGCGCTGGGCGACCGGCAGCCGCGCGCCGCGCGCGGTCATATCACCCGGCCGGGCATTGCCCATGTCATGGCCTATCGCGCCCATGTAGACGAGGCGATGGAGCACCTTCTGGAGAGTTGCGGGGAGGCTGATCTGGAACGGATCGCCGCACTGACTGAAACCGGCATCGCCCATGAGGAGCAGCATCAGGAACTGATCCTGACCGACATCAAGCATGTGCTGAGCGTCAATCCGTTTGGCGAAATCTATAGCGAGCCGGCATCTCTGACCGTTCAACCCGGCGCGCTGGCCGGCTGGCTGGAGTTTGCCGGCGGGCTGGATGAATTCGGGGCCGGGGATGGCGGGTTTGCGTTTGACAATGAAGGGCCGCGCCATAAGGCATGGCTGGCACCTTTTGCGCTGTCCACCCATTGCGTGACTAATGCCCAGTATGCCGAATTCATTGCCGATGGCGGATATGATACCGCCTCGTTGTGGCTGTCTGACGGCTGGGCGCGGGTGCAGGCAGAGGGGCGGCGCTGCCCGCTCTACTGGCGCGGCGGCGCGCGCGAATGGCGCGAGTTTACCCTGCATGGCGAGCGGGAGCTGGACGCGTCGGCGCCTGTCAGCCATCTCGATTATTTCGAGGCCAGCGCCTTTGCCGAATGGACCGGCTATCGCCTGCCGGAGGAACGCGAATGGGAGCTGGCGGCGCGCCAGTTCGATGCGACAAGCGCCCGCGCCATGACGCCTGATGGCTGGCTGCATCCAGCGTCTGCCGATCAGGCCAATCTGTTTGGCGGGGTGTGGCAATGGACGCGCTCTGCCTATGCGCCCTATCCGGGCTATCGCGCGCAGGGCGGCGCGATTGGCGAGTATAATGGCAAATTCATGTGCGGGCAGTTCGTGCTGAAAGGCGGCTCTGCCCTGACGCCGCCGGGTCATGTCCGCGCCAGCTATCGCAACTTCTTCCCCCCGCAGGCCCAATGGCAGATGACGGGGCTGCGCCTGGCGAAGGACTTGACGAGTTGATTTGACGCGGAGGCGCTGGGGCGCAATCCTTGATATAATGCTCAGCCAATAGCGTGCCCCAAGGCACCGGACGAAACGGGAGGCGCAATCATGGACGATCAGGCCAGTATCTCGGTAAAGGATCAGGTTTCAGCCGAGGAATGGAAGGCGCGCTGCGATCTGGCCGCGCTTTACCGGCTCGTCTTCATGCATGGCTGGGACGATCTGTTCTTCACCCACATCTCCATGCGCGTGCCGGGACCGGAGGAGCATTTCCTGCTCAACCCGTTCGGCCTGCTGTTTGAGGATGTGACGGCGTCCAACCTTGTAAAGATTGACCTGGAGGGCAATGTCCTGCCGCCCAGCCAGTACGGGATCAACCCGGCCGGTTTTACCATCCACTCCGCCATTCATCATGCGCGCCCGGACGTGAAGGTAATCATGCACCTGCACACCGATCAGGGTGTGGCGGTGTCTGCGCAGAAGCGTGGGCTCTTGCCGATTTCGCAGAGCGCCATGACCGTGATGAAGGATGTCGCCTATCACGGCTACGAGGGCATCGCTCTGGAAGAGGATGAGAAGGAGCGTCTGGTGGCCGATCTTGGCGGCAAGAACCTGATGATCCTCAATAATCACGGCACGCTGACCACGGGCGACCATCCCTTCTCGTGCTATGTCCGCATGTACATGCTGGAGCGCGCCTGCAAGATGCAGACAATGGCGCAGGGCGCAGAGCTGGTTGAATGGGGCAAGGACATGCAGGACCGGGTCTATTCCCAGGGCGAGCAGGCCTTCACCAACGAGTTCTTCAAGGAAATCGCATGGGCGGCCCTGCGTGGCCGTGTTGATCGTCAGTCGCCGGGGTATGACGCTTAAGCGTATCCTCCGGTGCGCGGCTCATGGGCGATAGCGGCCTGTGCGCCCTTGCTGGCGGCTGTCCTTGCCGGTGAGGCGCAAGCTGGCGCGTGGACACAAAAGCGCGGCGACGGGATTCTGTTGACCGGCTATTCCACGCACTGGCTGGTGGCACCGGGCGGCACGCGGCTTCGCAAGTCCGAGGTCAGCTTTTATGCCGAATATGGCCTGCTGGACCGGGTGACACTGGTCGGCCGCCTGGCACTTCAGTCGCTTAACGAGACGCGGGCCGCCCCGGATGATGTTTCGGATTCGGCCTTCCGGAGCGCGTTGATCGCGATTGGCGGGACCGAGGCGGGCCTGCGCTTCAAGCTTCTGGAGGCCGGCCCCTGGGCGCTATCCACCCAGCTTTCAAGAACGTTCGAGTCCGCCGGCGAAAACCGGAACAATCAGCGTTTTGGCACGGGTGGCGGCGATGTCGAGGTGCGGCTGCTGGCCGGGCGCGGCTTCGGCAGGGACAGCTTTGTCGATGTCCAGATCGCGCGGCGTTCCCTGGCTGAGCGCGGCGGCGAGGAGTGGCGTCTGGACACGGCTATTGGCGTACCGGTATCGCTGCGCTGGCGCGTCATGGCAGAGACGTTCTCGGTCAGCGCTGGCAGCCGTCCGGGCATACCAGCCTATTCCGGCCACCGTACCCAGATCAGCGCCATTTATGATGCCCCGGCAGGGTTTTCGATATCGGCAGGAATTCTTGCTACGCTGCAGACTGAAAACTCGGCGCGCGAGACTGCGGGGCTCGTTCGCCTCTGGCGGCGGTTCTGAAGGCGGGCGCTTGCGGCCCCTTTTCGCGCGGGCAAGTGCTCATCACAGCGAATTCATTTTGCTTTTTGTAGCGCGCGACGCATATCGCTACGCAGAAGAAAAAGAGAGCAAACCATGCGCCGTGCCATTTTCCTGATTGTCGTAGCCATCCTGTTCGCCGGCATGGCGGCTGCGGTAGTCGTGCGGGCCGTGTCGCAGAATTCAGGCGGCGGCGGTCAGATGCGCGGCATGGCAACGCCGGTCGCCCTCTATGAGGTTGAACCGCGCAGCTTTGCCGACATAGTCGAGGCGCTGGGTACGGCCAATGCCAATGAGTCGGTGCTGGTGACGGCGAAGATTTCCGACACCATTTCGCGCATCCACTTCGATTCAGGCCAGCATGTCGCCGCCGGTGACATTCTCGTTGAGCTGCGCGATGCCGAGGAAGTGGCCGGCCTGTCGGAGGCACGTGCATCGCTTCGCGAGGCGCAGCAGGAGCTGGTGCGCATCCGTGACCTGACAGAGCGCGGTGTCGCGCCCCGCTCGCGGCTTGAAGAAATCCAGGCGAACGCTGAGCGTGCCCGCGCCCGCGTTGCGGCGCTGGAGGCCCGCGTTGATGACCGGCTCATCCGTGCGCCTTTCGATGGCGTGGTTGGCCTGCGCGCGGTCAGCCTCGGCCAGCTGGTACGTCCCGGTGACACGATTGCGCAGCTGGATGATACGTCTGTCATCAAGCTCGATTTCACCTTGCCGGAGCGCTTTCTGGCCACCGTTTCGGCGGGCATGGAAATCGTCGCGCTGACATCGGCTTTTTCCGGAGAAGAGTTTGCCGGCCTGATTACCCAGATTGACAGCCGTATCGATCCTGCCACGCGGGCGGTAACCGTGAGGGCGGAGATCGACAATGCTGACGGGCGCTTGCGGCCCGGCCTGCTGATGACCGTTCAGGTGCGCCGCGATCCGCGCACCCGCCCGTCCGTACCTGAAACAGCGATCACCCGCCTGCGCGACCAGGTGTTCGTTTACACCGTGTCACAGGACGAGGCGGGTCATTATGCCGTGCAGCGGGAAATCCGCGTCGGCGCGCGCTCTGAGGGTTTCCTGGAAGTGCTCGAAGGTATCGAGAACGGAACAGTCATTGTGCGTCAGGGCGTACACCGCATCCGCGATGGCGCGCGAATCTCACCGCGTGAAGATGGGGACGGGCGTCGCACGGCGAGCAATGCCGTTGCGGCTGCGTCTGCGGGAGCCGCCGCCGGGAGCGCGCAGCGATGACACTCTCCGACATAGCCGTCCGCCGTCCGGTTATCGCATTTGTTGCCAGCGCCATGATTGTGGTGTTCGGCATTCTGGGTATCCGCGATCTGCCGCTGCGCGAACTGCCTGACGTGGACCAGCCTGTTGTATCGGTGCGCGCGGATTTTCCCGGCGCCAATGCCGAGGTCATGGAAAATCAGGTAACCCAGCCCATTGAAGGCGCGCTGGGCGGTATTGAAGGCATTGATACGATCCGTTCGCGCTCGGAGGACGGCGAGTCGCGCATCTCCATAACCTTCCGCCTCGGACGGGACCTTGAAGCGGCTGCGAACGATGTACGCGAAGCGGTGGCGCGCGCCCGGCGGCAATTGCCCCCGGACGTGGAAGAGGTGATCGTCACCAAGCAGGACTCCGACGCCCGGCCCTTCCTCTGGTACAATCTCATGTCGGAATCGATGACGGCTGAAGAGCTGACCGATTATGCCGACCGTTTCCTGGTTGACCGGTTTTCCGTCATTGACGGCATTGCGCGTGTGCAGATTGGCGGACAGCGCCGCTATGCCATGCGTATCTGGCTTGACCCGCAAGCCATGGCGGCGCGTCAGCTGACAGTCGCCGATATCGAGAGCGCGCTGCGCGCGGAGAATGTCGAATTGCCGGGCGGATCGCTGGAGACCGTGTCCAGCCAGCTCGTGGTGCGGGTGGAGCGCCTGTTCGCGACCGAGGACAGCTTCCGCCGGCTGCCGATAACGCGCGGTGATGGCCATATTATCAGGCTGGGCGAGATTGCCGATGTGGAACTTGCCGCCGAGCAGGAGCGCGCTCTGTTCCGGGGCAATGGCCAGAACATGATCGGTATTGGCTTCGTCCGCCAGAGCCGGTCGAACGCCGTGGCCGTGTCCGACGCAATCCGCGCCGAGGCGGCACGCGTCAGCCCCCAACTGCCCGAAGGCATGGAGCTGCTCAACGCCTCCGATGACACGGTGTTCATCCGGGAGTCCATCAACGAGGTGTGGCGCACGCTGGCCGTTGCCGCGACGCTGGTTGTGCTGGTCATCTACCTGTTTCTCGGCAGCTTCCGCGCCGCCGTCATTCCGGCTGCCGTGGTGCCGGTCTGCCTGATCGGCGTGTTCGCGGTGCTCGCCGCCTTCGGGTTCTCCATCAATATCCTCACCCTTCTGGCGCTTGTGCTGGCGATCGGACTGGTGGTCGACGATTCCATTGTGGTGATGGAAAATATCCAGCGCCGGGTGGATCTGGGCGAACCGCCCAAGCTGGCCTCCTTGCAGGGCGCGCGGCAGGTCTTCTTTGCCGTCATCGCAACCACGGCCACTCTGGTGGCGGTCTTCGTTCCGCTGGTTGTGCTGCCCGGTCTTATCGGGCGCATCTTCACTGAGCTGGCTGTGGCGATCACTGGCGCGGTGGTCCTGTCCAGCTTCGTCGCGCTTACCCTGTCACCGATGATGAGCTCCAAGCTGGTTCGTCCGAGCCAGGATGTGCGCGGTCCGGCGCGCTGGGTCGACAAGGCTGTCGGCAAGCTGCGCAACGCCTACCGGGAATCGCTCGACGTGGTGCTGACGCTGCCCTGGCTGATTATCCCGTTCATTGTGACGGCCGTGGGCGGGTCGGTCTTCCTGTTCAACCAGCTTCCCAGCGAGCTTACACCGCCTGAAGACCGGGGCAATTTCTTCAGCCGGTTCAGTGCCGCAGACGGTGCCAGCTTCGAGTATACCGCCGAGCAGGCGGCCCTGATCGAAGACATCCTCATGGAGTATGTCGAGGCGGGCGAACTGCGGCGCGTGCTGATTGTCGTGCCGGGGTTTGGTGGCGGCGCGGGGTTCTCGAGCGGGATTGTGATTGGCACGATGACACCCTGGGGGGAACGCCGTCCGGGCATGGAGATTGTCAACGAGGTCAATCAGCGCCTGGGTCAGCTGACCGGTGTACGCGCCTTCGCGTCGATGCGTTCCACCCTTGGCGGTGGTGGCGGCGGTGGAGACGACATCCAGTTCGTCCTGCAAGGTCCCGATTACGACCTGATTGACCGGGAAGCCGACCGGCTGATTGCGACCATCGAGGAGACCAATCCGGGCCTTCTGCGCGCCCGCAAGGATTATGAGCCGACCTCGCCGCGCCTTGTCGTTGATATCGACCGGGAGCGGGCGGCGGCGCTGGGCGTGTCGGTGTCCGATATCGGGCGCACCCTGCAGACCCATCTGGGTTCGCGGCGCATGGGCCAGTTCATCGACCGGGGCGAAGCCTACAATGTCATTGCCGAGAACCGCCGCGAGCAGCGCTCCAGCCAGTCGGATCTGGAGATGCTCTATGTGCGCGGGGGGGCAGGTGAGCTGATCCCGCTTTCCAACCTGGTATCCTTGCGCGAGACCGGCGAGGCACAGGCCCGCAACCGTCTGAGCCGGCAGCGCTCCATCACGGTGTCAGCGACCTTGAGCGACACCTACACGCTCGGAGAAGCGATAGACTGGCTGGACAGCTATGCCCGCGCCGAACTGCCCGCTGACATGGCAACCGAATATGTCGGCAGCGCGCGCGAGTTTCTGGAATCCAACAATGCGATGCTGTTTGCGTTCGGCATGGCGTTGCTGATCGTGTTCCTGGTGCTGGCGGCGCAGTTTGAAAGCTTCATCCAGCCGCTTATCATCATGCTCACCGTACCGCTGGCCGTCGCGGGCGGATTGTTCGGCCTCTACATGGCCGGATCGTCGCTGAATATCTATTCACAGATCGGATTGATCATTCTGGTGGGGCTGGCGGCGAAGAACGGCATTCTGATCGTGGAATTTGCCAACCAGATGCGCGAGGAGGGCATGAGCGTTGCCGAGGCGACGCTGGAGGCCGCGGCCACGCGCTTCCGTCCCATCCTGATGACGGGTATCTCCACCGCCATTGGCGCGTTTCCGCTGGTCATGGCCTACGGGCCGGGCTCGGAAAGCCGCATCACCATTGGCGTGGTGATCTTTACCGGCGTGCTGGTGGCAACGCTGTTCACCCTGTTCGTGGTGCCGACCGCCTATGCGGTGTTTGGCAAATACACCAAGACGCCGAACTGGGTGTCGCGCCAGCTGGAGAAGGAAGCGCGCGAGCGCGGCCAGAGCCTTGGCGGCTCCGGCACGATCCAGCAGCCCGCCGAGTAGTATCTAGCGCCGCGTCTCTACCGCGAGGAAAGCGATGAGGTCGTTGCGGTCGGCATCATTGCGCAGGCCCGCAAAGCTCATCCGGTTGCCGGGCAGATAGGTGCGCGGATTGGCCAGCCACTCGTCCAGCTCGGCCTTGGTCCAGACGAAATCGGCCTGCTCCAGTGCGCGCGAGAAGCGGAAGCCCTCCGCCCCGCCGGCTTCGCGCCCGAACATGCCATGCAGGTTGGGGCCAACCAGATGGCGTTCGCCACTGCCCAGCGTGTGGCAGGAGGCGCAGCGCCGGAACAGGCGCCGGCCATTATCCAGATTGGCAGAGGCGTAAGGCTCGCCCAGCGTTGCAAGGATGGCGGCGGCCTCCTGCGGCGTTGCAGTGGTCTCCGGTGCGCCGCCATGGGTCTGGGGCTGCGGTGCCGGGGCGGGGGCGTCGCTGTCTCCGCAGGCTGCGAGCATCAAGGCCATCGCCAGAGAGGTCAAAGCTGCCGGTCGGATCATGGTGGGGCGTCCCTTGCGTGAATATCGACCCCAAGACCTAGCGCCGACCAGCGCCGCTATCAATCTGCGTGATGGGCAGGCGGCTGCGTCACGGTTTCGCGCCGCGCCGTCAGGATGAACAGAAACTCGCCTTCCAGCGTCACATCGCCGTGCCTGTTGGCGATACGCGCGCGGGTGGTTGCCTTGCGGCCCGTCCTGGCGGTGACTTCCGCGCTGGCAAGGGCTGGGCCGTCATCTGGCGCAAACGGGCGGCGGTATTGCAGGTTGGCCGTTGCCGTCACGAAGACCTCTCCGGGGCCGCACAGCGTGTTGGTGGCAAGGCCCGCCACCTGATCCAGCCAGCCGGCACTCGCCCCGCCATGGACAGCGTTATTGAGATTCAGCCAGTGTTTCGCGACCGGAATTTCCAGCCGTGTACGCCCGTCTCCCAGTTCCAGCACGCGCGCGTCCAGCAGCCCCCAGAAGCGCTTGTGCGCTTCGTCGCTGCCAAAATGATGCATCAGGCGGTCGGGCAGGGTCATGTCGTGCTGGCGTGCTGGTCCGGTGAAGAGGGATACACGACGCTGCGTACGCTGGAGCGTGTCACCTTGCCAACCGGATTGCGCGGCAGGCGCGCCAGGACGTGGATCGCCTTGGGCGATTTTACCGGCCCCAGCAGCTCGCGCGCGAGCGGCATGAGCTGCGCGCCATCAAGGGTCTGGCCGCGAACGGGTGTGACAGCGGCTTCCAGCCGTTCTCCCCATTGCGGGTCGGGCACCGCAAAGGCACACGCCTCATCAATGCCGGGCAGGGTCAGCAGCGCGGCCTCAATTTCTGCCGGATGGATGTTGTAGCCGCCGGAAATCAGCATGTCGCTGGCCCGTCCGGTGATGAACAGATAGCCGTCACGGTCGAGATGTCCCAGATCGCCCGTGTGCAGCCATCCCCGGCGCAGCGTGTCCTGGGTGCGCGTCCTGTTGCCCAGATATCCATCCATCAGCAGCGGTCCCTTGACCGTAATCTCGCCCGTCTGGCCGGGGCGAAGTGTCTCGCCCTCATGGCCGATAATGGCGATCTCGCACACGCGTCCCGCCTTGCCGACGGAATTGGCAAGCCCTGGCTCTGCCAGCTCGGCCTCGGTGATGGCCGCGATGGTCATGGGTGCTTCGGTCTGGCCATAAAGTCCGGCAATGCGCGGGCCGAACGTGCGCTGGGCGCGCAGCAACTGGTCGGCGGGCATCGGGGCAGCCCCGTAAATGATGCGCCTTAGCGCCGGAGCGTTTACCGGTCGGTCCATCAGGGCGCACAGGCGCAGGATCAGGGTCGGTGCCATGAAGCTTTCCGTCACCGCCTCGTCATGCAGCAGGCGCAAAAGCAGGTTCGGGTCGCTTTTGTGGACCAGCACCAGCCGCCCGCCGCGCGCCAGCACCGGCAGGACGAAGTGCGATGCGCCATGGGTGAGGGGAGAGCAGGCGAGGAATACCGGCGCGCCCTCTGCGCCAAACCGATCCTCCATATTGATGATATTGGCCATCACCGAGCGGTTGGACTGGATCACGCCCTTGGGTTCGCCGGTGGACCCGCCGGTGAACTTGATGGCCATCGTGTCTTCGGGCGTACGCACCAGTGGCTCAAAGCCGGGAGCGGGCGGCAGGTCAGCCGGGATGGTTTCCACCTCCGGCGCGCATGAACGCAGGATGTCCGCCTCTGCCCGTCCGGCCAGCACAAGATCGGCCTTCACCGTCTCCAGCGCGGCGGCGTTAAGCTGCGGGCCATTGCTGGGGTTTAGCGGGACCCAGACCAGACCCGCCGATTGGATCGCCAGATAGGCCGCCACATGGTCGATCGTGTTGGGCGCCGACAGGGCGATACGCGCGCCGGGCGGGAACCGGCTGGCCAGATGGGCGGCCAGGCTGCGCACCCGTTCAGACAGGGCATAGAAGCCGATCCGCCCGATCAGACGGCCCTCGGAATCGTACTCGCACGCTGCGCCGTGGTCTGGAAAGCGGCGTGCCGCGTCCCAGAACAGGGCGACGGGGTGGGTGTTCAGCGTGTCGAGCTTCATACTGTAAGCACCGTCACCAGCGTGACGGCCTCCTCCACCCCCAGAAACCCGCCGCCATTCTCGCAAACGCCAGCGCGCGCGCCTTCAACCTGCATACTGCCTGCTTCCCCTCGCAGCTGGGCACACATTTCCGCGAGCTGGATAATCCCTGTGGCGCCGACGGGATGACCCTTGGCGACCAGTCCGCCCCCGGCATTGACCGGAATGCGGCCGCCGCGCGCCGTCGCGCCGGAGGCTGTGAACGGCCCGCCTTGCCCGCGCGGGCAGAGCCCCAGATTTTCGATCTGCAGGATTTCGGCAAAGCTTGTCGCGTCGTGAACCTCGGCGATATGCATGTCGGCAGGGCCAAGGCTCGCCGCCTCGTACGCCAGATCAGCCGCGCGCTTGCCCAGATGCCCGTCCCAGTCATCGATGGCGCGCGCGCGGGCCGTCGTCCAGCCCATGCCTGCGAGCCTGACGGCGCGCTTATTGCCTTTTGCGGCGCTCGCCGATTGCAGCACGAGGGCCGCTGCGCCATCGCTGACGGGTGCACACATGGCGCGCGTCAGCGGCCATATCACCGGCTTGTCCGCCAATACCTGATCCATCGTGAAGGGTGTGCGATATTGCGCATTCGGGTTGGCGGCGGCGTGGGTGTGGTTCTTGGCGGCGGCCATGGCGAGCTGCTCGCGCGTTGTGCCAAACGCTTCCATGTGGGCGCGGGCGATGCCGGCATAGATGTCCATGAAAAAGCTGCGGGGCGCTTCTGCGGCATCTGCCGGTATCAGGCTGGCACCCAGAGCTGCCATCGCGCTGGCGGTTTCCTCGATGCGTTCGATATCTGTGCCGCCGCGGAAAGCGGCCATGATCTGTTCGGTGCGGTCGGGGAAGACCATCTTTTCCGCGCCAACAACCAGCACGGTCTCGGCTTCGCCCGCACGGATCATGGCAGCGCCCAGCGCCACGGCAGAGGAGCCGGACGCGCAGGCGTTTTCCACATTGACGATGGCGATGCCCTCGATACCGAGGGGCGCAAGGGCGATCTCGCCACGCACCGCGTTCTGACCCTCAAGCATGGGCTGGCGTGTGTTGGAGAAGAGGGCGGCTTCAATGCGCTCTGGCGTCAGGCCGGCATCGGCAAGCGCGCCCGTTACCGCTTCGCGCGTCAGGTCTTTCACCGAGCGTTCGGGATGCTTGCCGAGCGCGGTCATGGCGGCACCCGTGATGAAAATGCTGTCCATGCCTTGCACGCCGTAAAACCTCTCGCAGGCGGGTTGCCCGGTAACTTCGATAAAGATACTTTCTTCGTCAACGTTATCGCGAACCGTCGGTTATGCAATCGTTTCGCAAGAGAAAAAATTCACTATAGGGGTCTGGTCCATGGCGCACACCGCACATCTTTACGAGCAACATCGCGAGACGCTGGATACGGCCCTGAAGGCGGTGCGGACGCGCGATCACTGGAGCCCGTTCAAGGAATCGCCCAGTGCAAAACTGCACGGTGAGGACGCACCGCGCCTCGGCAAGGCACGCTTTGACGCCCAGCTCGGCAAGGCGTTCGATCTCGATCAGCCCGGCACTATCGGCACGCTGGGCGCGGAGGTGTCGCCCTATACGCGCCAGCCCCTGGGCATCACCTACCCCAAGTCCGATCCGGCGGCGCTGTTTGCCGCCTCGCGCAAAGCCATGGCGGGGTGGATGAAGGCCAGTATCGAGGAACGCTCCGGTATCATCACCGAAATGCTGTTCGCGATGGAGAGGAATGCGTTCGAGAACGCGCACGCCACCATGCACACGGCCGGGCAGGGCTATGTGATGGCGTTCTCAGGCTCCGGCGCTAACGCGCTCGACCGGGGGCTGGAAGCGCTGGTCTATGCCATGAAGGCGATGCAGGACGTGCCGGAGACGGCAAGCTGGACCAAGCGCTTTCTGGAGCCCGAACCGGTCAGGCTGAACAAGCGTTATGTGCGCGTGCCGCTGGGCCCGGCTGTGGTGATCTGCTGCGCGACCTTCCCCTTGTGGAATGCCTACCCGGCGATGACGGCCAATCTGATGACCGGTAACCCCGTCATCGTGAAGCCGCACCCGACCGGCGTGCTGCCGGTCGCCATGGCCGTGCGCACCTGCCGCGAGGTGCTGGAGAAGGCGGGTTATGACCCGAACCTTGTGCTGCTGGCGGCGGACGAACCCACCGACCAGATCACGATAAAGCTGCTGGAGCAGGCTGATTGCCGGATTGTTGATTACACAGGCTCGCAGAGCTTCGGCACCTGGATCGAAAATAACTGCCCCGGACGGCTGGTCTTCACCGAGACGGCGGGCTGCAACTCGGTTGTCATCCATTCCGCCAATGATTTTGGCCGCGTCGCCCACACGGTCGCGCGCGCCATGGTGACGTTCGCCGCCCAGATGTGCACCGCGCCGCAGAATGTCTTCATTCCGCGTTCGGGCGTGCAGACGCCCGATGGCACGATTGCCTATGACGACGCGGTGGAGACGCTGGTCTCTGCCATCGACAAGATCGCAGGCGACAACACGCTGGGGCCCGCCATCGCCGCTGCCGTGCAGGCGGACGCCACTATCGAGAATGTCGAAGCCATGACCGGCAAGGGCGAGGCGGAGGGCAATATATTGCGCCGCTCCGGCCCGGTCTCGAACCCGGACTACCCGGATGCACGGACGGCCAGCCCGGTCCTGATCGAATGCGACGCGAAGAACGAGGATTTCTACGGCGAGGAGCGCTTCGGCCCGGTCAGCTTCGTGATTCCGGTGGACAGCGCGGCAGAGGGCGTGCGCCTTGCCACCTCGCAGGCCCGCACGCGCGGGGCCATCGCCTCCTATCTCTATTCGACCGATGAAAGCTTCATCGACGCCGCCGAGCCGGACTATCTCGCCGCCGGGGCCTCGCTCAGCATCAATATCGACCGGGGCATGCCGATGAACTTCATGGGCGCGTACTCAGATTATCACGTCACCGGGCTCAATCCGGCGGGCAATGCCAGCCTGACCGACCTTGCCTTCGTCGCTCCGCGCTTCCGTGTGGTGCAGATGCGCCGCCCCGGCTGAGGCGGCTTTTTCGTCACACCAGCTGCGTTGATGATAGTTTCTTTAAAAAAGTCACCTTGAGTTAGTTCGTTTATTGAAGTTATGGTGGTGGCGATACGGCCGTGCGGGCGATTCCGCCCCCATGTCCGAATCCAAAAGAGACACAGGGGAGGTTCCAAGTGAACAGATCAAAAGCGTGGCTGCGCCTGTCTGTCGGTGCCATGGCACTGACCGGAGCGCTGGCCTCGGCAGGCACCGCGATTGCGCAATCTGCCGAAATCATCACCGTGACGGCCCAGCGCCGCGAGCAGTCCGTTCAGGATGTGCCGGTAGCCGTCAGCGCGTTCAGCGCAGCGGATTTGCGCGATTCGTCCATTGCGGGCGTTGAGGGCATTGCCGACCGCACGCCGGGCTTCACCATGACGAGGTTCAATATCGGTGAGCCGCAGCTTTATATCCGCGGCATCGGCTCCACCTCGGATTCTGCGGCTGGCGACCCGTCCGTCGCGGTATCCATCGACGAGGTTTATATCGGCCGGGCCGGCGGCGGTGCGCTGAGCTTCTTTGATATCGAGCGCGTGGAAGTGCTGCGCGGGCCGCAAGGCACGCTCTATGGCCGCAATGCGGCTGGCGGTGCGGTCAACATCATCTCCGCCCGCCCGGATGCCACACAGTCCTTTGGCGAGTTCACCTTCGGCTATGGCGACTATAATGACCGCCTGTTCAGCGCCGTCCTGAACGGTCCGCTGGGTGAAAGCGCTGCGGGGCGTCTGGCCTTCCTCTATCAGGCCCATGACGGCTATTCGGAAAGCGTGCCTTCGGGGTCTGACCTTGGCGGGGCGAGCACCTGGGGTGTTCGCGGCGCGGTAAGCTGGGATGCCGGCAATTGGAGCTTCCTGGCGCAGGCCGATTATGCGCGTGACAGAACCGACGGTCAGGCGCGCGTTCCGGTGCTTGGACCCAATACGAACCCGGCCTTTGTTCCGCTGATCGGCGCGATCCGGGCGGGCCTCAACGAGCGCCAGAGTTTCTCTGACCCGTCCACCTTCCAGGAGCGCGATAGCTGGGGTGTGCTCTTCCGCGCCGATACGAATTTCGGCGATATGGATTTCACCTCGCTGACGTCCTATCGCGGTCTTGAATTCTCGTGGTTTGACGATCTGGGCGGTCTGCCTGTACCGCCCTATGTGCTGCGCGTTGAAGACATCAACGAAGACGAAGCCTGGCAGTTCACGCAGGAATTCCGCCTGTCGCGCACGCTCGATAATGGTGCCTTCTGGGTGGCGGGCCTCTACCTCTTCCACGAGGAAGTCGACCGCAATGAGCGCTTCATCGTGGATGCGCGCCCGCCGCTGCCTGCCATCGCGTCCGGCGACGTGACCTTCTTCCAGGAAGCCACGAACCAGTCCGCAGCCCTGTTTGCCCAGCTGACCATGCCGCTGGCCGATACGCTGAACCTGACCGTGGGTGGCCGGCTGACCTACGATTCCAAGGAAATCTTCGCCCGCGGCGTTGATAACGTAACGCCGGGCGGACCATTCCCCGGCATTCCGCTGGGTCCGCCTCCGGGGCAAGCCTACCCGGCAGGCGCCTCGGGCAGCGAAAGCTGGACCGAGCCGACCTGGCGTCTGGCGCTCGACTGGCATCCGTCTGACAATGTGATGCTCTATGCGTCCTATGACCGGGGCTACAAGTCCGGCCTCTATCCCAGCCAGGCGCAGAGCGCGGTGCAGGCAACGACCCCGCTCGACCCTGAAATTCTCGACAATTTCGAGGTCGGGATGAAGTCGACCTTCGCGGAAGGCCGGGGCATCTTCAATCTGGCGGCGTTCTACACCGACTATCAGAGCCTGCAGGTCTATGAGCTGCTGGGTCTGAACCTGGCCACCTCGAACGCGGACGCTGAAATCCGCGGTGTCGAGGCCGAGTTTGCCCTCCAGGCCAATGATTATTTCCAGTTTGGCGGCTCTTACGCGTATCTCGATGCGCAATACACCTCCGATGCGGTCTCCGGTCTCGGCGTGCTGCTCTATAACGGCAATCAGCTGACCCGTTCGCCGGAGCACCAGTACAATGTCTATGTGGCGCTGGATCTTCCGGTGGCGGCAGGCACGGCGCGTGCGCGCGTCGACTATAACTGGACGGGTGACTATTTCTTCGATCCGTCCAACGCGCCGGAAACACTGGTGGAATCCTACGGCACGGTCGATGCCCGGCTGAGCTGGGGACCGGATGATGCCAACTGGGACATCTCGCTGTGGGGCCGCAACCTCACCGATGAGCTCTATCCCAGCCACATCATCAAGAACCTCGATATCGGGTTCACGGTGTTCGCGCCGCCGCGCACGTTCGGGGCGCAGTTCCGGATGCGTCTGGGCGGATAGTCTTTCGGGGACAGACGCAAGACGGGAAGGGCGGTGCCGCAAGGTGCCGCCCTTTTTGGTGGGAGGGTGTTCGTTTTCCTCCCCCGTTTACGGGGGAGGTGTCAGCGCAGCTGACGGAGGGGGGAGCTTTTGTGAAATCCCCCCCCCTCGGTCCTTCGGACCACTCCCCCCGTAAACGGGGGGAGAAACCGCTGTGCCGCCCTTTTCTCATTTTAAACCAGCCGTTCCAGCCGTCCTTTGCGTTTGACGATATTCTTGTAGTCCCACTGCACGGTGCGGGCTTCGACCAGCCAGCGGCGCAGAAGGTCTTCGTCAATCTGACCGGGCGCGGTGAAGCGCGCCTCGGCGGCCTTGAAACTGCCTTCGGGCTTCAGGCCGGGTGTTTCAAAGGACTGCCCGCTCCAGAACAGCAGGCGCACGCAAGATTTCAGCTTGCTATAGCCCGCGACCGGGTTGCCATTGAGGAACCACACCGGATGTGCGTGCCAGATCTTGCTCTCCGCCTCGGGCAGGGCGTCATCAATTACCCGCCGGAGTGTGTCGCATATCTGGCGATCAGTTTCTGCCTGGGCCGCATGGTAGGCGTCTATGTTCTCAAATCCCGGGGCTTTCATGGAGGGCTCCGTCTAAGACGTTACTGCGCAGCGCTCATGGCCGCGCGCTGGCTGGCCGAATGGGCTGGAACCGGGCGCACGCTGCGCGGATCGATTTCCTCGCCCGTAACCGCATTGCGCAGGACTGGCAGGACGGTTTGCCCCGTGGCCTGCGAGACCAGTTCAACGGGCAGCTTACCCGGTTCACACAGCCAGCGCGCGCCCCAGGCGAAGAAGGCCAGCACGGTGGGGTAGAGCGCGCGTCCGCGTTCGGTTAGCACATATTCAAACCGCTCAGGGCGTGCGTGGTAGCGCTTGCGGGCCAGAATGCCGTGCGAGACAAGCCCCTCAAGCCGGTCCGCCAGCACGCTAGTGGAGACATCGAGCGTTTTCAGGAAATCATCATAGCGCCGCACCCGGTAGAAGCAGGCCGCCAGCACCAGATTGGTCCAGTAATCGCCGAACAGCTCTATCCCCAGCTCGATGGGTTTGCCGCTGGCGCGCATGGCGGGTTGCACCTTGCGCCGGCGCATTTCTTTCAGCGCAGGGGCCTTGCCGGGTACAGGCCCGGGCCGGGGCAGGACATCGCCGGGACGGATGGGTGTTTTCGGGTCTTCGCCTGCCATGATGGGTTCGATAGGCCCGGACCCGTCACGGGCGAGCAGCCGGATAGCGCGGGCGGGATCAGAGCGCGGCGACCAGTCCTGCTCCCACAAGATCAGCATGATGGCGACGCCATAGAGATCACGTCCCATGGCGGTCAGCACATATTCGAATCGCTCCGGGCGCTGCTGATAGGGTCGGCGCTCCAGCAGCCCGGCATCGGTAAGGGTCTTCAACCGGCGCGCCAGCACAGATCTGGCAATGGCCAGCCGCTCCAACCAGTCATCAAAACGGCGCGCGCCGCGGAATGCCTCGCGCAGGATCAGCATGGTCCAAGCCTCTCCCACCACGTCCATGGCATGGGAGACGGGATTGTTCTGAATCATCTGTTTGAGACGGGAATCCATACCAGCACTAGAAACCAACGAATTTCATTACGCAAACGCCCTTGCGGGGTTGAGGCGTCCGGCAAAACCGTCTAGAGTTAGTTTCGCTAACAAAGTGACCTCGCACATGAAGGCCACAACACTGCAGGGATAGTCCGCTTGAGCCGTTTGCCTGACACGATTGAACGCCGTCTGCGCCTGCCGCTGGTAGCCGCGCCCATGTTTCTCGTGTCCGGGCCGGACATGGTGCTTGCTGCGTGCCGCGCTGGTGTGATCGGCTCGTTTCCGGGGCCGAACTGCCGCACGATAGAAGATGTCGAAGCCTGGATGAAGGCTATCTCGGAGGCGCTGACCGATAAGGATGCGCCCTGGGCCTACAACATGATCTGCCATTCCTCCTACCCGCGCTTTGATACCGAGCTGGAGCTGGTGAAGAAATATCAGCCGCCGATTGTCATTACGGCGCTTGGCGGCCCGCAGCGCGTAGTGGAAGCGGTTCACGCCTATGGCGGGCTGGTATTTGCCGATGTGAACTCGGTGGAGTTTGCCGCCAAGGCCGCTGCGACCGGCGTGGACGGTCTGGTGCTGGTGTGTGCGGGCGCTGGCGGACATACCGGCAGGATTGCCAACGTCGCCTTCATCGAGGCCGTGCGCGGCTTTTTCGACGGCATCATCGCGCTTGCGGGCGGCATCTCCACCGGGCGCGGTATACGCGCTGCCGAGGCGATGGGCGCGGACCTGGCCTATATCGGAACCGCCTTCATTCCGGCCGAGGAGAGCCTTGCCCATCCCGATTACAAGGACATGGTGGTGCGTTCTGGCGCATCAGACATTGTGGTGTCCGCATCTGTAACGGGCGTGCCGGCCAGCTGGCTGAAGGAAAGCCTGAAACGTTCCGGGCTGGACCCGGACAACCTGCCCGAAAAGGGCCGGGTACAGTTTGATGATCCGTCGAAAATCCTGAAAGGCTGGAAGGATGTCTGGTCCGCCGGTCAGGGGGTCGGGTCTGTCAATGCGGTCGAGCCGCTAGGCGCCATCGTGGCGCGGCTCGCGCGTGAATATGGATCACACGAGGACGGGGCTGTTGCGCCCCGTCTCGGTCTGGAAAGGAGTGCGCATAATGAACGCCCCGGTGCATGATCCCAATGGCCGTATGGAGCGCGATGCGCCCTCCTGGCTTGCCGATATCGACAATGCCTATCTGCGCGGCCTCTACGCGCCGGTGGCCCATGAGACCACGGCCAATGAGCTGAAAGTCATTGGCGAGATTCCGGCCGATCTGTGCGGCGCCTATATGCGCAACGGCCCCAATCAGGTGTATGCGCCCAAATCCAAGCATCACTGGTTTGATGGTGACGGCATGGTGCACACCATCGCCTTCAAGGATGGCAAGGCGAGCTATCGCTCGCGCTTTGTGCGCACCGCCCACTTCAACGCCAATGCCGCCAAGGGCGAGGAGCAATGGCCGGGCTATATGGGCCATCCTGATCCCAATGCCCCTCCGGGCGCAGGCTCGGACGGCTGGCTGAAGGATTCGGGCAATACCGACCTTATTCTGCATAATGGCGAGGTGCTGGCGCTGTGGTATCAGGCGGGCGTTCCGGTGCGCCTTGATCCGGCGACCGGCGAGACGCTGGGCGAGCAGACCTGGGGCGGCGCGCTGACCCGTCAGGTGTCAGCCCACGCCAAGACCGATCCGGTCACTGGCGAGCTCTTCTTTTTCGATTACAACACCAAGCCGCCCTACATGACCTATCATGTGGTTTCGCGCGAAGGTCAGATGATCCGCAACGTGCCTATCGACGTGCCGGGTCCGCGCCTGCCGCACGATATGGCGATGACGGAAAACTACGCCATCCTGCACGATCTGCCGCTGTTCTGGGATCCCGAGCTTCTGCCGCGTGGCATCCACAAGGTGACCTTCTATCCCGACATGCCGTCACGCTTCGGTGTGATCCCGAAATACGGGCATGAGGGCGATGTGCGCTGGTTCGAAGCCTCGCCCTGCTACATCTACCACGTCACCAATTCGTGGGAGGAAGGCGACTGGATCGTGATGGAGGGCTGTCGGGTGACCGAGCCGTGCCCGGAATCGAAACCCGGCCAGGGCATGTATTCGCGCATGATGGCCTTCCTGCTCCTGAAAGCGCGCTTCCACCGCTGGAAGTTCAATCTGAAAACCGGTGAGACGCGCGAGGAATGGCTGGACGACCGCAATGCCGAGTTCCCGACCGTCAGCGCAGACGTGGCGGGCCGCAAATCGCGCTATTCCTACCATGTCTCCATTCCGACCAATCGCGAGACCATGGTGTTTGACGGGCTTATCAAGTTCGACACGAAGACAGGGTCGTCCCAGAGCCTTAAGTTCAAGGATGGCTGGTACGGGTCTGAAAGCCCGTTTGCGCCACGCCTGAACTCCAATGGCGATGAGGATGATGGCTATCTCATCACCTTCATCACCAATGAGGTGGATGGTCAGTCGGAGTGTCATGTCATTGACGCGAAGGACATCGCGAAAGGGCCGGTGGCCCGTGTGATCCTGCCTTCGCGCGTGCCGGCCGGCTTCCACTCCACCTGGGTGCCGGGAACGGAAATGGGCTGGGCGTAAAAGGCCCTAGCCCACCAGATTGACGCAAGACCCGAAGCGCGCCCGGCAAGCGAGGCGCGCGCGGGTTCTTCTGCGATGACTGTTATAACCAGTACGGGGAGGTCCAGAGCCATGAAGCTCGCAACGCCGAAGAAGATCGCCGAATACCGCAAAGCTGGCTGGTGGGGCGACGATACCTTCTACGACGTTTTCCTGCGCGCGGCGGTAAACCGTCCCCAGGCGCTGGCCGTCATCGACCCGCCTGACCGCGAAGCGCTGACGGGGCGCAAGCCGCGCCGTCTGGTATGGGCCGATCTCGCCGACGAGGTGGAGCGCACCGCCGCTGCCCTGAACCAGCAGGGGCTGACCAAGGGCGACCGGGTGGTCATGCAGATGCCCAATGTCGCCGACACGCTGTCGATCTATCTGGCATGCGCCAAGCTGGGCATCATCCTCAGCCCCGTGCCGGTCCAGTATGCCGGCCACGAATTGCGCCACGCCATGGACTCGGTGCGTCCGCGCGCGTTCATCGCGTCAAAAATGTTCAAGGACCGGGAGCTGGCGCGCGGCTGCAAGGCGGTGGCCGGAGACCGCGCCAAGGTGTTGTCCATGGATGGCGGCGGGGACGGGCTTGTCGATTTTTCTGCCGAGATCAGCCGGGCCAATACCCGCAAAGGCCCCTTTGGCCTTGGCGGTTCGGCCACGAAGGAAAAAGGCACAGCGGACGATTGTTTCACCATTTGCTGGACGTCCGGCACCACAGGCGTGCCAAAGGGTGTGCCGCGGTCTCATAATCACTGGCTGGCCATCGGTCCGGCGACCTATCACGGCATGGCGATCCAGCAGCATGACGTGCTTCTAAATCCGTTTCCGATGACCAATATGGCCGCGATTGGCGGCATGCTTGTCTCCTGGCTCCTCAGTGAAGGCACGCTGGTTCTCCATCACCCGTTCGACCTGCCGGTCTTCCTCAAGCAGCTTGTCACCGAGAAGGTGACGGCGACCATCGCGCCGCCTGCCGTGCTGACCATGTTGCTGAAGCAGGAAGGGCTGCTCGACCAGTTCGATCTGTCAAAACTGCGCGTGATCGGGTCGGGCTCTGCGCCGCTGTCGGAGTTCATGGTCAAGGGCTGGCAGGAACGCGGCGTCGAGATCGTCAATCTGTTCGGCTCCAATGAGGGCATTTCGCTCTGCTCCGGCCCGGAGGATGTGCCTGATCCTGCCTTGCGGGCAACGGCCTTTCCGCGCTTCGGCCACAAAAGTGCGAACTTTGCCAACCCCATGCATGAGCGCGTCGAGACAAAGCTGGTCTCCATCGAGACCGGCAAGGCTGTCACCGCGCCCGGCGAGGATGGCGAGCTGCTGGTGCGCGGACCGTCGGTCTTTGAAGGCTATTGGGGGTCCACGGCGGCTGATCTGAAGGAAGTGTTCGATGCGGACGGGTATTTCCGCACGGGCGATCTGTTCCAGATATCTGCCGATGACGATAGCTTCTTCGTGTTCCGGGGGCGCGCCAAGGACATCATCATCCGCGGCGGGGTGAATATCTCCGCCGCCGAGCTGGATACGCTGCTGGAAGGTCATCCCAAGCTCGCCGAGGCGGCTGTGTTCGGCATGCCGGACGAGGTGATGGGCGAGCGCATCTGGGTCGCAGCCGTGCCCAAAGAGGGTGAGACGGTGACGCTCGAAGAGATTGTCGAGTTCCTCAAGGCCAAGGAAATCGCCAATTTCAAACTGCCCGAGCAGATGATCCTTGTGGACGCGCTGCCGCGCAATCCGCTGAACAAGGTGCTGCGCTGGCGGCTCGTCGAAATCGCGAAGGAACAGGGCGCATGAGTGGGCCCGTCTTCATCCTTGGCGGCGCGCAAAGCGATTTTGCTGCCAACTGGACGCGTAATGACAAATCGCTGTTCGACATGGTCGCCGATACCACGCGCGCGGCGCTGGCGGATGTCAACATGGACGCCGCAGAGATCGACGCGGTGCATGTTGGCAATTTCGCCGGTGAGCTGTTCTGCGGGCAGGGGCTGCTGGGCGGCTTCATGGGCCATGTCGATCCGGGTTTTGAAGGCAAGCCCACCAGCCGCCACGAGGCGGCGTGTGCCTCCGGCTCGATGGCGATCCTCGCCGCCATGAGCGACATCCTCGCTGGTCATTACGATACGGTCGCGGTGGTCGGCGTGGAGATGATGCGCAATGTGCCGGGCGAAACGGCCGCGCAGCATCTGGGCAGCGCCGCGTGGGCGGGGCGCGAGGCGCTGGGCGCGCGCTATCTCTGGCCTGCCATGTTCTCTGATCTGGCCGAAGAATATGACCGCCGCTACGGGCTGAAATACGAGCATCTGGCCGCGATCTCGAAGATCAATTTCGACAATGCCAAGCGCAATCCCAACGCCCAGACGCGAGCCTGGCAGTTCGGCGAGGGCAGTTTTGTGCAGGATGACGAGGCCAATCCGGTCATCGAAGGCTGGATGCGCCGGTCTGATTGCGGGCAGGTGACCGATGGATCTGCCGTTATCGTGCTGGCAGGCGAGAAGGCCGCGCGTGAGTATGCAAAGCGGCGCGGGCTGGATCGGGCCGCCATTCCCCGCCTTAAAGGCTGGGGACACACCACTGCGCCGCTGCTGATGGATGCCAAGCTGGAAAAATCGCGCAAGGAGGGCGGCTACGCCCTGCCATGGACGCGCCAGGCCATCATTGATGCGTATGCGCGGGCGGGTATTTCAGGCCCCGATGATGTTGACGGTATCGAGACGCATGACTGCTTCTCCGTTACCGAATACATGGCGATCGAGCATTTTGGCCTTACCGCGCCCGGCGAGGGCTGGAAAGCGGTCGAGGACGGGACAATCGCGTTTGATGGCAAGCTGCCGGTGAACCCGTCTGGCGGGCTGATCGGGCTTGGCCATCCTGTCGGCGCGACCGGCGTGCGCATGGCGCTGGACGCTGCGCGCCAGACCTCGGGCAGGGCAGGCGATATGCAGGTGGAGGGCGCGAAAACCTTTGCCACCTTCAATGTCGGCGGCTCCGGCACGGCGAACGTGTCTTTCGTGATCGGGGTTTAGGCCGCCTCCTTCTCCCTTCGTCATTCCGGGGGAGCGTAGCGACACCCGGAACCCAGTTTTTACCAAGATATCTGGGTTCCGGCTCTGCAGCTTCGCTGCGGCCGGAATGACGAGTGAAGTTGAACTTTGAAGAGAAAAATCTCCCATGACCCAGACCTATATTTATGACGCTGTCCGCTCGCCACGTGGCAAGGCCAAGGAAGATGGCGGGCTTGCCGCCCTGAAACCGCACGCCCTGACCGGCCAGCTCATCGACGCGCTGGCGGCGCGCAATGGCGCGGACGCGGTGCGCGGCGCGGCCAGCCTGACGCTCGGCTGTGTGGGGCAGGTGGGCGCGCAAGGGGGCCATATTGCGCTCGTCACCCGCCTGCATACGGGCCTTCCCGATGTGGTGCGGGCGCTGACCATCAATAATTATTGTGTGTCCGGCCTGACGGCGGTCGGCATGGCTGCCAGCGAAGCAGATGCAAGCGGCGATGACCGGCTTCGCCTTTCAGGCGGGGTGGAGATGATGAGCGCGGTGCCGTTCATGGGCGACAAGGCGCACTATTATGCTGACGCTAAAACCGCCGCCGCGCTGCGCTATGCGCCGGTCGCGCTGTCGGCGGATCTGATGGCGACGATGGAAGGCTTTTCCAAGGATGATCTGGACGCCGTGACGGCCCGCTCCCACAATCGTGCGGCGGCCGCGTGGGAGAAGGGCGGCCTTTCGGAGGTGATCGCCATCAAGGGCGGGGACGGGCAGGTCTCACTGACCCATGATGAAAGCGTGCGCGCAGGCATGAGCGTAGAAAAGCTGGCCGGGTTCGGCCCCGCTTTCGCCGAGATGGGCGCCGCGGGTTTCGACGCGGTGATGCTGAAAGCCCGGCCTGAGCTCAAAGAGATCAACCATGTCCATTCGGTCGCCAACTGCCCGCCCGTGTGCGATGGCGCGGCGCTGGCGCTGGTCGGCTCCAAGGGCGCGGGCGAGGCGGTGGGTATCAAGCCAAAGGCGCGCATCCGCGCGGCTGTTGAAGCCACCGGTGATCCGGTCCTGCAGCTCACCGCCGGCTTTGCCGCCATGGAGCAGCTCCTCAAAAAGACCGGCCTGAAACTGTCGGACTTTGACCGCATCGAGTTCATGGAAGCCTTCGCGGCGACACCGGTGAAGTTTGAACGCGATTATCAGCCCGACATGGACAAGGTGAACCCGGAGGGCGGGCATCTTGCCATGGGCCACCCGATGGGCGCGTCCGGCGCGATCCTGCTTGCGACCATGCTGGGCGGGCTGGAGCGTTCTGGCGGCAGCCTTGGTCTCATCGTCGCTCATGGCGGGTCCGGCGTTGGCAGCGCGATGGTGGTGGAGCGGGTGTGACCGTTTTATTGCCCGCTTGCGGGCCGTCTTCCTTGCGCTAGTGTGGCGGGTGGTTAACGCCGGTCAGTGAGGGCGCGGCGCACGCGATGGGGGAATAAGATGGTTCGCGACTGGCAGGGCGCACTGGCGGCGCTGACACTGGCGTTTGGTGTATCGGCGGCTGGCTGGGCCTTGCAGGAGGACTCTGATCCGCCCGCAGACGCGCAAGCGGCTGGCCAGGAGGCGGGATCAGAAGAGGCGGGCGACGAAGCGTCTGCGCCTGAAGAGGCGGCGTCCTCCCTGCTGGAAAGCCTGCCCGCGCCAACCCTGCATAATCTGGCGGAGGGCGATATCGTCCCCGTCATCTGCCCGTTCCGCGATACCATCGGCTATGAGCCGGGCGAGATAAGCTGCGGGTTGCTGGCCGTGCGCGAAAACCGCGAGGCAGAGACCAGCCGCGTCATCCAGCTTCTGTACGTGAAAATCCACGCGCGCGGGCCGGAAGATGAAGACGGTGACGAGCCAGATGATGGCGAAGAGCAGGCTTACGAGCCGCTGGCCGACCCGATCATCTATCTGACCGGCGGGCCGGGCGTCGGTGTGCCGAGCTATGTGGAGCGCTTTGTCGATCATGCGGCCACCGAGACGCGCGATGTGTACATCCTGCAGCAGCGCGGCATCACGCAGTCAGGTGATTTCTGCCCGCTTTATTCTCTTGAAGAGCCTGCGCTGAACGTTGCCCGCAACACGGCCGAGCAGGAAGAGTTCGAGCGCCGCCGCCTTGCCCGCTGCTTTGAGCGCGCGCTGGCCGAGGGCGTGGACCTGTCGGCCTACAACACGGTGGAAAATGCCCGCGATGTGCGCGCGCTGCGTGAGGCGCTGGGCTATGAAAGCTGGAATGTCTGGGGCATTTCCTATGGCTCCCATCTGGGCCAGATGCTGACGCGTGTCGACGCGGAGGGTATTCGCGCGCTGGTGCTGGATGCCATCGTTCCCAACGATCTGGAAAACCTGATGCGCATTCACCGCTGGGCGGCGCGCGTTCTTGAGCACATCGTGACGACGTGTGAGGGCGATGCGGCTTGTGCACGCGCCTATCCGGATCTGGAGGCGCGCACCTATGCGGCCATCGCCTCGCTGCAGGAAAATCCGGTTGTCGTGACCGTGTCCGACACGGAAGTCTTCCCCGGTGGCGAGGTGAGCGTTGGTGGCCAGGCCATCGCCTTTGCGCCCTTTATGATGATGTACGAGCAGAGCACCTATCCGGGGCTCGCCGCTGTTCTGAACGCTATGGTGCGTGCTGCCGAGCGCCGCGACGAGACGGTGTTCACCGCCATTGCGCTGGGCGGCGGCGGAGACCTTGCCGGCGGGGATTTCTCTCCGGGCATGAACGCGGCCATTTCCTGCAATGACGGGTACACTTGGCAGAGTGCGCAGGTGATCGCCGAGGACATGGGCGAGGTGCCGGGGCTTGCCGGCCTTATCGGTTCTGTTGAGGGCGCGGCGGCCAGTCAGGCCCTGTGCGAGCAATACGGTATGGGGCTGCGCGACCGGGCTGACTATATGCCTGTCAGCTTTGACGGCCCGTCACTTATCGTGAACGGGGCGTGGGATCCGGTCACGCCGCCTGATCTTGCCCGCCAGATCATGCCGGGCTTTACCAATGGCCAGTATCTCGAAGTGCCGTTCGCCGGGCACGGGCCTACCCGTTCGGACGAGTGTACGGCCGAGGTCATGGTGGCGTTTTTCGACGATCCGTCTGCCGAGCTGGATACCTCGTGTGTGGAAACAGCCAATGGCGAACCGTCCTTCGTCATTGCGATGACATCGCGCTTTGTAGCTCGCGCGATTGTGGGCGTGGAGGAAGAGCCGGAAAGCTTCTTCGCTTTCCTCGCATGGGGCGGCATCTCTGCGCTCCTGCTCGGTATCGCGCTGATCGTGTTCCCGGTGGCATTCGTTCTGCGCCGTATTGACCGCAACGCGTCTGCCAATACCGGCGGCGCGCGGGCGGCCAGCGTTGTTGCAGCGGCGCTGGGCGTTGGCGGTCTTGCCGTGCTCGGCTATGCCGCCTGGCATACCAGCGAAATTTCCCCGATCCTGCTGATTGCCGGGTTTGCCGGTCCGGCCCGGATAGGCGCGTGGGCCATATTGCTGGGCGGACTTGCAGGTCTGGCGGCCCTGTTCCTGGTGGCCGGCGCGCGCCTGTCTTCAGGGCGCATGGCAATCGGCACGCTGGGCGGAATTGTGCTGACGGGGCTGGCGGCGGTTTCGCTGGCCATCTTTGCGGCGGTGACCGACCTGACACCTTTCTAGGGAAACTCTGGTGACGCCTAGTGAATACAAGTCAATGGAGGGCACTCGGATAATCGCGGGTGTCGGTGTCGTAGCCGTTTTGCCCGGCGCTGGTTTGGTAAGCGGCTCTGAGGCTGGCGGGCCATTGTTTGGAGCAGCTATCATTTTCTTGGCAGCCGCTTACTTTTTTTGGGTGCTTACGGACGCGACTTACCATCTAACGGTTCTTATAGACCAACGACGTCAGCCATATCCTGAAAAGCTCGTTCGAGACGCGCATTTATTTCAGTGGTTAATGATTGTCTTTTTGTGTGTATCGGTCGTCAGCTGTCTGATGGGGTGGGCCGCAGAGAGGTCGACGATAAGGTTAGGTGTGAGTGCTAATGTTGGCTGGTTCGTCACTGCTATAGTGACCGCTGCGGTCATTCCCATGGTTTTCTGGGGTAACGCCAAGCGAAATGCGTACTTGATGGATGTTCGTGCGATGCGAGACCAGTAGCTACCGTACGGATGTTTGTGGGAGTGCATTTGTGTTGTGCAGCTACCGACCCTGGCCACCCCCTTGCAGGGCGGCGCGCTTAAGTCCATGACGTCATGGACTTAAGCGCGCACCTGTGGGTGAACCCCAAATGCCCCTGCCGATCATACTTCTGGGAATAGTCCTGGCCGCCACAATGGCGCTCTTCCTTTCGGGAAGGCTGCGCCATGATGTGGTGGCGCTGGCGGCGCTGGTGGCCTGTGTCCTGCTGAGCCTCGTGCCTGCAGGGGACGCCTTTGCCGGGTTCGGCCACCCGGCCGTCATTACGGTGGCGTGCGTGCTGATCCTGTCAGGCGCGTTGCAATCGGCCGGGACGGTGGATGTGATCGCGCGTACCGTGCTGCCGAAAAACGCGCCTCCCGCAGTGATGCTGATATCGCTGTCGGTGCTGGCCGCCTTCCTGTCGGCGTTTATGAACAATGTCGGCGCGCTGGCCCTGCTGATGCCCATTGCGCTGCAGATCGCCCGCAAGCAGGGATTGCCGCCGGGGCGCCTGCTCATGCCGCTCTCCTTCGCGTCAATCCTGGGGGGCATGACAACGCTTATCGGCACCCCGCCCAACCTGATCGTGTCGGGCTTTCGGGCAGAGGCTGGTCCGGGGCCGTTCGCCATGTTCGACTTTGCGCCCGTGGGGTTGGCGGTGGCGGGCGCTGGCATTCTCTTCGTGCTCGCACTGTCATGGCTGCTGGTGCCGCGCCGTCATTCTCCGTCAGCGGAAGGTTTCGAGACGGGCAGCTATCTTACCGAGGCGCGCGTGCTGGATGACAGCTCGGCCAACGGCAAGACCCTGCGCGAGCTGCAGGCCAAGCTGGATGAAGCCAGTGCGCAGGTTCTGGCCCTCATCCGCGACGAGACCCGCTATCCCTCTCCCCACGCCAACCGCAAGGTGAAGGCCGGAGACCTGCTTGTCATCGAGGCGGATCCGGAGGGGCTGACATCGGCGCTGTCGGCGCTGGGCCTGCAGCTCGAAGAAGAAGCCTCCACGGTCCCTGAGGACGAGGAAGACGCAGACGAGACCGTCCAGCCCGAAGAGGCAGCGCCCGGCGACCGCCGGCGCATTGTCCATGCTGATGAAGTTCACCTTGCCGAGTATGCGGTATCGCCCGGCTCGGCGCTCGCCGGGCGCTCGGCCAGTGACATCCGTCTGCGTACCCGTTTTCAGGTCAATCTGCTGGCGGTTTCGCGCAATGCCGCGCACTCGCGTGCGCGTCTGCGCACGATGAAGCTGAAAGAGGGCGATGTGCTGCTGTTGCAGGGCAGCGAAGAGGCGCTGGCAGAGTTTGCCTCCCACATGGGGTGTGTGCCGCTGGCAGAACGGCCCTTGCGCCTGCCCGATGCCCGCAAGGCGATTGCCGCTGCCGCCATCATGGGCGGCGCGGTGGCGCTGGCGGCCACCGGAACGCTGCCCGCCGCCATGGCGTTCGCCGCCGGTGTGCTGGCCGTGATGGTGCTGCGGATCATTCCGCTGCGCAATGTTTACGACAATGTCGACTGGCCGGTCATCGTGCTGCTGGGCGCGCTCCTGCCGGTGGCCGGAGCGCTGGAAACCACCGGTGCTGCCGGATTCCTCGCCGATCAGCTCCTGTCCCTCACCGGGCAGGCCGGGCCGGCTCTGGTGCTGGCGATCATTCTGGTCGTCACGATGACATTGTCTGATTTCATGAACAATGCCGCGACCGCGGCGGTGATGTGTCCCGTCGCGATCAGCCTTGCTGCCGGAATGGGCGTCAGTCCCGACCCGTTCCTGATGGCCGTGGCCGTGGGGGCGTCCTGCGCCTTCCTGACGCCGATCGGCCACCAGAACAACACGCTTATCCTGGGACCTGGCGGGTTCCGCTTTGGCGATTACTGGCGGCTTGGCCTGCCGCTGGAAGTCGTCGTCGTGGCGGTGGGTGTGCCCATGATCCTTCTTGTGTGGCCTTTGTGAGAAACGAAAACCCATGACCGAAAAGAGCGACGGCGCACTGTCCCATATCAAGGTGCTCGACCTTTCGCGCGTGCTGGCAGGCCCGTGGTGCGCCCAGATACTCGGAGATCTGGGCGCGGACGTCATCAAGGTGGAAAATCCTGATGGCGGGGATGATACGCGTGGCTGGGGGCCGCCCTTCATGCCCGGCGAAGACGGCCGGCAGGGCGATGCCGCCTATTATCTGTGCGCCAACCGCAACAAGCGGTCCATCGCGGTCAATCTGCGCGAGCCTGAGGGGCAGGCGATTGTCCGCCAGCTCGCCGCGCAAAGCGATGTCGTGGTGGAAAACTACAAGACCGGAGGACTGAAACGCTTCGGTCTGGACTATGAAACGCTGAAAGCTGACAACCCCTCTATTGTGTATTGCTCAGTAACGGGGTTTGGCCAGACCGGGCCGAACGCGCACCTGCCCGGCTATGATTTTCTGATCCAGGCGATGGGCGGGCTGATGAGCGTGACCGGCGAGGACGCGCCGGTGAAGGTCGGTGTGCCGATCGTCGATCTGTTCACAGGCGTCTATGCTGCCGGTGCGATACTGGCCGCTCTGGTTGCGCGCGATCAGGGCAAGGGCGGACAATATATAGACATGGCCCTGTTTGACGTGCAGGCGGCCATGCTGGCCAATCAGGCATGCAATTTCCTTGTCGGCGGCAAGGTGCCGGGCCGGATGGGGAACCGGCACCCCAATATTGTTCCCTATCAGGATTTCCCCACTGCGGACGGCCGCATTGCGGTCGCTGTCGGCGCTGACAGGCAGTTCCGCGCCTTTGCCGGCGTGCTGGGATGCCCGCAATGGGCCGATGATCCGCGCTATGCGCGTAACGCGGCGCGCGTTGAATACCGCGAAGAGCTTTGCGGTGAAATCGCCCGCATCATGCGCAGCCGGTCCAGTGATGAGTGGCGGGCCGCGCTGGACGCCGCCGGCATACCATGCGGACCGATTCAGGGGCTCGACAGTGTGTTTTCGGAGCCACAGGCGCTGGCGCGCGAGCTGACATTCGGCATGGATGTTACCGGGTCGGGAACGGCGACTCTGGTGGCCAATCCGATGCGCCTGGCGGCGACGCCGCCTCGCTATGACAAGGCCCCGCCACGATTCGCAGAGCACACGCTCCAAGTGTTGCAAGAACGCCTCGCGATGTCACAAACTGACATTGCAGGGCTGAAAGAACGCGGAATACTTGCGTGAGCGGTATTCTTTTTGGAACCGAAGCACTGGCATCTTCGTTAGAAATCCGCTAATCCATTAGCAGAAGCGCCGGGTTCCGGCTGTTTCGTGCGTCCAAACGGCGCTTTGTACATCACGCTCAACGAAGGACGTATTCCGCGTCCGGAGGGGGAATTATGAAAAATAGGCTTCTTACAGCTGCTGCTGTCGGTGCCTTTCTTGCTCTGCCGTCCGTAGCGGCAGCTCAGGAAGGCTGGTACGTCCGCGGCGCTCTTGGTTATGGCGCTCCTGGCGATGCCAACGTCACTAGCCCCGGTTTCACGGCCGCTCCGAGCCGTCAAATCAGCGGCGAAAGCAATTTCCGCGAAGCGCTCGCGCTTGGCTATCAGACCGGCAACAACTGGCGCTTTGAGGGTGAGCTGGCTCACCGCTTCAACCAGACTGGTGCCATGGGCAACTTTGAAGAGAGCAACAGCTCTGTTCACGCCTGGTCGCTGATGGCGTCTGCCATCTATGACTTTGCCGGTTCTGACTGGTACCGTCCGTATGTCGGTGCCGGTATCGGCTATGTGCGCTCGCAGTTCTCCGGCATTGGCGCCAGCACGGGTACGGCCATGGCCGGGTCTGTGCCGGTTGAAATCCGTGGCGATGACAGCGCTCTCGGCTATCACCTCCTGGCCGGTATCGGCTGGGTGCTCTCCGACAACGTGATGCTCGACACCGAGTATCGCTATTTCGGTTACGGCTCCACCTCCTACACCAATGGTAGCGTTGGTTCGCTGCGTGGCCACGAGGCTTGGATCGGCCTGCGTTATCTGTTTGCCGCTCCGCCCCCGCCGCCTCCGCCCCCGCCGCCCCCGCCGCCTCCGCCTCCTCCGCCGCCTCCGCCGCCGCCTCCGCCGGCATGCGAAGACGCGCAGTTCGTGGTGTACTTCGAGTGGGATCGTGCCAACCTGACGGATCAAGCCCGTCAAGTGGTCAACAACGCTGTCAACAACGCCCGCAACTGCGGCGTGGCCAGCGTCCAGATCGACGGTCACACCGACACGTCTGGTTCGGCCACCTACAACCAGGGCCTCTCCGAGCGCCGCGCCCGCGCGGTTCGTGACGAGATGGTTCGTCTGGGCGTCCCGACGGGTTCGATCTCTCTGAACGCGTTTGGTCAGACCCAACTGGCTGTTCAAACCCGTGACGGTGTGCGCGAGCCGCTCAACCGCCGTGCGGAAGTGACGATGGATCTGCGCTAGTCGCACGCTCCATAGTCTGAATGCCTGATGGACGGCCCGGTGTTTTCACCGGGCCGTTCTTCTTTGTGCCCGGGCCAGACTGGCCAGCAATCCTTTGCTGCGCTGGCGCAGCGCCTTCGCGCCGGGTTGACCCGCCTGCCGCCACGGCGCAAGACAGGGCCATGACGTCATGGCCGGGCGGGATACCTGCTTTCCGGTGCGCCGTGCGCAATCGCGCCGCGACATGACACCAACCGAATTTGAAAAAAGGCCCTCAGATGAGCAAACCCGAAACTCCCTATCGCAAGCGCGCCCTGGGCAACCGGCCCTTGCGGCCCGAAACCCTGATGATGAGCTATGGCTTTGACGCCAAGCTCTCTGAAGGCGCGATCAAGCCGCCCATCTTCCAGACTTCGACCTTCGTGTTTTCGAGTGCGGAAGAGGGCGCAGCCTTTTTCCGTGTCATGGGCGGACGCGCGGTGGATGGTGATCCGGCTGCACCGGGCCTGATGTATTCGCGCTTCAACAATCCCAATGTGGAAGTGCTCGAAGACCGGCTGACCCTGTTTGATGGCGCGGAGGAGGCGTGTGTCTTCTCCTCCGGCATGGGTGCAATTTCCACAGTCCTGCTGGCCTTCGCCAAGGCAGGCGATGTGGTGCTGCAATCGACCCCGCTCTATGGCGGCACCGAGACGCTGATCCGCAATATCATGCCCAATTACGGTATCGCGATGGAGGACTTTGTCGCCGGTGCGCCGGACGATGAAATCCGCGCGCAGGCCGAGGCCGCGATGAAGCGCGGGCGCGTGGCGATGATCTACACCGAGACCCCGACCAACCCCACCAACGAGATCGTTGATCTGGCGCTGATGAAGACGCTGGCCGATGAGATCGCCAAGCGTCAGGGGCATCGCCCCGTCATCGTGGTCGACAACACGGTGCTCGGTCCTATCGGGCAGTCGCCGCTGGCCCATGGCGCCGATCTCGTCATCTACTCGCTGACCAAATATATTGGCGGGCATTCCGACCTTATTGGCGGTGCAGCGATGGGTTCGAGCGAAGTGATGGCCCCGGTGCGCAAGCTGCGGTCGGCCATTGGCACCAATCTCGATCCCAATACGTGCTGGATGCTGGCCCGCTCGCTGGAGACCGTAACCTTGCGCATGCAGGCCGCGTTTGACGGTGCGGCAAAGGTCGCTGCCTATCTGAAAGATCACCCGAAGGTGGAGAAGGTGCGCTATCTCGGCTTCCTGGAGCCGGGATCACGCGATCATACCGTGCATCAGCGCCAGTCGGGCGAGTTTCACGGCTCCACCTTCGCCTTCGACGTGACAGACGGGCAGGAAGGGGCTTTCCGCATGCTCAATGCACTCAAGGTCATCAAGCTGGCGGTCAGCCTTGGCGGCACCGAGACGCTTATCTGTCATCCCGGCTCCACCACCCATTCCGGCGTCGATCCGGCCTTGCGTGAGCGGCTGAAGTTCGCGCCCGGCATGGTGCGGGTATCCATCGGTATCGAGCATCCAGACGATCTGATTGCCGATCTCGAGCAGGCGCTTTCACACGTCTGATACGGCATGCAGCAGAATATCGGGCAGGCATAGATGAGCGCGCTTACCTTATCGGCGGATGAGAAATCCGTCCTCGGCTGGATAGACGGTGAAGGCGATTCCATGATCGCCACCGTCCGGCGCTGGGCAGACATCAATTCGGGCAGCCGCAATGCGGCAGGGCTTGAGGCGATGCAGGCCGAGCTGAAGGAGGCGTTCTCACGGCTCGACGCACGCATGGAGACGGTCGAACTGGCGCCGTCCGAAACCGTCACGCCCGATGGCGAGATCAGGCCGGTGGAGTACACGCCCGCGCTGAAAGTCTCTGCCCGCCCCGATGCGCCGGTGCGTGTGGTGCTGACGGGTCATTCGGACACGGTTTTCGCCGCCGATCACCCCTTCCAGACCTGCCGTGATGTGGACAGCGATACGCTTAACGGTCCCGGCGTGGCGGACATGAAGGGCGGGCTTCTGGTCATGGTGCACGGGCTTCTGGCGCTGGAGCGCAGCCCGTGGGCGAAGAATGTCGGCTATGACGTGCTTATCAGCCCGGATGAGGAAATCGGCTCGCTGGGTTCCGGCCCGGTGCTGGCGGCACTCGGCGCGAAGGCCCATGTCGGCATGACGTATGAGCCAGCGCTCGCTGATGGCTCGCTGGCCGGCGCGCGCAAAGGCTCGGGCAATTTCTCCCTGCGGGTGAAGGGCCGGGCCGCCCATGCGGGGCGAGAGCACCATTTGGGACGTAATGCCATTGTCGCCGGTGCGGCCTTCGCCAAGGCGATAGATGCGCTTAATGGCCAGCGGGAGGCCGTGACGATCAATGTCTCGCGCATTGATGGCGGCGGCGCGCCCAATGTGGTGCCGGATGTGGCCGTCGTACGCTTCAATGTGCGCGTGGGTGATGAGGACGATGCGCGCTGGGCCCGGCAGGGGATCGAGCGCGCGGTAGCCGAAATCAACACACGCGACGGTATCATGGCGGATCTGCATGGCGGGTTCACCCGCCCGCCCAAGCCGATGACGCCGGCAAACTTGCGCATGTTTGAATGGACGCGTGAAGCAGGTCGCACCATCGGCCTGGACCTGAAATGGAACCCGACCGGCGGCGTCTGCGAGGGCAATAATCTGTGGGCGTCGGGCTGTCCGAATGTGGATACGCTGGGTGTACGCGGCGCTGATATCCATTCAGACCGGGAGATCGCCAAGCTCTCAAGTTTCACCGAGAAGGCGAAGCTGTCGGCTGTCATGCTGATGAAATTTGCCCAAGGCGAGTTCGATGCCCGCGAGGCGCGGGCGCTCGCCAATGCCCTTTAGGAACAGGAATATACGGCCATGTTGATGGTGCGTTCGGCGCGTAGCGCGGATCATTCATCCTTTACCGCCCTGGCGGCCTCGGCCGGGACCGGCTTTACCAGCCTGGCGGTCAGCGCCGATGCGCTGGCTGAAAAGCTTAGCCGGTCCGAACAGGCGTTTGCCGGGAAAATTCCTGATCGCTCCGACGCGGCCTATCAGCTGATGCTGGAGGACACCGAGAGCGGCAAGGTGCTCGGCACGGCGGCGGTCAAAGCCGCAGTGGGGATCAAGAAGCCGTATTTCGACTTCAAGATCATGACCTTCGCGCAAGCCTCCAAGGAGGCGGGCCAGCGCTTCGACATGGAAGCGATGATGCTGGTCAATGATTTTGCCGGCTGCACCGAGGTCGGCTCGCTCTTCGTGTCGGACGCGGCGCGCGGGCGCGGGGCAGGGCGGCTGATGGCGCAGTCACGCTATCTGCTGATCGGCGCAGACCGCTCGCGCTTTGGCGAGCGCGTGGTGGCTGAATTGCGCGGCGTGGTCGACGAGGCGGGCGAGTCCGTCTTCTACAATCACGTTACCCGGCCATTCTTCCGCATGACGTTTGACGAGGCCGACCGGATGAGCGCCTCCACCGACAACCAGTTCATCCTTGACCTGATGCCCACCCACCCGATCTATCTCGATCACTTGCCCCCGGGCGTGCGCGAGGTGATGGGCAAGACCCACCCGCACGGCGTGAATGCAAAGCGTCTGCTGGAATGGGAAGGGTTCGAATATCACCGCTATGTCGATATTTTCGATGGCGGCCCGCTGGTGGACTGCCCGGTCGAGCGTATCCGCACGCTCCGCGAAAGCCGGGTGCTGACGGTCGGCGAAGCAGGCAGCGAGACGGTAGAGGCGATGGTCTCCACCGACCGGATGGATGATTTCCGCCTGGTGCGATGCGAGGTCCGCGTCAGCGATAACACGGTTGCGCTGGGCGATGACGTGCGGCGCGCGCTCGATCTGAGCGATGGGAACACAGCAAGAGTATGGGTGAATACATGAGCGGCAACAGCCTCTTTATCGACGGCGAATGGGGCAAGGGCGCAGGCGAAGCCTTTGCCTCTCTTGATCCGGCCAGTGGCGAGACGGTGTGGAGCGGCAATGCCGCCAGCGCGGCCGATGTACGCGCGGCCTTTGCTGCGGCCCGCGCGGCATTTCCTGACTGGGCGCTGACAGATTTCGACACCCGGCGCGCCATTGTCGAGCGCTTCGGTGCAATCCTGGTGGAACGGAAAGATGCTTTCGCCGAGCTGATCTCGCGCGAGACCGGCAAACCCTTGTGGGAAGCACTCGGCGAGGCTGGCGCGATGGCGGGCAAGATCGCCATTTCGATCAAGGCGCGCGAGGAGCGGGCAGGGCGGCGCGTGGAAGCGTCGGAGTTCGGCGAGGCCGTGCTGGACCACAAGCCGCTGGGCGTATTGTTCGTGCTGGGGCCGTACAACTTCCCCGGCCATCTGCCGAACGGCCATATCGTGCCTGCGCTTCTGGCGGGCAATACGCTGGTCTTCAAACCCTCCGAGCTGACGCCCGCCACGGCTGCGCTGATGGTGGAATGCTGGCAAGAGGCGGGCCTGCCGAAGGGCGTACTGAACCTCGTACAGGGCGCGCGCGAGACCGGCGCGGCGGCGCTGGATGATGCGGAACTCGACGGCGTGCTCTTCACCGGCTCGTGGACGACCGGCGCCTTCATCCACAGGAAGTTTGCCGGGCGCACCGGCATCCAGCTCGCGCTGGAAATGGGCGGCAATAACCCGCTCGTGGTCTGGGATGCGAAGGATTCCGACGCAGCAGCCCGCATCGCCATCCTGTCGGCCTATATCAGCGCCGGTCAGCGCTGCTCGTGTGCGCGCAGGCTTATTGTGCCGGAAGGCGCAGCCGGTGATGCGGTGGTCAGCGCGGTTGCGGACATGGCCGGGCGCCTGACCATCGGGGCGTGGAACACCAATCCTGAACCCTTCATGGGGCCGCTGGTGACGCCGCATGCCGCAGATGCGGTCATCAAGGCGCAAGCTGATCTGGCTTCGCTCGGCGGCAAAGTGCTGCTGGAGGCAAAGCGCCTGGACGCTGGCCCCGCCTTTGTCAGCCCCTCGCTTATCGATGTAACCGGGCTTGAAACGCCAGATCACGAAGTCTTCGGGCCGCTATTGCAGGTGCGCCGGGCGAAGAGCTTTGCGGATGCGCTCACCGAGGCCAACAACACCGCCTACGGCCTTGCCGCGGGGCTGGTCAGTGATGATGCGGCCCTGTGGAAGCGGTTCTGGGCGGGTTCGCGCGCCGGTATCGTCAACTGGAACCGGCCGACCACAGGAGCTGCGTCCTCCATGCCGTTTGGCGGGCCGGGCCAGTCCGGCAATCTGCGCCCCAGCGCGTACTACGCAGCCGATTACTGCGCCTATCCGGTCGCGACACAGGCTGCGCCTGAGCTTGCGCCCCTGCCGGTGAAAGGCATCTGATGAGCGCCTTGGAAGCCAATTTCGACGGGCTGGTCGGCCCGACGCATAATTATGCCGGGCTCGCCGAAGGTAATCTCGCCAGCGCGAAGAATGCGGGCAATATTGCTGCCCCGCGCGCCGGTGTGCTGGAGGGGCTGGCCAAGGCCAAACGCCTTGCCGATGCCGGGCTGGTGCAGGGTTTCCTGCCGCCGCATGAGCGCCCTTTTATCCCCGGCCTTCGCGCGCTCGGCTTTACCGGCACGGACGGCCAGGTCTGGGAGAGCGCCTTTCGCCGCGCGCCGGTGCTGGCACGTAACATGGCCTCGGCCAGTCCGATGTGGGCGGCCAATGCGGCCACGGTTTCTCCCAGTGCAGACACAGCCGATGGCCGCCTGCACATGAGCGCGGCCAATCTTCTCTCCACCCTTCACCGCTCCATCGAGGGGCCGCAGACGGCGCGGGCCTTGCGCGCCATCTTCCCCGATGAGGGCCGGTTTGCGGTGCATGACCCGCTGCCGATGCAGTCTGCGTTTGGTGATGAGGGCGCGGCCAATCATGTGCGCCTGTGCGCCGAGCATGGCGCGCCGGGCGTGGAAATCCTCGTCTATGGCCGTGACGCATTTGAAAGCTGGCAGGCGCGCTTTCCGGCCCGCCAGACAAAGCAGGCGTGTGAGGCGATTGCCCGCCGCCACGGGCTTGATCCTGAACGCACCGTGATCGTGCGCCAGTCACGCGCCGCCATTGAGGCAGGGGCCTTCCACAATGATGTAGTGTGCGTCGGCAATGGCCGGGTTCTCTTCTTCCACGAGCTGGCCTTTGAGGACACGGAAGCCACACTCGATGCCATCCGCGCGGCGGCCAAGGGCCTGTTTGATCCGGTCTTTGTCGAGGTGGCGCAGGACGAAGTGCCGATAGAAGACGCCATCACCAGCTATATCTTCAACTCCCAGCTTCTCGACTGGCCGGGCGAAGACCGCATGGTGCTGCTCGCCCCCAAAGAGACGCAAGAGACCGCCTCAACGCGCGCCTATTGCGAGCGCATGGTGGCGGGCAATGGCCCGATAGGGCGCGTGGACTTTGCCGATGTGCGCCAGTCCATGAGGAATGGTGGCGGGCCTGCCTGTCTGCGCCTGCGCGTCGTGCTGACGCCGGCGGAGCTAAAGGCTGTCAATCCGGGCGTGATGCTGGATGACCGGCTGTTTGCCGCGCTGACCGACTGGGCCAAGACCCATTACCGCGAGAGCCTGAGCCTGACGGAGCTGGCTGATCCCGCGCTGGTGGATGAAAGCCGCGCGGCGCTGGATGCGCTAACGCGTATCATGGGTCTGGGCGGCGATTTCTACGATTTTCAGCGGGCCTAGATAGACGGCTTTAGAGATCAAAAGTCCCGACCACGGGCACGTGGTCGGAGGCTTTTTCCTTGCCCCGCACATCCTTGTGAATCTCGACCGATTTCAGGCGGTCAGCCGCCTGCGGCGAGCACAGGAGATGGTCGATGCGGATGCCGTTATTCTTCTGCCACGCACCGGCCTGATAGTCCCAGAATGTGTACTGGTGCGCGCGGCCATCGAGATGCTGGAAGGCTTCGGTAAAGCCCAGCCATTGCAGCGCAAAGAAGGCATCGCGGCTGGCCGGCAGGGTCAGCGCATCGCCCTCCCACGCGGCCGGATCATGCACATCGGCGTCGCGCGGAATGACATTGTAATCGCCCGCCAGAACCAGCGGTTCTTCATAGGCCAGGAGCCTGGCCGCGTGCGTGTGCAGGCGCGCCATCCATTCCAGCTTGTAATCGTATTTCGGCCCCGGAGCCGGATTGCCATTGGGCAGATAGATGCTCGCCACGCGCACCGGGCCCCCCGACGCGCTGATGACCGCCTCGATATAGCGGGCCTGTTCTTCCTCGCCATTGCCACCGGGCAGGGCGCGCTCGGCCACTTCCTCAATGGGAAAGCGCGAGAGCAGGGCGACGCCGTTATAGCTCTTCTGGCCCACCGTCTCGATATTATAGCCCAGCCGCTCGATCTCCTCGCGCGGGAAGCCCTCATCCTGGCATTTGATCTCCTGCAGGCAGGCAATGTCGGGCTTTGCCTCGCCCAGCCATTCGAGCACGTTGGGCAGGCGCGCCTTGATGGAGTTCACATTCCATGTGGCGATTGAGAGAGTCATGCTAGACTGCCTTGGTCGAGGGTTGGGTATTTCAGGCTGATCGGGGCCGGACATGAACACAGACCCGGTGGACGACATTTCCGGCCGACGCCGGCGCATCACCTTTCTAGCAGTTCTCACCCTGTTGCTGGCAAGTGTGGCTGCAGCGGCGGTCGCGCTGTTCGGCGCGGCGACTTGGGGCGCGTCGATGATGGCCTATGCCGGTGCGGTGGAAAGCGGTGCGGACCGCGATCTCATGCGCGTGGTTTTGTATTTCCTGCTGGCCGGACCGTTCGTGGCCGGGGCAGGGCTTCTCATTGGCTGGATCGTGTTCTGGACGCGCAGGCCCGGCGCTGGCGTAGCGTGGGTCTTCCTGCCATCCCTTCTCTGGGTGGGCCTTCTGACCGGCTATATGTGGGCGATTTCAACCTTCTGCGCGGGGGAGTTCACGTGTGGGGTGTGAGGTTATCCCATCCATTCGTCATTCCGGGCGGAGCGTAGCGGAGACCCGGAACCCAGCTCTTTTGGTTGCGTAACGCATTCTTCGCGAAGGCGGGTGATGTGCAGAGCATCAGAAAAAAGCTGGGTCTCCCGTCGGTGCGGGAGACCCCGGCTGTGTTGCCATTCTGAAAATCCTGCCAACTTGACCGATACCATCTCCACCGGGGTCCCCCGCCCCGCCTGTCCCCGTGAAAACGGGGAACGGGGACCCATTCTCAGGTCAAGCATCCCGCCACCTCGCGTTTCACCGGCGAAAGCCGGTGTCCAGCCCTCTTCTTGCCCAGCAGCGCATCCGCATTATCAAGAAACTGGATCCCGACTTTCGTCGGGAAAGCTCGAATGAGGAAGCAGGAAAACTAAAACCCCTCAAAGCTCGCAAATTCATCCACGTCCGCGCGCCGTGTGCGCAGCTGGTTCACCTTCGCGCTTTTGTCCGCATGGCCGAGTGCCAGCCCGCAATAGACGATTTGCGGCTTTTCGATGCGAAGCGCCTTTGCCACGGTTCCGGCGTGCAGCGTCCACGCTTCCTGCATGCAGGTGGCGAGCCCTTTGCTTTCAGCGGCGAGGCAGAAGCTCATCATAAACATGCCAAGATGCGCCCATTGATTGGGATTCATCCGCTCATCGATGGAGAAGAACACGCCCACCGGCGCGCCGAAAAATTCGTAATTGGCCATCAGGTGCGAAAGGCGCGCGCCCTTGTCCTCGCGCGGTATGCCCAAAAGCTCATACATGTCCTCGCCGACCTGAAAACGGCGCGAGCGATAGGGCTCCCACAGGCTTTCGGGATAGACCGGGAAGGCGGATTCGTTGGTGAAGGGATCGGTGGAGAGCTTTTTCTGCACCGCGTCGATCACGCGCTGGCGGGCAACACCCGCCACCACATGCACCTGCCAGGGCTGGAGATTGCCACCAGAAGCTGACCAGCGCGCGGCATCGAGCAGCTCGCGCACTTCCGCCTCGCTGACGGGCGTATCGAGAAAGGCGCGCGTGGAAATGCGGCGCTTCAGAGCGTCGATAACGTCCATGGTTCAGCCCCCAGAAAGTTATGGAGAAATCAGATCGAAAAGCTCGTCCCGCAGCCGCAGGCAGCGGTGGCGTTGGGATTGTGGATGCGGAAGGATGCGCCGATCAACTCGTCGACATAATCGATCTCAGACCCTTTGAGGAAATCGACGCTCATCTCGTCAATCAGCACGGTGGCACCGTCGCGCTCGATGGCTAGGTCATCTTCGCTGCGCTCGCTCTCCAGATCGAACTGATAGGAAAAGCCGGAACACCCGCCGCCAATCACCGAGACGCGCAGGAATTGCTTGTCCTGGCCTTTCAGGATCTGAAGGATCTGGCGGGCGGCTGTCTCTGACAGGCTGATCTGGGCTTCGCTCATGGCGTTCTACGGTTCCCGACTGGCAATACACCCGATATATGGACGCAGAGGACCGCCGATGGAAGGGCTGGCCCCGTGAAGGAGTGATGTTGATGGTGTTCACCCGCGCGCCCTATGCCTGCGATCCGGCGAAAACGCGCGGGCGGCTGCATCACCAGGCCGAGAGCGCCACGCGCTCGGCTTTCCAGCGTGACCGGGACCGCATCATCCACTCCACGGCCTTTCGGCGGCTTAAAGAGAAGACGCAGGTTTTCGTCGCCCATGAGGGCGATCATTTCCGCACCCGCCTGACCCATTCGCTGGAAGTCGCCCAGATTGCCCGCACGCTGGCGCGCGCCCTGCAGGTTGATGAGGACCTCGCGGAAGCCGCCGCACTCGCCCATGATCTCGGTCATCCGCCCTTTGGCCATTCGGGCGAGGACGGGCTTGCCGATGCGATGAAGGGCTTTGGCGGGTTTGACCACAACGCCCAGACACTGCGCGTCATCACCCTGCTGGAGCGGCGCTATCCGGAGTTTGACGGGCTGAATCTGGCCTGGGAGACGCTGGAGGGCGTGGTCAAGCATAACGGTCCGCTGATGAAGAAGGGCGATGATCCGGCGAAGCTGCCCTGGGGCTTTACCGCCTATGAGGACTGGCGCGGGCTGGAGCTGCACACCCATTCCTCGGTCGAGGCGCAGATTGCCGCCCTGTCGGATGATATCGCCTACAATAATCACGATATTGATGACGGGCTGCGCGCCGGGATATTGAAGCTGGACGAGGTGATGGAATTGCTGCTGGTGGGCGATGTGTTCCGGGCCGTGCGTGAGCAATATCCCGATATCGGCACCAGCCTGACCATTCACGAGGCGATCCGCCGCCTCATTGGGCTGATGGTCAATGATGTGCTGGAGGAAACCCGCGCGCGGCTGGCGGCTTCAGGCGTCGACAGTCCCGAAGCGGTGCGTGCGCTGGACCATCCGGTGGTCAGCTTTTCTGAAAGCATGCTGGTGCAGCTGTCTGCGGTGCGCCGCTTCCTCTACGCAAACATGTATCTGCAATACAAGGTCAAGCGCGCCAAGGAGAAGGGCAAGCGGATCGTGAGGGAGCTGTTCGAGGCTTTCCTCAATGATCCCGCCTTGCTGCCGACCGAGTTCCACCGCCAGGCCGATACGCCCGGCAGCCCGGAGACGGCGCGTGTGGTGTGCGACTACATTGCCGGGATGACAGACCGCTATGCGATCGATCAACATCGCCAGCTCTTCCATGTAGAAGCCTGGCGCTAAAACCTGTGGAAGCTGCGCGCCGCAGCCGCGCATGGCCGGCCACTAATTGATACTCTGTTAACCAGAGGCGCGTGCACTGATTCGCGCCAATCGCCGTCAACGGGAAAACCATGCCCTCTCGGGACCGAAACTCGACCGATTACGATCCGGACGCCTACGACACGTTCGATGCCCGCGATGACGGGCAGGGGCGGCGCGGGCCGATATTGCTGCTGGCCGCCGCCATCGTGCTGGTGCTGTTCCTCGGCGTCGTCTGGAGC